>JAFSBV010000071.1 GCA_017437125.1 Bacteroidales bacterium | reverse complement strand
CATCTGTTGCAACCAATCTATGTTGGATGCTCCGAGTTCAAACGGAGTATGGCAGGTAGCCTCAAAGTTTGCCTCCTTCTCGTGGGCTATAACAGTCATACTGTTGTCCGTCACTTGAATACCTGTTACCTTGCACTCAAATGGATCCGCATTGTTATCGAACCATATCACCCATACAGGATCATCCTGCTCTTCGGGGAAGGTTATCTCTGTCAGTCCATGCGAGTAGAGCAACTGCCGTATGGCATCAATGATGTCCTTACGGAGTGTCTCTATTCTATCGGAGAAATCCATCTTCAGACGCTTCGGCTTTTGCTTCTTCTCCAACTCTGTGTAGGATAGAATCTGCATATCGGGGTGAACATCGAACTCCCAATCCACCTCGTCATCATCGAGTGTGGTGTGGATGTTTCCACCCAATACCAGCCCGCAATCTCTTGTTACCATTGTGCGTGCTTCATTGCGGTCATCTGCCGCTACGGTGTAAGTCCCCTCGAAGAGGTATCTTACCTTTACTTCAATCTTTTTCATACATTGATGTTTTTATGGTTAATACTGATTTAGCTTGCCGGAACAATGCTTACCTGCTTACCAAAGAAGGAGTCGCATACGCCATAGACATGCTTGATGGAGCAGTCATACTCGGAGCGTTCATTGTCAAGTCGCAGGCGGAAGCCGTATCCGTCCTTGCGTGCCTTATCCAGTCGGATTCTGACATCGCTTTTGAGTTCCATCTCTATCAGACTGCCACCACCATACATCGAGCTGAACAGCCCGCAGGTGTTACCTTTGGGGATAATGACCTCCTTGATTTTGAAGTCGGCATCGTAAAGGTCTCTGAGGCTTATAAGACCTATGTAGGTAAGCAGGTTGGCTCCACAGCAGGAGTTCTCCAACTCCTGGCAGAAATCCTCGTAGGATACCTGCTCCTTACCGTCACGATACTTTCTGTTCGGGAATCTTCCATATACCGTATATCCCTTATCGGTCAATGCCTTCTTCACCTTTGCAGGGTTGAGGCGAAGGGTATCTATCATATCTCCGAAGTAACTATCCTTGTATCGGAAGCCGCCTTGTGACTCCAACCAGCAGGAGTTGATGCAGTCGTAGTTGGATAGCATCTCCACCCGTACTGGAATGTCATTGGTGTTCTTGATAAGGTCGTTCACGGGTGTCGAGTCATCACGCTCGCGTATCTCGTCCCTTATCTCATCATCGTGTTCTTCAAAGAATGCTTCAACCTCGTCTTCTTCCAAGTCGTGGAAGTCGATGCAGTGGCTCTTCAGTCCTTTGATAATCTCTTGTGTTGCCTGCTCCTCGGTATCCTCGTACCAATCCTCGACTTTAGACCATAGATCCTCGCAGCCTTGTTTCTCAAGGCATTGTTGCAAGAGGTTTCGGTTCTCATCAAAACTTTCCCGATAGTCCACCCATACGAGGGTGTAGTTCTCATCCATTATGCTTTCTATGAACTCCATTGTGAGTATTTTCTTTGTTTCGTTCATTTGTCGTTACCTGTGTACGGCAGGATTCTGTTTCCCGTACATATGTCTATAAATGCGAAGAGCGACCTTGTGGCCGCCCTTCGGTTACTCTTTACCGTTGAATATCTCTTCGTATCTCTCTTTCTCCATCTCCGTTTCTGCGTTCAAACTGAAATGTGCCGTATATCGGTATCCTATTCGGGGATTACCTCCGAACTTCTGGATTGCCATATCTATCTCCCAATCCACCTCGCCTATGCCGAGTGATATGCGGTCATAGTGCAGCAGGTGGTGAGCCAGTCGCAGTGCAGAGTCGCTCTTTCTCTCTTGCCTCAGATGGTCGAAGGCTCGTATCGCTATCTCTCTATTGGATACCTTGATTGACTTTTCCATATTCTTTGATAGTTAGTTGAATACTCTCTCATCGTTCTCTTTATCCTTTGCTGCAAGCATACAGAACGGCATATCCAATATGCGATGTGAGAAGCACATATCGGAGTTG
>JAFSBV010000043.1 GCA_017437125.1 Bacteroidales bacterium | reverse complement strand
TACCGAGGCTATGGCATTTGAGGCAGAGGACATTGTGCTGTTCTCCGGTTGCTTCGGTATTACCCGTGAGGATTGGGACGCAATTAAGGACCAAATCCCCCCGATGGATATGGAAACCATTCGTCAGAAGCGAGAGCAGGCGTTCCTCGAAAGCCCCGGCGATACCTACGCCATTTATCAGCTGAAGCGTGATGATGCTACTGCCGATCTCCGTTTCATGAACTCCGAATGGCTCAACAAGAAAGGTATCGAGCCGCAGCCCGAAAACTACGATCTGATCTACACCGGGGCGCTTTATCCTGCGTCCACTCAGATCGACACCTTGGAGCGTTTGTATCAGACCTTCAACCTCGACCATCCTGCAGACTTCACCGGTCACAGCCTGTCTGTCAGCGACATCGTGGCGCTCAAGCAGAACGGTGTGGTATCTTGTCACTATGTCGATAGCGTGGGCTACAAGGAACTGCCGTCTTTTATCCAGTCCGGAAATTATCTGAAAAATGCTGAAATGCAGATGGAAGACGATTACGGCATGATCGATGGCATTGTGAATAATGGCTCCCGTCAGACAGAACCTCCTAAAAAAGCCGCCCCCGAAAAGGCAGCTGATACCAAGGCAAAGAAACCGTCTATTCTCGCCAAACTGCGCCAGTACCAAGAAGAGGACAGAAAAGCAACGACAATGCACAGAAGTGCGGAAAGGGATTTGATATGATCTTCACCAACGACGAACTCAATCTCATGTGTATCTACGACACCGGTACGAGAACAGGGCTGATCGAAGCCCTGTCTACCATGAGGGAACAGCTTGAGGCTGACGAAACGGAGCTTCTGCAGATGACTGACTCTGCGATCAAGAAGCTTCGCGCTATGTCTGATGAGGACTATGAGGCCATGGAGCTTTTCCCCGATTTTAACGAGGAGGACATTGATGCCGAGTAAATTGGATTTCTACGCACAAATGGCCGATCACACAGCGAAGCAAGTTACCGGCAGCTTTGGCGAGTGGACAGCATTCCTCGAAACCGCCGGTCGCCTGTACAAGTATCCGTTCCATGAGCAGCTGATGATCTTTGCTCAGAAGCCGAACGCTACTGCTTGCGCTGACTATGATCTTTGGAACAAGCAGATGGGCCGTTATGTCCGTCGCGGTTCCAAGGGCATTGCGCTGATCGACACCAGCGGCGATAATCCAAGGCTCAAATATGTTTTCGATGTTGCAGACACGGGCGGTCGGGAAAATTCCCGCCGCCCTTTTCTGTGGGAATATCGGGACGATCATCGGGATGCTGTTGCATCGGCCTTGGAACAGCGCTATGCCGTTTCTGGTGATAAGGGTCTCGCCAATCAGCTTGAACAGATTGCTTCGCAGCTCGTAACCGAATACTGGAACGACAACAGCCGTGATATTCTCGGCATCCTTGCTGACTCTTTCTTGGAAGAGTATGATGATTACAATGTAGGGGTGGCGTTCAAGAACGCGGCAACTGTCAGTACCACCTACACGCTCATGTCCCGCTGCGGATTGAACCCCGGCGACTACTTTGAGCATGAGGACTTTTTGAGCGTATTCGACTTCAACACCCGCGATACCATTGCCGCTCTCGGCTCTGTTATCAGCAATACCAGTGAGCAGGTACTGCGGCAGATTGAGGTCTCCATCAAGAACTATGAACGCGAAGCAAGCCTGCAGGCACAGGCAGAAAGGACACAGTACCATGAAGAACAATCTGAACTACACGCAGACCGGGGATTACTTGATCCCGAACCTGACCCTTTCCGAGACCGAGACGAAGCCCCTGGGCAAGTACGGACGGATGAGGAAGCAGTATCTGCAGGAGCACCGGCAGGTACTGTGGAACAGCATGATCCTGTCGGAGACCCTGTACCCCCATCTGAGGGAGATCGACGAGACGGCGAACCGGAGACTGGAGCAGCTGATCCCCGAACTGATGAAGCAGAACGGCGTGACGGAGAGCATGAAAGCCAGCGACCCGATGAAGTGGGTCGGGCTGATGAACAATCTGAAAGCGCAGGCCGAGGAAACC
>JAFSBV010000020.1 GCA_017437125.1 Bacteroidales bacterium | reverse complement strand
AGCTTTCATTCGGAATGGATGTTACCAAGTATAATATTGAACCTAAGAAAAAGAACGTTTAAGCAATATGAGGCACAATAAAGCAATCAACCATCTTGGTCGTAAGAGCGGTCACCGCAAGGCCCTTCTTGCTAACATGGCTACCTCACTCATTCTCCACAAGAGGATTCAGACAACTGTAGCTAAGGCAAAGGCTCTCAAGATGTATGTAGAACCTCTCATCACTAAGTCAAAGGAGGATACTACTCATTCTCGTCGTGTTGTATTCAGCTACCTCAAGAACAAGGAGGCTGTTACAGAGCTCTTCCGCACTGTTGCTCCAAAGATCGCTGACCGTCCAGGTGGATACACTCGCGTGTTGAAGACTGGTTTCCGTCAGGGTGACGGAGCTGACATGGCTCTCATCGAGCTCGTTGACTTCAACGAGGCAGCTCTCGCTTCAGCTCCTAAGAAGGCAGCTAAGAAGACTACTCGTCGTAGCTCGAAGAAGGCCGCTGAGGCTGCTCCAGCAGCTGAGGCACCAGCAGCAGAGTAATCTGAAGCAAAGACACAGGCAGGACTCCTGCCACACAATAAATCCGGATTCCAGCAATGGCTTCCGGATTTTTTGCATATATTTACGACTTTGTTACAGATGATCATGAAAAAGGTATTTTACATATTGCTTATTGCCGTGGCAGCTGGTCTTAGCGGCTGTACACCCGAGCCGGAAGTAAAGCCGGTAATAGAACTTGCATATTCCCAGAAGGATCTGCTGGAAATGTCTTCCGGAGGTGAAGAGAAGACAGTATTCTTCACATCTGACAGTGACTGGTATGTCGAGGTTCCGTCTGAAGCCGGCTGGCTGGAGGTGGCTCCTGCCGAAGGTCTTGCAGGAAACGCCAGAATAAAGGTTATAGCGGATGCAAATATGGATGCTGATGACAGGAACATCCAGCTGAAGATATGTTGCTCGGAGGATGTATATGTGACCGTAACGGTGACTCAGAAGGCATATGTGCCTACTTTTGAACTTGAGGAAGACAGCAAGAGCATCAGCGCTGCAGGAGGTACTGCAGAGGTCAACCTGTTTACCGATGTTGACTATTCATATGAGATCGAGGCCGACTGGATCAAGGGTTCGGAAAGTGCTCAGTCCAAGGCTGTAAGAAGGTATATGCATTTCTTCTCGGTGGATCCGAATCCATATCCGGAACCACGTACAGGAACCGTGGAATTCATATCCGGCAGGAACAGGCTGACATTTACCATCACCCAGAGGGCTGCCGGAACGGAAGGCGAGGACTGGATGTATGACGCTTTCAAGGATCGTTCTCTTGCCATGCGCTTTACCGCCGACTGGTGCGGATACTGTCCTTATATGGCCACGGCGTTCGAATCGGCCAGGGCAAGTCTTGGAGGAAGTCTCGAAGTCGTCAGCATACATGGTTCCGGAGGTCTGGAATTCGCAGATGCTGCCAGGCTCATATCCAGATTCAAGGTCTCGGGTTTTCCTACCGGAATAATCGATTCCAGGGCCAGCATACCTAACTACAGCCAGACAGCTACGACAGCCACAGCAGCTGTGGATGTGGCAAAGGAAACGACAGAGAATTTCCCTGCATGTACGGGCATCGCAATGAAGTCATCTCAGAAAGACGGACAGCTGACAGCAGAAGTGACACTGTATATAAAAGAAGCTGATTATTACAGGGTTACGGTGCTCCTGCTTGAAGATGACATAATCGGATACCAGAACGGAGCATCGAGCAATTATGAACATGATCACGTCGCAAGAGTATCCCTGAGCGATGTCAAAGGCGATGTGATAAACATAGAAAAGGACGGCACAATCTGGACCGGAAACTATTCCTGCACAATACCGGAATACTGCAATCCGGACAATCTGCGCCTGCTTGTCTATGTCGAGAAACCCTTCGGCGACCGAAAGAACGTAAAGGGTGTACCGGCAGCGGAATATTATGATTACGGCGACACCTACGTCGATAACTGCCGCTCGGCAAAGGTCGGTGCGGATGCTGCTCTGGAGTAACAGTGAACATATTTCGCTTCAGCTTCTAAGAAGATTGTTAAGGTACCGTTTTTATCCTTTGCACATTTCTACTATTTTTTATGATCAAGTAATCTACCGATGATTTTTTCAGCCTGATATCTGTATCATTAATTTTTTGCTCAATCAAGATCTGATGCTTCTCAAGCTGATCCATTCTGTTAAAAAGAATTTGGTTGCTGTAATGGCAGTCCTTGAACGAAGTACGCTGCTGAGCATAGCTATCCCATTCTCAGTAAAGGCAAGTGGCAATTTACGATTTCAAGTTGGAACTTTCAAGATAACGGAGATTCTCTTCTTGAGAGAGTTGAAACATAAAATCTTCGGGGAAGCGTTCACTGCCAGATCTTTATCTATCGTGACCCACGGCTACCAATCTTTAATGCAAATAATTCATTCTATGTAAATACCAAGTACAAAGATTTTTTTTATATGATAATCTTCGTTCTTCAATGCCCGTAGTGAGTGTTGCCCGTTAAAGAATTATTCCTAACTTTGTAATGTCAAGAACAGATTCTTGATAATTATATAGGAAGTGTTTTCCATGCCTAAGTCGAAAATGTGGCAGTTTTCACGAATAAAAGGCGGCGGACAGCACTCATTCTTGGTATATTCTATTGTGATAAGGCGCCAGTGCGCTTTAATGTCTCACATATATACCGAGTGTGGGGCATTGAAGCGTTTACTTTTATTCGGGTAGCCACAACCTTCGACTTGGTAAACGGAATCGGCCTCACACTTTCTTTATTGTCAATATCCTTCTGAGGCAGGGATACATTTCTGTTAACCATGAAATACAAGGTCTTTTTTCTATGTATTATGTCTTTGTTGACATTCTCTTTAGCTGCTCAGGAGTTCGATGCGGAAAAATTATTGACCAGCGCAGAAGCTGGGGACCCGGAGTCTCAATTGATTCTGGGTACGGATTATATTTCAGGTGAACACCTGCAGATAGATTTGGCAAAGGGTTTCTATTGGATCAGTCAGGCGGCTTCACAGGGTAATGTCGAAGCTTTATATCAGAAAGGACTTTGCCATATCATAGGGATGGGTACATCACAGGATATTGAGCAGGGGGTGAATGATATCACGGCATCAGCCTCGGCTGGCTATGTTACTGCTCAGGGCTGTCTGGGACATATGTTTTATGAGGGATTTGCTATGGAATACTATACAGATCTCATGAAGCATTCCATGTTTCAACCGCTGTTTTATCATTATATAATTCAGCAAGACGCATTAGTACTAGATCATCAGGATATTCCGTTTGAACAGAACGATACAAAAGCCCTTTATTGGTTGAACCAGGCTGCTGATAATGGTGATACTTACTCAATGCTGACTCTTTCTAATATATATAGGAATGGAAAATGCGGACTAGAACCAGACGAACATTCTTATATGGAATATTTGATGTCTTCTGCTGAATTAGGGAATACTCAAGCTCAAAAGGGGTTGGCTTTATGTTATCGGGATGGTGATGGAGTCGAACCAGATGAAGATAAATATATGGAGTGGCTGATTAGGTCAGCTCAGGGAGGTAATATCTTTTCAAAGGTGATGTGGGGAAATGAGTTTGCAGATTCAGGTCAATATGACGATGCAGTCAATCAATATATGAGTGTCTATTCCTTATCACATCCGGAATACGAGTTGTATGACTATATAGAAAATGAAGTACGTATTATAATAAATGAAGGTAAATGCAGCGAGGAAATGCAAGATTCTGTGATAGAATATGTTAGATACGAGGCCGAAGCCGGTAATACAGCATCACAGCTCTTTTTAGGCCACCTGTACGCTTCCAACAACATACAGGAATACAAGAAAGCCGTTTATTGGTATAAGAAGGCTTTGGATGCAGGTCATGAAGAGGCTAATGCAGAATTGGCAGATCTTTATATGAAGGAAAGCTCTCCTTTATTTGACCCTTCTATAGGTGTTGAGTATGTTAAGGCCAGTGCTGAGGCAGGAAGTCCCGTGGCGCAATATAATCTGGGAAAGGGCTATTGTTTAGGAGATTGGGGACTGCCTGCAGATCTCGATAAGGGTGTTGAACTGATCAGTGCATCCGCTCTTCAAGGATATATCACTGCCATGAATACAGGTGGATTTATCATATGTGGCCAAGCAGATGAAGTCAAAGACAAGAAGAAAAGGAAAGAATATGCTACGATAGGAGTCAGACTTCTGGAAATGGGAATAGAAAACGGAGATTCTTTAAGTGCATGGCGTTTGAGTCTGGTCTATTCTGTTGGTGCAGGAGTCCCTGTAAGCATGAAGATGGCTTATCATTATCGGGTACTTGCAGCGCAAATGGGGAACGAACAGGCAATAGAACATTGTCGGAAGTCCAATATACAATACTAAACAGATCACACACTATGAAAAGACTGATGTTAAGTGTTTTAATGGCTCTGGTGCCATTAATGGTTTGTGCCCATGATCCCGAAGAAATTTCTGATGAACAGACATATGTTGTTTTCTGGACAAATCAGAATGTTACAGGAAAGATTGCTGTGTATTATAACGGAAATTTAGCAGGGTATATAACAAAATACTATTCAGGAGTTCCCAAGTGCGGAGCTGCAGGATGCGTGACTGTTTCAGTCCGAGGAAAAGGTAATACATGGAGTGCTGTCGGCGAGGATGGTACCATATGGTACAGTGAACGTGTTACTTTGAAGCCGGGGTGTAACGCAGTGCGCCTTTATCGGTCTTCCAGTGCGCGTACAAATAATCGTACCACCACCGGATCTTCCGGATCATCAAAGAATAGTGGGGTGACGGGAAAGGAGAAGCAAGTGACTGCTAATTCTGCTTCATCTCTCGGAACAGCTGCAGGAGTGCTGTTGGCTACGGCTTTGAGCCAAGGTCCGGGATGGGATAAATATGCCCATAGATTGGATCTAGGCTTAGGATGTGGTTATGGATATGGTGGACTTGGAGTTAAGCTTAATTATCAATCACCGGTAGTTTTTGGCGCGACAGTGGGCTTGGGTGTTTCCGGACCAGAGGGAAGACCTTGTTGGAATCTTGGTCTTCAGATGTGGCCTACAGACCATTGGAATATGGAAATAGGCCTCGGCTCTCGTTATTATAGAGGTTATGGCGACTATATGGTCGGAGTGATAATGGCGACAAATTATCAATATCCGATAACTGAACGCTTTGGTGTCCTCGGAGGCCTCGGTTTCAGTCTCAGTACAAATTCAGATCCTTATGTAAGAATGGAGTTCAATCTGGGTATTGTAATGAGACTGCTTTCCAGATAGTATTTAACTAATGATGTTTGTAATATGAAGAACAGGAGACACGTTTTTTTATTCTGTTTATGCTTATTATGACTTTATTTCCATATAAAGTTTTTTCACAGAATATTAAGTTTGACGAATTGCAGAATGCATGGGATACGTTGTGGACATATTCGGATATAAATCGGCATATGTATGCAAACAACTATGGTGAACTTTTTTATACCATAGATCAGAGAGCATATATTACTGATCGCAAGGTTCAGATGAAGTCTTGGAACAAGGCTGTCCGCAAGGTAAGAAGAAATAGCTATGAAGAAGCTTGTTCATATTTTAAAGATCGTCTTTATCATGCGGTCAGGGAGGGCTCAGATGAACAGCTGTTGAAGGAAGCCGGCCTATATGTGAATCTGCTTCATCCTGACAGTCTTGAAAGAAGGGCTTCGGTATATGCTGATATACTTCTTCCGATATACTCTGCAAGGAGCGATCTCAATGAGTTGCATTATATATATGAACTGATGAGGCATTATCAGTCAGAAGAACCATCCAGCAGATATCTTTCTTCGGTATTGTCTGAAGCTTATTCTGTTTATGAAGAGACGAAGTCTGCTTTAACCGGCCCAGATTATTTGAAAGGTATGTGGGTGTCAAAGACATTTGATAAGAAGTCTCATAAACCGATGATTATCATGAATGTCAGAGAAGATGCTGAACATAATATTTTTGGAGTGCTTGATCAGAATTCTCAATATTCAATCGATAATGATATCAGGAATTCTACCGTATCAAGGATATTCGGTATTGATGAAGACGGGGATTATCTTGTTCAGTTCTGCAGTATGGAATTCGATGGAGGATTGTCTGAATCGGGTGTGATTTTAGCATCCACTGTTGTGAATGAGGCCACTAAAAGTACAGTTAAGGCTATCGCTCGGTCAAGTATTGGCGATATAGGAAGTTCGACCATAGGAATCGGTCTTTCTGTTCTCAGTGCCGTGGCAATAATAGCGATAGGAAATTCTTCTGCAAATACTATGACTAACAACTATCTGAATGTCAGATTACGGGAGACGGATGATCGGGATGTCATGCTTGCTGATTTTGACTTGGAACAGCATAGAAGGAAATCCGATAGTCCTACTGATGCCGACTCGTTAAGAAAACGTGATACATTTGTGTTATGTAAGCTGCTTCCGGAACATAGCCTGTTCTTTACCGGTAAAGGCTTATTTCCGATTGTCGAGCCGTCACGTCAGGCATATGTTACGCCTGAATATTACAGGATTTATAAAGGTTACGACAAATATGTAAGGAAGTATAAAACAGCGCGAAGTCCTGCTTTCTGGGTTCTCTGGTATTTTTGGCCAGGTATGACAGCACTTTACGTGTCTACAAGCAGCACTCCTAACAATAAGGCTCAGGAAAAGAAGTTTAATCAGATATATTCAAACAGATGAAAAGAATAGTAATAGTTGCTGCCTTGATCATCACATGCTTCAATATGTCTGCTCAGAAACTGGAAGATGCTGTCAAGGATATACCTACATCCGAATTGCTTGACTATAAAAAAAGCCTTGAAGCTCAGAAAAGATCTTATTCCTCACGTAGAATCACAGGATCTGACGCTGCGGAGAGAAAGGCAAGCGGTTTTGTAAACCATGTGGGAGTGGCTGCGGCAGAGGCCCAATTGGAAATTGTCAATAAGGAACTGGCAGCGCGTAGATCTGTAGAAAGAACTAATACCATCAATACTATTGCAACTCAGGCTGCTGTGTCTATGGCTCATACCAATCAGACGATCGGTACAGACATTATGATAAAGGAAGCGGAAGAGGAAATGGAAAGGAGTATGGTTGAAATGGATAAGCGGATCGAGGGGATGAGCAATCTGAGAGGAAACGCAAGCCGGTCTCTTTCTGTGCGGAACAGGAGAAATATGTTGAACACTCTGGAAGATGAAAAATTGGAGATTAAACGTTATGATTCAGATGTTCCGTTATTTTCGAAGGAAGCTGCTGATTATGCCTTGAAGAAGTTTCAGAAGTCCAATAGATACCTATGGAAGCGCTTTAAGCAGAAGCCGGTAGATGAGTTGAAAGAAATCGGTAAGTCGGCAATTGCGCAAAAAACCATCGCCCCTGTTCAAGTCATCGAAGCACTTGATAATGCAGATGCGATTGTAGAAGCGGAAATGGAAATCACTGAAGATGTTCTGGCAGGATTGATGAAGGCTATTGAGACAGAAGACCCGCGGTATCTTGATATTACATTTCAGAGAACTAAAAATTCACTTTTCAAGATGTATATGAAAGTGTCATGTGATCTTAGTGTTTTTGGTATAGACTGTACAGATATGTGGGATGCTCTATACAGTATTTTTGGACCTGATATAGAAGAATTGTGATGAGTTTCAGTTTATTGTTCGTGATTGCGGCCATGTTGCAGCCGTTACATGAAAATACGGATAGTACGTATTTCATTCTTCAGGAAGGAGAGAATGTGGAAATGATCGTTTCTCCAAAAGGACTGGAAGGGGATTATTATTTCTCTGATTTTCTGGATTATCCTCTTCTGATTAAAGATGATAGGTGTCTGGTTCTGGACTCACCTGATCTTCAGGTTAAAAAACTTCCGTTTTCAGGATCTTATTCAGAAGTCCAATGGACTAATGATACAATATACTACAGTAAGGGATATGAAGTAAGACAATTCTGTGCCGGTAAAGATGAACCTATCTTCAAGGCCGAATGTGACAGTATCATGATTGCATTATCTCATGATGTCGGACTGTTCTTTACTCAAGAGACATCTTTATGTTTTTTCCGTTTCAGGGATCGTAGTTTCCATCCGTTGTATGACTTTGATATACAGATAAATGACATGTCAGCAGACGCGCTTTTGTGTTATGTCGCGTCTGGAAATGCAATATATCTGGCAGGAGACAATGTCTATGAGATACTGGCTTGTGAGGAGCCCATAACTTCAGTTGCCCCAATAAGTGATGACTCCTTGTTCTTTGGAACAGATAGCGGATTGTTCCGCTATACATACCCTGATGATTGCTTCTGCGTAGTGGACAAAGGAGTGAAAAGGATAAGGAAAATATATGATGCGGTGTATGTCGTATTTAACGATGATTCCGCCTATAGAGTCATTCTTCCTACCTCAGATAAATACTGAAGAAATTCCATATCTCACGGCAGGTGTCCATGTCGTTGAGTGCCCATGTGTGCTTGCCGCCGATCACTTCATACAGACGGACCTCGACTGCAGGTCCGTCTTTCCATGTAGGCTCGCCGCCCATGTAGCGGTGCATTATGACCTTGTTGCGTACGAGAGGCATCTCGACTGTCTCTTCATGGGTACATTTCGCCTGTGCTGCCCAATATGAAACAGCTTGAGGGACAGCAAGATATTCTCCCCATCCTCCTTCATTTGACGGGTCGCCTTCCCAGCGTGAAGTCTTGTCGGCGGTTCCATGTACCTCCATGAGAGGAACGGCCTTCTTCGCGTCGAATTTCCTATATGACCATTCCATTGAAAGGCCGGCGATCGGTGCGAATGCGGTGAATACGTCAGGCCTCAGATAAGCCATGAGATAACACATTTCGCCACCGTTGGACATACCCGTAAGGAACGTGTTCTGGCGGCTGAGGTCGTGCTCCTTCTGCAGATGCCTTGCCAAAGTGCATAAGAAGTCCACATCGTCGGTCTTCAGTCCTTCCTGGAAAGGATATCCGACGTTCCAGCATGTCTTTCCTTTTCCGTCGAGAGCCCCCTGAGGATAGCAGAGAGCAAATCCGTTTTCCTCGGCCACAGTCATCATCTCCGGACGGTATCCCTCGGCCTTGGCCTTGTAGCCGTGAAGAAGGATTACCAGCGGTGCATCGGGCTTGATGTCGGAAGGTAGGTAAAGCCAGTATTCCCTTTTCATACCTCCGTGTTTCATGGTGAATTTCCTTGCTTCCTGAGCAGAGACTTCTGTAAAGACAAATACGCAGACCAGGATCAGCGCGACTTGCAGTATTTTCTTCATGTTCTTATTTCTTTTGCTTGTATTGACTTGGAGTAAGACCTGTGTAGTTCTTGAATGCCGTGCTGAAGTAGCTCTGGCTGGAGAATCCTGTCTTGTCGGATATCTCCGCTATGGTCATATCCGTTTCTTCAATCAGCTTCTTTGCCTTCTCCAGACGTATTCTGATGATGTATTCCTTGGCTCCGGAGCCTGTTATGCTCTTCATCTTGTTGAAAAGGGAAGCGCGGCTCATACCCATTTCCCTGCATAGCAGCTGCTGGTCAAGATCAGGATTGTCTATATGTTCGGATATTATTCTGTTGAGTCTCAGAATGAAGCTTTCTTCGCTTGATCCGTATTCTGAGGTGGTCTTTTCGTCGTTGTCCAGATATTTCCTTCGTATTTCATTCCTTTTCCTGAGCATTCCTCTGAGAAGCTCCATAAGGGTATCGACTTCGAAAGGCTTGGCCATGAATGCGTCCGCTCCTACCTTGTAACTGTCGCTCTGGCTCTGCTCTTCACCGCGAGCTGTAAGGAGAACGATAGGAATATGGCTGTATGTTTCGTTGGCTTTGAGTTCTGCGCACAGCTTGTATCCGTCCCCGTCAGGCATGTTGACATCACTGACGATGATGTCAGGAAGCTTGCCTCCGGTTATTATTGACATGGCACTGTTTCCGCTTGATGCGGTGATTATCTCTGCGAAATCTCCTGTCAGAGCTTCGCGCAGGAAGTCGAGAAGATCCTGACTGTCATCGACCAGCATCAGCTTCAGCCCCGAAGTTCTGAATGTATCTGTTTCCGGGATGCTGATGTTTTCAGCAGTACTGTCCTCAATGATCTCGTTAAGATAGGCTCTGGCAGGAACTTCTGTGCTGATACCGGCCTCTAAAGGTATCTCCCACCAGAATGTGGCACCTTTGCCGGCATTGTTTTCAGCTCCGATTGCGCCACCCTGCAGTTCGACCAGTATCTTGGAATATGACAGACCTATTCCGCTGCCGTATTTCTCGTTGTTGTTCTGGTAGAATCTGCTGAAGAGTTTCTCCTTGTCTGTCTCCTCCAGTCCCGGACCTTCGTCTGAAATGCTGACGCGGACATTGCCGGAGCCGGTAAGCGATGTCCTGATCATGATGTTGTCACCTTCAGAACTATGCTTTATGGCATTCATGAGTATGTTCATGAGCACGGTTTCACATTTTCTTCTGTCAATATCTGCAGTCCCGACCGACGGATCAAGTTCGGTGAATATGTGTATTCCTTCAGCATCTTCTTCCTTGATTATGTCTTCAACGGTGTTCATTACCCATTCATTGAAGTCTGTTGACTCCATCCTGAGTCCGCTCTTGCCGACTTCAAGTTTTCTCAGGTCAAGGACCATATCAAGAAGATCGCGCATACGCTTTGATTGTCTGTAGATGCGGTTGAGTGTGGCTGTCTGCTCTTCCTGACCGGTTGCCTTACCTTTGATAAGCCGTTTCAGAGGCGCCATGATCAGGGTGAGAGGAGTTCTAAGCTCATGGCTTATGTTTATAAGCATCCGGACCTTCTCCTCATAGACCTTCTGTTCCTGTTCTTTCAGGGCGAGCTGTATCCTGCTGTTGCGGCGACGTGTCATTGACAGATGTGCGGTGACGGCGCCGAGAGCCGTAAGAAGCAGGATGACGGCAATGAACCAACCTGAAAGATACCATGGCTGAGGAATCTTGAGGGTCAGGAGTCTGACAGGCTCGCACCATTCTCCGTTACGCCTTGTATATGTGACCATGATGTCGTGCTTTCCCGGCCTGTTCATCTGCTGCAGGACGAGAACCGGCGACTTGCCTTCATATACGCTTCCGACGTCCGGTATCATGAATCTGTAAACCTTTTCCCGGAATATGTCCTTTTCCTGCAAAGCGACGCCTATTTCTATTCTCTTGCTGTTGCGAGGTATTCTGTACAGACCCTTTCCGTCTGGATGGATCACTTCGTTGTCAACGGTCAGGCCATAGAGGTTTACTGCAGGCTCTTCAGTCATGTCGATAGAGTAGTCGCTGTCTATACGGAGCAGGCCTTGAACTCCTCCGAGATAAATGTCGCCTTCCCTCGAAGCCAGACGAGGTTTGCTGAGATATTCATTGCGTAAGGCTCCGTCTGATTCTCCGAAAAGGGTGAAGCTGTCGAAATTTTCAAGATAGGCATACAGGCCGTGGTCTGTTCCCACCCATACCCTTGAGCTTCCGTCACATACCACGGATGTGGCAGTCTTCAGAAGCGTCGTGTGTACATGTGAGAATGTTCCGTCAGAGATATTGAAGCGGCACAGACCTTCATCGGTGGCAAGCCAGATTCTGCCTGAACCGTCGAGATGTCCGCTGTTGATCCTGTGCTTGTTTGTATGTCCTTTGCGGATTATCTGTGATCCTCCTGCGGGCAGGAGGTAGATGTTGAAGTAGTCATGCAGCCAAAGGCCTTCATCGCCGGATCTGATGGTCAGAAGATTTCCATTGGCCTTGTCACCTATGTCGAAACCAATTTTTGTACATTTTCCTGTCTTCTTGTCAAAACGGCTTACTGTGTTGCTTATCAGAAGCAGGCTGCCGTCCGGACCATTGGCCAGATTGAGGCTGCGTCCTGCATATCGGAGCAGATAGTTTATGTCGTCATCGTCAATCTCCAGAGGACGTGTCTTGCCGGTATTCTTGTTGAAGAGCAGTATCCTGTCTGCATAGATGGACAAGGCCAGTTCCGTTTCCGAATAGGAAGCGATTGACACGACCTTGGTCTTGAGGGTCGAAGGATAATGGGTGAATGTCCCTTTTGCAGGATCGAATCTGTTCAGACCTTCTCCGTCCGTGCCTATCCATATGTCATCATCTGTGCTGTCCTGATACAGGCATAGGACGGTAGGGTTGCTCAAACCGCTGTCCAGACCGATGTGGCTGTCGGAATATGTCTTCATTCCGCTCTGACTGATCCTTATAAGGCCCTCGCGTATGCTTCCTGCCCAGATGTTGTCATAGTCATCCGTATATATGCTTTTAATGGAATGCGCAGGAAAAGATGATGGATCTCCGGCAATATGGGAAAGAACCCTTATGCTTCCTGTCTCGGGATCGATGATGTTCACACCTCCTCCGTCAGTTCCTGCCCATATTGATGAATCCCTTTCTGTCATGCACAATACAACGTCATTGCTCAGGGCAGAATCTGCTGTGCTATATCTTCTGATAAGTCTTCCGCTCTTTTCGAAGACAGCTATGCCATGGTTATAAAAGGATATCCATATTCTGTCTTTGCTGTCTATGAGTATGGATGTGACTTCGTTGAACAAGGAAAACAGGGATCTGTTTGCCTCTCCTGTCTTGGTGTCTATGGAGAGAAGCCCGTTATGAGAGCCGCAGAGCAGTGTGTGCTCATCCAGCAATATGATACTGTTTATCACGAAGGAAGGTTGTTCATTCAGATCTTTGAACAGGGTGAGTGAAGAGTCTGAAAATGTGTACCTGTAGATCCTGCTGTTGCTTCCGAACCATATTCCTTCGTCATCCTGAAACATGCACTGGAAAGGATGATTCTCATCATTTTCTCCGGAAGGTGTCACCACTTCAAAGTCTGATCCTCTCTTCCTCAGAGGCCCCCTGTTCGTTAGAATCCAGAAGTCACCGTTTCTGTCGATGCCTGTCTGGAAGACGCGCTTTCCAGCCAGTGTGGAATCCTGATGATTCCGGAGGGTATGGCCGTTGAAACTGTACAGACCGTTTGGAGTACCAAGCCAGACATCTCCGTCTTTTTCCTTATATATGGAATTGATTGTAGATGTCAGTCCTTCTTTCTGAGAAATACGAGTGTAAATGTAGTTCTCTCTTGCCGATGCTGTCGAAAAGAACAGAATAAGAATAGATACGATAGGAATAGTTTTGTACATGGTTGTCAATAATGTGGCGCTTACAAAGATAACAAATAAGCTTCTGGTTTTCAAAAATGTTCAGGATTCTTATAAAAAATGCTTTTGAACCCCTGCGATAGACAAAATTTGAAATAGAATGGCTAAATTTGGATTCCGGACCCGGAACGGGTCTTTAATTTTGCACCTGAAACAAAACCACGTCTTCAATGAAAAAGCTGAATCACATCATTGCTGTCGTCTTACTGGCTGCCGCAGGTCATGCACACGCACAGACAGCAGACAGAGACACATTGTTTCTGGAAGAATCCGTCGTGGTAGGAATGGATGTCCAGAAAAGGAATACTATAACTGCAGCGGTTTCCACTGTAAGGGCTGATGCTGTTTCCGGCCGTCCTGTGACTGATCTCACTCATGCTCTTCAGGGAAATGTGGCAGGTCTTGTCATTGTTACAGATGCTATGGAGAACGGAACGGGAGGAGAACCAGGTGCAGGAGTACGTTTCAATATAAGAGGAACAGGTTCTGTAAACGGAGGTGAGCCTTATGTTCTTATAGATGGAATAGAGCAGAGCCTTTCCAATGTCAATCCGGCGGATGTGGAGAGTGTGACGGTATTGAAGGATGCCTCTGCATCATCTGTGTATGGATCGAGGGCGGCATATGGAGTGGTTCTTGTGACGACAAAGAGCGGAAGTGCGGGCAAAGCTTCTGTAAGCTACAACGGAACTGTCGGCTTCAGCTCGCCTGTGAATATGCCTGAAATGATGTCTTCTGCCGAATTTGCCGGATATATGAATGAGATGAAGGTGAATTCAGGAAAGAACGCTCCTTTCACTGAAAGTGCAATCGAAAGAATAGGCTTGTTTGCAGCAGATCCGTATTCTGAAGAATATCCGGGAATCGGACTGAACGCAGCAGGAGACGGATGGGCCTCGGCTTATAACAATCAGTATGCAGACACGGACTGGTTCGACTATCATTTCAAGGACAGGTCTCTGCGTCAGTCCCACAATCTCAGCATCTCAGGAGGAACACAGAAGGTCAGATATATGGTAAGTGCCGGTTATGTGTATCAGGGAGGATTGATAGATCATGTCGAGGATGATCTGGACAGATATAATGTGAATGCAAGGATGTCGTTCAATGTAAAACCTTGGCTGAAGGTTGCTTTCAACAACAGTCTCGCAGTGACAGGTATCGATCGCCCGATGGCTGACCAGACCATTTTCTATGCTCAGATTTCAGACAAATATCCTACACAGGTTACGGTTCTTCCTGTTGAAGGCGACTATGATCTGCCTTCGTGGAACGAGGTCATGTACCTGAAGGAGACCGGTTTCGAGCGTACTTCGGTTTCAGACGCGATGTCCCTGTCGATGACTATAACCCCGCTTGACGGCTGGGACATCACGGCTGAAATGAAGGGAAGGCTTGACATTCAGAAAAGCAGCTTCATCATGGGATTTCCCAAGACTACGCGTCCTGACGGCAGGATTGTGGTCACATCTGGAGGAAAACAGGGTTATCAGTATCCGGGGATGCACTGGAAGAACACAAGTTTCGGTTCATATACCCGTGGAAATGTATTCGATTATTACCTGTCTCCGGAAGTGAGGACGTCGTATGCTGCCAGCCTCGACGGACATTATTTCAAGGTCATGGCAGGTTTTCAGGCAGAACTTCAGGAAAATTCAGGAGGTTATACCTATAAGGACGGAATGCTCAGCGAAGAAGTATTTTCCTTTGACAATGCGGATGGTAATGTCACGGCTGACGAATACAGGGATCATTGGACTACGGCAGGCGTGTTCGCCAGAATCAACTGGAACTGGAAGGAAACTGTATTTGCAGAGGTCAGCGGAAGGGCGGACGGATCCTCACGCTTCGCTCCTGGGCATCGTTTGGGTGTATTCCCGTCCTTCTCTGTGGGTTATGATCTTGCCCGGAGTCTATGTAATGGCAGGAATCTTCTGAATCAGCTGAAGTTTCGTCTCTCGTATGGAAGATCAGGCAATCAGCACGCTGCAGGACTTTACAGGTATCTCAGCATCATGACGCTGAATCCTTCGCATGCTGATGCATGGCTTCTGCCAGGAACGTCTGATGTTCCGGAAAAAGGAACAGTCGCTTCCACGCCATCGATGACAAGTCCTCACATAACATGGGAAAAGGTTGACAATGCTGATTTCGGTGTGGACATATCTTTGTATGACAACCGTCTGAATATGATCATCGACGTCTATCAGCGAGTTACAAGGGATATGATCGGACCGGCTGAGGCCATACCGTCATTGAGCGGAATAACCGCTGCAGACAGAGCTACATCCAATAATGCCGTTCTTCGTAACAGAGGCTGGGAGCTGACATTGAATTGGTCTGATGATCTTTCCGGAGGATTCTTCTACCGTGCTGGCTTCAATCTTTCGGATTACAAGTCAGTGGTTACCCGCTATAACAATCCGGAAGGGATCATCACCAACAACCATACAGGCCTCTCGGCCAACAAAGGCTATTACGAAGGGATGGATATAGGGGAGATCTGGGGATATAAGGCTGACCATCTGTTCGCTACAGACGAGGATGCGGCTTCATACCCTGTCGATCTGAGCTTTTTCAAGGATCAGAACCTGTGGAAGGCCGGAGACCTCAGATATGAAGACCTTGACGGAGACGGAGCCGTAAATCCCGGTCAGGGAACTCTCGACGATCATGGCGATCTGACCATCATAGGAAATGCAACTCCACGCTTCCTATACGGAGTGAATCTCGCTATAGGTTATCGCGGATTCGAGATTTCCACCCTTCTTCAGGGAGTAGGAAAACGTGACTTCCCGATGTCCGGAAGCACATATCTCTTCGGAGGAAGAAATTATTTCAAGGATCATATGGATCATTTTTCTGCAGATGATCCGGGAGGCTGGCTTCCGCGCCTGACGGACGGTACAGGCGCAGGAGATCTGGATTGGAAGGTTAATGCAGGATATAACAGTACCCGCTATCTTCTTAACGCCGCATATCTCAGAATGAAGAACCTCATGGTCTCATATTCGTTCGGCGAGCGGCTTCTCGAACATGTCAGGCTGAAACGTCTCAGGGTCTATGTTTCATGTGACAATATATTTACAATCGACGCCCTTCCGGATGCCTTCGATCCGGAGACGATAAATATCGTGAATACATGGGCAGGAGGAAGCAGGGCTTCGGCACCGGGACTGACATCAGCAATGACCCAGAACGGCAACGCGAAGGTATATCCTCTGTCAAGGACATTAGTATGTGGAATCGACATTACATTCTGATTGGCTGCAAGATGAAAGACATATGTAAAATATTGGTGCTGACGGCTATGCTTGCTACGGGATGCACCGGATTTCTGGATAAAGGACCTTTGACATCTCCATCAGGGGAAACTTTTCTTTCTACGGAGAACCAGATTTTCAGCTATGTGAACGGACTGTACATGGCTCTGCCTTCCCTGTCTCAGTACGGAAGCGGAGTGCGTGCTGTCGAGAAGAACAGTGACAACATCATTTCAGAGAAATATAATCCGCGTATAAATGGAGAGCTTACTCAGTTTGACGGTCAGACAGACTGGTCCTCGGCATATGCGGCTCTGCGTGATGTCAATTTCTTCTTTGAATACTATCAGGTTTCCAGGGATCATGAGACAGATGATATGCTTTCGCTTTGTGGCGAAGTCTATTTCCTGCGTGCATGGTGGCATTTCACCTTGCTCAAGAAGTTCGGAAACATACCTTTGATGAATGCGTTCCTTGATGAAAATGCGACTGTCGAAGGATTGCAGATTCCTGCGACAACACGTGATGAGGTGGCACGTTTCATCCTTTCCGATATTGACGAGGCCATCAGGCTTCTGCATAGGCGTGAAGTATATTCAGGCTTGAGAATCAGCAAGGAAGCCGCCCTTATCCTGGCCATGAATGTAGCTCTTTATGAAGGTACATGGGAACGCTATCATTCTTCTGATGAATTCTCCGTTTCAGATCCGCAGCCGGAATGGTTCTTCCGCAAGGTTATGGAATATGGTGATGAACTTTTCGGCATTATGCCGGTTTCACAGGGCTTGAATACATTGGAAAATGATCCTTTCGGTGCGAAGAATGGAGGCGAGGCATATGCGCATATGTTCAATCAGAAGGATTATTCCGCTGTACCAGAGGCCGTCTTCTGGAAAAAATACGATGTGGGCAGAGGTGTGCAGCATAGCCTTACCGTACTTCTGGGTTCAGGAATCGTTGACAATGAGGCTGCAGCCGGAATTACAAAATCTTTGGTCGATAACTATCTTAACGAGGACGGAACTTTCATATGTCCGTATGATCCGAAATTCAAGGATTTCAATGAAACATTCTCCGGTCGTGACCCTCGTCTGACAGAAATTGTTATGAGCTCCGGCCATAAGTTCCGTTCCACTTCGATCACAAAGCCGATGAAAGTTGCTGCATATCGTTACGATGACACAGCAGAAGCTGAGGCCCATAACTCCGCTATCAATCCTCCGCGGTTCAATGGAGACGGGAACGGTCGCAATCTCACAGGCTATCATACTGCATTGGGAGTGGATACGACATATGTGAGCAGCTCATTCTGGGATACGGGGCTTGTCCTTATCCGTTATCCGGAGGCATTGCTGGCATATGCAGAAGCTGCTGAAGAGCTCGGCATATGTACGGAAGAAGTCCTGTCGAAGACAATACGCGCGTTGCGTGCAAGGGCTGGCGTCGCATGGAAGGAGCCTTCTGCAGATCCGAACTTTACGGATTATGGCTATCCTCTGACTCCGAACATGCAGGAAATACGTCGCGAACGTCGATCTGAACTGGCTCTCCAAGGGTTCAGACTTGATGACATATTGAGATGGAGAGGACATAAGGTCCTGACCGGACAGAGGGGACGTGGTGCATATATAGGAGAAGATGGCGTGCTTTTCCATTCTTTTGACAAGAATGATCAGTTTGCGATGGAAGCACTTGGCAATATTCCTAAAGATGAAGAAGGATGGGCCGATCCTCTTCGGGACAAGCTTCCGTCAGGCTACGGCTTCAGACCTGACAGGGACTATCTGCTGCCTGTCCCTCCTGATGACATAGCCTTGGATAGAGAATTGAAACAGAACCCTAACTGGTAAGACGTCATGAAGAAGATATTGTGCATACTTATGTTTCTTTCCGCCCTTGCCATGAAAGGACAGGAATATGAACTTGTCTGGAAAGAAGACTTCATGGGACGGAAAATGGACGGAGACAAGTGGGCCAGGATTGAAAGAGGCCCCGCTGACTGGAGACGTTACATGTCGTATGACGAGTCTGTGTATGACCTCAGAAACGGAAAGCTGATTCTTCGGGCAATTGTCAATGACGGAGTTGTTCCGGATGATACAGCTACCTATCTCACAGGAGGAGTTTATACGAAAGGACTTTTTTCCATGACATACGGCAAGGTGGAAATAAGGGCGAAGCTTCAGGGGGCGGAAAGCCTGTGGCCGGCCTTATGGATGCTTCCGGAGTCCGGGAAATGGCCTGATGACGGAGAGATAGATATAATGGAGCGTCTTGATCACGATACGTACATATATCAGACGGTGCATACCAGCTATACGAGAGATCTCAACAAAAAGACAGATCCGAAATCATTTGTCAGAGCCCCTTTCCGACCTCGCCGATACAACGTTTTCGGAGTGGAGATCCGTCCGGATATGATAGTGTTTACTGTAAATGATATAGTGACATTGACATACCCCGCCATTGAATCTGAAGAGTACCCGCGTCAGATACAGTTTCCTTTCGGAGTTCCTTATTATATACTCATGGATATGCAGATCGGTGGCGCATGGGTCGGGCCACCGGACGGAAGTGAGCTTCCGGTAGAAATGTCTATAGATTGGGTTAAAGTGTATTTTCCTAAATAATTCATTGATTATGAGTAGAATATGTCTGATATGTCTGGTCATGGCGATCGCTGTGACTACGCTGTGCGGTTGCAGAAATGAAGAGGAAAACCAAGAGAAAAAGGCGAGTCTTAAACTTGTGGATCCTGTAAATGCATCGCAAGACGGTACAAAAATACGGTTTGACAGCAAGAAGAAGGATGAAGCGGAACTGGCTATGGAAAAGGCTTCGGAAGAATGGAACAGGAATCTCATGCTCAGGAACGGCAAATGAAACCGGAAGTTTCAAGCCTAACCATATTCCGGAGTTTTGCAAATATAATAAAAATATCAATCGATAGTGTCAATAAATTTTAGATTGTTATATAAAATCGCCTTTTTGCTTAAAAATTAACGGTTTAAGCTATTGTGTTTTTCAAAAAATTAAATAATTTTGTCATCCCTCGATGGGATTATAGCAAGAAAACCACATAAAAATTAACTAACAGCATGAACAACCTATTCTATCTTGTGCCGGCTGCAGCGGTCATCGCACTGCTGTTTGCCTACATCTTCTTCCGTCAGATGATGAAGGAGAGCGAAGGAAATGCGACAATGAAGCAGATTGCGCAGTTCGTGAGAGAGGGAGCTATGGCCTATCTGAAGCAGCAGTACAAAGTCGTTATTGTCGTCTTTATCGTACTCGCTGCTCTTTTTACTTTATTGGCCTTCCTCGGAGTTCAGAACAGCTGGGTTCCTTTCGCATTCCTTACCGGAGGATTCTTCTCTGGTCTTGCAGGTTTCGTGGGTATGAAGACCGCTACCTATGCATCGGCAAGAACAGCCAACGCTGCTCAGAGATCTCTCAACTCAGGTCTTAAGGTCGCTTTCCGAAGCGGTGCCGTAATGGGTCTTACCGTTGTAGGTCTCGGACTTCTCGACATCGCGATATGGTGGTTGATCCTCAACCAGTTCGTTGACATCGAGGGAACACAGAAGCTCGTATTCATCACAACGACAATGCTTACATTCGGTATGGGTGCTTCTACACAGGCTCTTTTCGCACGTGTCGGCGGAGGTATCTATACAAAGGCTGCTGACGTAGGAGCCGATCTTGTAGGAAAGGTTGAGGCAGGTATTCCAGAGGACGACCCTCGTAACCCTGCTACAATCGCCGATAACGTAGGTGACAATGTAGGTGACGTTGCCGGTATGGGTGCAGACCTCTATGAGTCATATTGCGGATCCATCCTTGCAACAATGGCACTCGGTGCAGCGGCATATTCCGCTATAGGAACAGAGGCACAGATGAAGGCCATCCTCGCTCCTATGATCATCGCTGCTGTCGGAGTCGTACTCTCGATCATCGGTATATATGTAGTGCGTACCAAGGAAGGTGCCGGTATGGATCAGCTCCTCAAGTCCCTCGGACGCGGAACAAACCTCAGCTCAATCCTCATCGCTGCCGCTACCTTCGGCATCATGTATCTCCTCGGAATGGAGAACTGGTGGGGCTTCTCGCTGTCTGTGGTTACAGGTCTTGCTGCCGGTGTGATCATCGGTCAGGCAACTGAATATTACACATCACATTCATATCGTCCTACACAGAAGCTTGCAGAGTCGGCTGAAACAGGCCCTGCAACAGTCATCATCTCAGGTGTAGGTCTCGGAATGCTTTCAACAGCAATCCCTGTAGTGACTATTGCTGTTGCAATCCTTCTCGCATATCTCTGTGCCAACGGATTCGACCTCTCATTCTCGGCAGACAGTCTTTCTACAGGTCTTTATGGCATCGGTATCGCAGCGGTGGGTATGCTCTCGACACTCGGCATCACCCTCGCTACTGACGCATACGGTCCTATCGCCGACAATGCCGGAGGTAACGCCCAGATGAGCGAGCTCGACCCTGAAGTACGCAAGCGTACAGACGTTCTTGACGCCCTCGGAAACACTACTGCAGCAACAGGAAAGGGCTTTGCAATCGGTTCAGCAGCCCTCACAGGTCTCGCCCTCCTCGCTTCATATATCGAAGAAATCAAGATCGGCCTTACCCATCTCGGCAAGCAGATCGTTAATGTTTCCGGCGAGGTTATAGATGCAGCTCAGGCTACCATTCCTGATATCATGGCATATTATCATGTTGACCTCATGAACCCTGTGGTTCTCGTCGGTGTATTCATCGGTGCGATGATGTCATTCCTCTTCTGCGGTCTTACAATGAACGCAGTAGGCCGTGCGGCTCAGAGCATGGTGACCGAGGTACGCCGCCAGTTCCGTGAGATCAAGGGCATCCTTACAAAGGAAGCTACTCCTGACTATGCACGTTGCGTCGAGATTTCCACAAAGGGTGCTCAGCGTGAGATGCTTCTTCCTTCACTCATCGCCATCATCGTTCCTGTGCTCGTAGGTCTCATCCTCGGCCCTGCAGGTGTCATGGGTCTCCTTATCGGAGGTCTCGGTTCAGGTTTCGTCCTCGCGGTATTTATGTCCAACTCCGGCGGAGCTTGGGACAATGCCAAGAAGTATGTAGAGGAAGGCCATCTCGGAGGAAAGAATTCTGAGGCTCACAAGGCTACCGTTACAGGTGACACAGTAGGTGACCCGTTCAAGGATACATCCGGACCGTCACTCAACATCCTCATCAAGCTTATGAGTATGGTTTCTATCGTGATGGCTATGCTCACGGTAGCTATCCATTAATTTTTAAGAGCAATATAATGTGCTGATTATCAGACATATGCTTCGCAACCCTGCTGTCAAAAGACAGCAGGGTTTTTGCGTAAATGATTGAGATTTAGACGATTGTATTGCTTGAGGGTTTGCGGTTTTTTGTTAGCTTTGCGATATGAAAAGTATGAAGGTCGTATTGTTTGTGATCATGATGCTGGCGTCTCCGGGAACGCGGGCGCAGGAAGGCGTCATGGAATGGGAAGGTCGGATCGGAGATCATCCCAGGCTTCTGATGAAGGAAGGTGAAGAAGCGAGGATATCGGACATGCTAACCGAAGATGAGGCCATGGCAAGAGTCCACAGAGGCATCATAAGCGAATGTGACGATATGCTCGGTCTTCCGGTGCTGGAAAGGGTGATGGAAGGAAAAAGGCTCTTGCATACATCCAGAGAGGCTCTCAGACGCATATTCTGGCTGGCATATTCATATAGGATGACCGGCAATGAAGCATATGCTGACAGGGCCATAGACGAAATGATGGCCGTATGTGCCTTCAGCGACTGGAATCCGTCCCATTTCCTTGATGTCGGTGAAATGGTTATGGCCGTGGCGATAGGATATGACTGGCTTTACGGCAGAATGAGCCCGCAGCAGAGGCAGGTGGTGAAAGATGCCATAGTAGAAAAGGGCTTCATTCCGGCAGATGACGAAAGATATGCCGGGTTCTATAATCTTGCGAACAACTGGAACCAGGTATGCTGCGGTGGCCTTCTTTACGGTGCTCTCGCCACATATGAAGAACATCCGGACAAAGCCCGTGAGCTGATTGACCTCTATGTAAAATCCGTTCCTTTCGCATTGTCGTGCTATGCTCCCGACGGCGGTTATCCCGAAGGATTCAACTACTGGGGATATGGCACATCGTTCCAGGTCATGATGATAGCGGCTCTGGAATCAGCAATGGGTACGGACTTCGGCCTCAGTGACTCTCCAGGCTTCCTCGACACGGCTGCTTTCGTACAGTTCATGACAGCTCCTTCTGGAGAATGCTTCAATTTTTCCGATGCCGTACCATATGCTCCGTGCAATCCGATGATGTTCTGGTTCGCTTCCAAGACAGGAGAAACACATCGTATATGGCTGGAACGCAGGAATATTGAGAATCTTCCCGATGACTTCATGGATGATGTCTCCCACCGTTTTACCGAGCACCGTCTCCTGCCTTCGCTCATGATATTCGCATCGGCAATGGATATGTCCCGTCTGACACCTCCTGAAGAGCATTTCCGGATATATGAAGGCCGTACCCCTCTGTTCATTTACCGCAGCGGATGGGATGAGAAGGATGACGCATATCTCGGCATCAAGGGTGGATCTCCGACTACATCACATGCACATATGGATGCCGGTTCGTTCGTATATGAATACAATGGCGTCAGGTGGTCCGCAGACCTCGGAATGCAGGATTATCATTCGCTGGAAAGCCGTGGTGTGGATTTGTGGAATCAAGGTGAAGGCGGTCAGAGATGGGATGTGTTTCGTCTCGGAAACGAGTCTCATTCGACTCTGACGATAAACGGAAAGCATCATAAGGTAAAGAGCTTCGTGCCTATAGTCAGAACATGGAGGGAACGTGACAGAAAGGGCGCGCGCCTTGATATGACGAGCGCATTTGAAGAGGATATTGACAGCCTCAAGCGAGAAATATGGCTCGATAGAAAGGATCATCTTCATGTTCGGGATATCATCAGCACAGGTCAGGATCAGGCTGATGTCATGTGGGTCATGACGACGCCGGCTCGGGCGGAAATCCTTCCGGACGGAACAATTCTTCTCGAAAAAGACGGAAGGAGGATGGAACTGAAGGCCGTCTGCGACGGATTGGAGGGCCTTACGCCCCATATATGGACGAATGACCCTCCGCATGATTATGATGCTCCGAATCCGGGAACATGCCGCGTAGGCTTTATTATGACCGTTCCTGAGTATTCCGAGGCTGTTCTTGAAGTCTTATTGACTCCTGTCAGATGATTATAACTTGCTGTATCTTACCAGAGCTTCAAGGAAATAATAATCCGCATAGCTGAGGGGAACATCAATTTCGCTGTTCTCCGGCATGTTTCCTACGCAATGCTTCAGAAGGAAGCCTCCGTTTTCACCAGGTTTGGCAAGATACTCGTCCGTGCCGAAGGTCATGAGCTGTCTGCGCGCTGTCGCGAGATACTTTTCAGACTTTCCGGAATCATTTGTCAATGTGCTGAGCTCTATGAACGCCGAAGCCATGATGGCTCCTGCGGAAGCGTCGCGCAATGCCTCCGGAATATCGGGTGCATTGAAGTCCCAGTATGGGATTCCGTCTTCCGGAAGATAACCCATGATCATTTCTGCAATATTTTCTGCAGCATCGAGATATTTCTGCTTTCCTGTCTCACGATGCATCATCGTATAGCCGTACAGAGCCCATGCCTGTCCTCTCGTCCATGCTGATTCATGTGCATGCCCCTGGACGGTCTCCTTTGACCTCACCTCTCCTGTAACAGGGTCATAGTCAATAAGATGCCAGCTGCTCCAGTCGGGGCGGAAATGGTTCTTCAGAGTGGTCTCCGCATGAGAGTCTGCTGCATCCGCCAGTTCCCTTTCTCCGCTTATGCGTGCAGCGACAGTCAGCAGTTCGAGGTTCATCATATTGTCGATTATGACAGGATATCTCCAGTCATGACGGAGCCAGTCCCAGCTGCGTGTCACTCCTGTTGCAGGATTCAGACGTGCCGCCAGCTTGCGTGCGGCCGCGACATATGTCGGAACGATTGCGGTCGAATCCCCTGTCAGACGAAGGGCGTTGCCATAACTGCAGTTTATCTGGAAACCTATGTCGTGGTCTGTATGCATATCGATCAGTCCTTCCAGACTGCGTGTATGCTTCCATGCGAGTCCGCGGAAGGTCTCGTCTCCGGTATATTCATAAATATACCACAATGATCCCGGATAGAATCCGCTGCACCACCATCCCATGTCTGATGTCCTCAGACTGCCGTCCGCATTTGTCGAACGCGGATATCCGCCTTTTTCAAGAACATCGTCCATGCCGGCATATTGTATCTTTGCCAGTTCAAAAACCTCGTCTGCGAGTTCCTTTACAGGATCCGGTGCGGTGCAGCTGCCGAGAATGATCGCTGCGGTCAAGGCGGTGAGATATCTTTTCATGTTCATGGATTTATAAAGCAAATGTAGTGATTCTCAATGAAAAATGTTATATTTGCGATAGACTAATGACCAATGCTTATGAAAATCAGATCATCTCTTTTGACATTGGTGGTGGCGATGCTGTCGTCAGTGTCTCTCTTCGCGCAGGATCTGCGCATGTCTCCGGATGATTATGACCGCTATGACGGCCGATGGCCCGAAGGTCAGGGAATTCTCTACTCATACAAGGACGGACTCATAATCGGCACCTTCGTCAAGGGAAAGGCCGAAGGAAGGTGCGTATGCTACAAGCCGAACGGAGAAGTTTACTGGGGTGACTACCGCAAGGGAAAACCGACGGGACACGGCCGTATCTACAGGGATAACGGCATCGTGATCGCCGGAGAATACAAGAACGGCCGCTATCATGGCACTGACACGCTTTACAGGTCCAACGGTACAGTTCATGTGGGAAAATACAGGAAAGGAAAGCTCAAGAACACTATCGGGAACGGAACTGCCGTGTTCACTCCTGGCAAGCCTTCATATCCGATGGTTGACCTCAGGCACAAGCAGGAGGAATTCCTGAAGGAACTCGAACTCAGGTGGGAGGCACGCAACATCATGCTCAGGGAGAAGGCCGGATTCATCAATCCGAGATTCCAGGGCGGCGGAATAGATGACTTTGTCCTCTGGGTCAACTCTCAGGTCGAATATCCTCAGAACCGCAGGGATGTCAGTGAAGACAGGACCGTTATCGTTGAATTTACCGTGGAGGCGGACGGAACATTATCGGAAATACATGCTGTATTCGGTTCGGATCCGGAACTTAATGAGGCTGCAGAAAAGGCGGTGAGCAGATCACCGAAGTGGACCCCGGGAGAGTTTAAGGGAGAAAAGAGGGATGTTAGGTTGAGCGTCCCTGTCGTATTCTCTGCCGAATAGCGGAATTAAAGGCTGACCATATGATAAAAACTGCTATCTTTGCATGTTCGGGGCATTATGGCCCTGAGGTTGCAGGATAGCAGTTTTTATTATGAGTAAGGACAAGGAAATACTTGACGGAATTGCAGACAAGGAGTATGAACATGGCTTCGTGACGGAAGTCGAGCAGGAATTCATACCCAAAGGTCTCAATGAGGATATAATACGTCTGATTTCGGCGAAGAAGGATGAGCCCGAATGGATGCTCGAATTTCGTCTGGAGGCATTCCGCCGCTGGCAGAAGATGACCCTCCCGACATGGGCACATCTTGATATTCCGGAAATAGACTTTCAGGATATAATATATTATGCGGCTCCGAAGAAGGATGAGGACCGTCCGAAGGAAATCGATCCGGAGCTTGAAAAGACATTCGACAAGCTCGGAATCCCACTTCATGAGCGCAAGGCCCTGGCCGGTGTTGCCGTTGATGCCGTATTCGATTCAGTTTCGGTTACAACTACATTCCGCACCGCTCTTGCGGAGAAGGGCATCATATTCTGTTCTTTTTCCGAAGCTGTGCGTGAGCATCCGGATCTGGTGAGGAAGTATCTCGCTTCTGTTGTGCCGGTCGGAGACAACTTCTATGCTGCCTTGAATTCGGCGGTGTTCAGTGACGGCTCGTTCGTATATATCCCTAAGGGTGTCCGTTGCCCGATGGAGCTCTCGAGCTATTTCAGAATCAATGCTGCAGGTACCGGTCAGTTCGAAAGGACTCTTATCGTAGCCGACGAGGGATCATATGTAAGCTACATGGAAGGATGTACGGCCCCGATGCGTGACGAAAACCAGCTTCATGCAGCCGTGGTGGAGATAATCGTGGAGAAGGATGCCGAGGTGAAGTATTCGACAGTGCAGAACTGGTATCCCGGTGATGCCGAGGGCAAGGGAGGAATATTCAACTTCGTCACCAAGAGAGGTATATGCAAGGGAGCCGGAAGCCATCTTTCATGGACACAGGTGGAGACAGGATCCGCTATCACGTGGAAATATCCGTCAACCATCCTGAAGGGAGACAATTCTTCATCGGAGTTCTATTCCGTGGCTGTTACCAACAACATGCAGCAGGCTGATACAGGAACGAAGATGATACATATAGGACGTAACACCCGCAGCCGCATCGTCAGCAAGGGTATTTCGGCGGGCCGCAGCCAGAACAGCTACAGAGGATTGGTGAAGATGCTTCCTGGTGCTGACAATGCTCGCAATTTCTCGCAATGCGACAGCCTTCTGATCGGAGACAGGTGCGGTGCACATACTTTCCCGTACATAGAGAATGCGAACAAGACGGCTACTGTGGAGCACGAGGCGACGACTTCGAAGATCAGCGAGGATCAGCTCTTCTATTGCAATCAGAGGGGAATTGGCCCTGAGGAGGCTGTAGGACTTATTGTCAACGGATATGCCCGTGAGGTGCTTTCAAAGCTTCCGATGGAGTTTGCCGTCGAGGCGCAGAAACTTCTGCAGGTAAGCCTGGAAGGATCTGTCGGTTAATAAAGATTGTCAGCGATGCAGGGTGTGGGGACAATCCCTCCCACTCCTGCGGAGCGGGCCCCTCCCTCTGCGGCCAGAGGGGTAGCACGGTCCCCACACCCTACATCGCTGACAGAAACACAAAGCCATTCTTATGCCGGCTGTCATGTCGAGCGAAGTCGGGACATCTGAAAAATTGAAAGTAAATGGAATTTTGGAATACGATACTTTTTGAAATGGGCGGGAAGCCGGTGCTGCTGATAGACCTTCTGTCGGCGGTGTTCGGTCTGACTACGGTCTTTCTGGCCGGAAGGAACAGGAAAAGCAACTTCTATGTGGGCTACATGTACACAGCATTGCTTTTCTTCATGTTCTGGCAGAAGAACCTGTATGCGAACCTGATATTGCAGCCTATATCGTTAGGTATCAATATAATGGGTCAGTACAGATGGAGTCATCCGAAGAAGTCGGAGGAGAGCGTTTCAAAGAGAGGAGAACTGAAGGTGTCCATGCTATCGTGGCCTCAGAGGGGTATGATAGTGGCACTTGTGCTTGTGCTGGCACTTGTATGGGGATGGCTGATGAGCATGATGGGAACGAAGTGTTTTGTCGGATATTTCCCTGCCAATCCGCTTCCGTACCTGGACTGTTGCGTTACCGTGCTCATCCTTACCGCTCAGACCCTTTCGGCATTGAAGAAATGGGACTGCTGGATAGCATGGCTGTTTGTTAACATAGCCAATCTGACGCTCTACCTTAAGGCCGGCCTTGTGTTCATGCCGATCGTCAGCTGCCTCTATCTTGTGAACGGCATATGGTCGTTGTTCACATGGTACAGATTATACAAGAAAGAAGGTGGCGCCTAAGTCGGTGACACTCAGCGTGATACGGAAGGCTCCTGCCGCCAAAGGGGAGCGGGAATGTTTTGTAAATTATTGAATGACAGGTGGTTTGGTGCCACCAACGGTTTATTGATATGGCAAACGATATATTATTGAAGATTGAAGGCCTGAGGGCCTCTGTTGAGGATAAGGAAATCCTTAAAGGTGTTGATCTTACAATCCGAAAGGGTGAGATCCATGCTGTGATGGGACCTAACGGTGCCGGAAAGAGTACACTTTCGGCGGTCCTTGCAGGCAAGCCGCAGTTTACTGTGACAGCTGGAACCATCGAGTTCATGGGACAGGATCTTCTGACCATGTCTCCTGAGGAGCGTGCATGGGCGGGAATCTTTCTCTCATTCCAGTATCCGGTGGAGATACCGGGAGTGACTATTACAAACTTCATGAAGACGGCGGTGAATGCCCATCGCGTAGGAAAGGGTCTCGAGCCTCTCAAGGCAGGTGACTTCCTGAAGCTTCTGCGCGAGAAGATGGCTTTCGTGCAGATGAAGCCGGAGTTTGCAAAAAGAGAGGTCAATGTCGGTTTCTCAGGTGGTGAGAAGAAGCGAAACGAGATATTCCAGATGGCCATGCTCGATCCTACATTGGCTATTCTTGACGAGACAGACAGCGGACTTGACGTAGATGCTCTCCGCATCGTTGCGAACGGCGTGAATGCTCTCCATACACCGGAGAAGGCGGCCATAGTGATCACCCATTATCAGCGACTTCTGGACTATATCGTTCCGGATGTGGTACATGTCCTGAAGGACGGACGCATCGTCAAGACCGCCGGCAAGGAGCTTGTTGCAGAAATTGAAGAGAAAGGTTACGATAATCTGTAATAGGTATGGACGGTCTGATTATAAAATCGAACGATATTGTTCATAAAGTGTATGTACTGGGATGTGAACCGGCAGGATGGCCGGAGTCCGCTTCGCAGGAAACAGGAGAAATGCTTCGCTTGAACTCCGGCCATCCTGCCGGTCAATGCACATGTATCCCTCAGAATATCGTGGTGGAGAGGGATGCGAGGGTGGATATCGTGGTGCTGGTGTTTCCTGGTGTTTCGGCGGATCTTAAACTGGATGTACGTCTTGTAGGAGAGGGTGCTGAAGCTAATATTTACGGAGCATATATCTGCGGTTCGGATGAGAAGGTCAGGATTGCCGTTGACATGCGTCATGACGTGCCTCACTGCAATTCGCGTCAGCTTTTCAAAGGCATAGCCGGAGGCTCTTCGAAGGTGGATTTCTATGGAAAGATAGTTGTAGCCCAGGATGCTCAGAAGACAGAGGCATATCAGGAAAACCACAATATCCTCCTGTCTGACAATGCGAAGGTGGATACCAAGCCTCAGCTGGAGATATATGCCGATGACGTGAAATGCTCGCACGGAGCTACCATCGGACGTCTGAATGAAGAAGAACAGTTCTACATGCGTTCCCGCGGCATCAGTCTCGAGGATGCGAAGGTGCTTCAGATGATCTCGTTCATCGCTCCGGTGCTGGAACATATCGATGATGAGGCTCAGAGGGAGGCTGTTGCAATGAAGATGGAATCCGAGATCAGAAGACTGCTATGATAACGAATCCTAACGTCAAGATAAACCTTGGTCTGAACGTCCTGCGCAAGCGTGAGGACGGTTTTCATGATCTGGAAACTCTATTTGTCCCTTATTTCGGCATCAGTGATACTCTGGAGATCATTGCAGGGGATGATTACAGCCGTACATCTGCAGAACTTTTTGCCAGATACGGATCTTCTGTTCCTTCCAGGCAGGGAAGTGTGAAGCCGGAAGGTGTTTTCGGGGTCGAGACCGAGGAGTCCGTTGCGCCGAAGCTTGTTCAGGGCATTTCCGAGGACGGAAAGCTCATGATAACCATAGCCCGTAGAGAGGGTGTGGACTGGGATCCGCTTAAGGATCTGACGGCAAAGGCATATTATGTTCTTGCCGAGGATTTTACATTGCCTCCTGTAAAGATATTTCTTGAAAAGACATCGCCGGTGGGAGCCGGTCTGGGCGGAGGGTCGTCAGATGCCGCGTTTGCCTTGAAGATGCTGAATGACCTTTGCGGTCTTGGATTGTCGGAGGAGCAGCTGGCAGATTATGCTTCACGTCTTGGCAGCGACTGCGCCTTCTTTGTATATAACCGCCCTATGATCGGTGAGGGAAGGGGCGAGGTGCTCACTCCATACGAACTGAGGGATATTGATTTTCATGACGCTGATAGCTCGGACGCGGCATCGTATGACCTTCAGGTTCTCACTCCGGAAGGCATATCCGTGTCAACGAAAGATGCATATGGCGGAATAAGGCCGCATCTTCCTGAGATTCCGTTGAGGGAGGTTCTTGCCAGACCTGTAGAGGAATGGGACGGCATTCTTGTCAATGACTTCGAGGAAACCGTCTTTGCAAAATATCCGGAACTTGCAGCCATCAAGCGTTCGCTCTATGACAGTGGGGCAGTCTATGCTTCAATGTCCGGCTCCGGCTCTGCCCTCTTCGCCCTTTATCGTCGATAGTTCAGAGGTGCCTTGGAACAGTTAGTATCATAAAAAAAGACAAAACTTTAAAGAAAAAGAAAAAAGTGACGAAAAGAGGGTATGCGGGACGAATGATTCATGTCATTATTGACGGATTTCCTTTCTTTGAGGAAAAAAGACATGAAGAGAGTTTTGTTGGTTGCAGCCGTCCTCATGACGGTTTCGTGCGGTCTGGAGGAGGTGAGCAGAAGACCCCAGAACGGGGCAGGTGAAGTGTGGTTCGGTCCTGGGATCAATGTGGGGAAGAATGATCCGGAAAAGAAGACCGTCTATGTCACGGCAGTGGAGTATCCGGACGGATATGACTGGAGGGCTGATGTCGAGAAAGGAAGCGTGAAATGTTCTCTTGTAGTATATGCGGATGACGTTCCTGTGATGAAGGTTCCGGCAGGAGATGAATACGAGGTAAGTCCTGATCCGGATATGCACAGAATGTCGGACGGACATCTTTATACGGATTATTCCACGGATTCAGAAACTGTCATAAAGAAGGACGGCAAGGAGATATTCCGTTATTCGGGCAGAGAAATGATATGCGGTCTTCTGACCGAAGGTGAAGATGTCTATACGTTGGGTCATCCGCGCAGAGGGGAAGGCTTCACATACAGGAAAAACGGTGATGTCATTGTAGAACGTAACGGAGGTCGCTCATTTGCAAGTCTTTACAGAGACGGAACTTCAATCTGCTTTGCTTTCTGTGAACCTATACTATCGCAGAAAGATACCTTATACAGATACTATCATGTCTCAGACGGCAATGTGTCTCAGACGGCGGTAAGGGAGGATATCCGGAAGGTCTGGGATGTCATTTCCCATGAAGGTGAAGTGTGTTATCTCGCTTCTGTGACAGGAGTTTCTTCTCCGGTCCTGTTCCGCTCCGGTACGATGGTAGCTCTGGATATGCCTCAGAACTCGGAAATGCTTGCCTGCAGGCTTATGGCGGAGGACGGCCATATATGCGTTGAAGGACTGTATGTGCGTCCGGGAAGATCGGTGACCAGCGGATTATGGGATGAGGCCGGACGTTCCGATCTCTTCGATGAAGGAATGACGGTTTCTTCCATATGCATGAATGGAGACGGAGTGTGCTGCGTGCTTAACGGAGCGTCATCACGCCTTAAGGGACTGATATACAGATACGGGGAAGTATCAGATATGCCGGCCGGCTATGCATCGGTGGGTAGTGATCCCGCGATGGTTGTGGACGGCATTTTTCATGTCGGACTATCCTCTCTTTCCGGAGACAGACCGATGATCTGGCGTGATGGAAGGATGACTCAGCTGGATATCAACGGATTCATATCGACGATCAGCGTCAGCGGAGGTCAGTCCTCCCAGGATACTGTCCTGGACTGATCCGGATTGACCGTGATGCTTACCTTGAGGGTTTCCTCAGGGAGAAGTTCCTCTATGTTCTCAGGCCATTCCATGATGCAAAGACATCCGCTGTCAAGATAGTCGTAAAGACCGATCTCTACCGCTTCCTGCAGCTTGTTGATCCTGTAGAAGTCGAAATGGTACATAGGTTCTCCGTCGGCTCTCATATATTCGTTTACAATGGCGAATGTAGGGGAGCCTACGGGATCTGTCACTCCGAGATACCTGCAGATGGCTGTGGTGAATGTGGTCTTTCCAGAGCCCATCGGAGCAAAGAATGCCACAAGGGTGTTGTTCCCGATCTTTTCGAGAAATTCTGCTGCAGCCCTGTCGAGGTCGTCGATGTTTCTTATTGTTACTTCATGTTTCATGATGCAAATATAACAAGAAATCCGTATGCCGTCATCGGAAGATGTCCTGCTTGTCCAGAAATCTGTATCCTGCGGCTTCGGATATATGTTCCGGCAATATGTCCTGAGACCCTGCGAGATCGGCTATAGTCCTTGCAAGCTTTATTATGCGTGAACATGCTCTTGCAGATAGCCCCATACGGTCAATTATCTTTTCCAGAACGGATTTGCAGCTTTCGGAAAGAGGGCAGAATTTCTCTATCTGCCGGTTGCTCATGGCGGAATTGCAGAATATTCCCTCTCCTGCAAACCTTTCCTTCTGTATTCTGCGTGCTTCCATTACTCTTGCAGCTACGGCAGCACTCGTTTCGGCTTTCTTCCGTTCCACCAGCCTCTTTGGATCGACCTTCCGTAAGAAAAGCTGTATGTCTATACGATCCATTATAGGACCGGAAAGCTTTGAAAGGTATGCGCTGCGGCGGGATGGCGTGCATGTACATCTGTCATCCTCCCCGAAATAGCCGCAGGGACATGGGTTCGTGGCGGCGACCAGCATGAAATCGGAAGGATATTCAACCTTGGATTTAAGTCTGGAGATGGTTATCTTCCTGTCCTCGATAGGTGCTCTGAGCACTTCCAGCACCTTTTTCGGAGCTTCGCAGAATTCGTCTATGAAGAGGATTCCATTATGTGCAAGGGATATTTCACCAGGCATTATGTTGTCGGATCCTCCGCCGAGGAGGGCTGCTGCAGAGGCACTGTAATGCGGTGATCTGAAAGGACGGGTCTTCATAAGTCCTCCTCCCGGATTTCCCTTTCCGGCAACAGAATATATCTTGCTCGTCTGCAGAGACTCCTCGATAGTCATCGGAGGAAGGATTCCGGCCATTGCCTTTGCAAGAGAACTTTTTCCGGAACCTGGAGGACCGATAAGAATCACGTTGTGGTTTCCTGATGCGGCTATCTCTATGCCTCGTTTCGCTCCCTCCTGACCGATTATTTCCGAGAAATCCATGATTCCCAGATCCGGCAAGGATGATTCGGAAATGCATGAAAGACACTTTCCGGCGTCTGCAATGCGGTTTTTCACCAGAAGATCCTCGCAGATTTCTTCTCCGCACAATATCCTGAGGACATCATCCAAGGTCTCTACTCCATATACTTCAGTTCCTCCATACTCCACTGCTTCCATTGCGGAAGAAAGAGGAAGGATACATCCTCGCAGTCCTGATCTTGAGGCAAGTTCTACAGTGGGAAGAGCACCGGGCACTTCCCTGACAGTTCCGTCCAGACCCAGTTCTCCCATTACCATGAACCGTTCAAGGAGAGGCAGGTCACGCTGCCCCGATGCCGCTATTATTCCCAATGCTATAGGAACATCATAGCCGCTTCCTTTCTTATGCATGTCTGCCGGAGCAAGGTTTATCACAATCTTCCTTCCGGGAATCCTGAATCCCATGGACTGAAGCGAGGTTATGGTCCGCAGAAGGCTCTCCTTCACCGCCGCATCCGCCAGTCCGACAAGGTGTATTCCTATTCCTGTGGTGACGTCCACCTCAACCGTCACCGGCACAGCATCGATCCCGATGCACTTTGCACAATGTATGTTTATAAGCATGGTGAATTCCGTTTTTCCTCAAAGGTTCACCTCAAATTCGACAATTCGTTAAAAAAAGAGAAAAATGTGGTAAATTCGCGGTGATAAAAAATATTTTATACATGATAAAAAATTTTTTAGTGTCTGTCGGAAGGTATTTTCTCTTCATGAAAATGGTCTTCAGAAAGCCTGAGAAATGGAAAATCTTCTGGAGACAGTTCGTGATGGAGGCAGACAAGCTGATACTCTCTTCGATAATTCTTGTCGGAGTCATATCCGTTTTCATCGGAGGTGTACTTGTCATTCAGACGGCTTCCAATCTGGAAAACCCGCTCATAGACAAGATGTATATCGGCTATATGGTAAGGGAAAGCCTCATTCTGGAGTTCTGCTCCACAATGATCGCGCTCATCCTTGCCGGAAAGATGGGTTCCAACATATCTTCGGAAATAGGAAGCATGAGGATAACCGAGCAGATAGATGCGATGGATATGATGGGAGTGAATTCAGCCGGCTTCCTTGTGCTGCCCAAAGTCATAGCCACAACCCTTCTGAGCCCGCTTCTGATGCTCCTGAGCCTTGCCCTCGGCCTTGTCGGCGGATATATCGTAGTGGAAGCGACGCAGATCATCCCGACCGCATCCTATATAACGGGAATCAAGGCCTTCTATAACGGCTTCTATATATTCTATAGCTGCTTCAAGATGTCCCTCTTCTGTTTCATGATATCTTCGATTGCAGCATTCAACGGCTATTATGCAAAGGGAGGCTCTCTCGGAGTCGGACGCTCGAGTACACGTGCTATAGTGACGACCAGCATCCTGATACTTATGGCAGACCTCATGGTGACACAACTGATGCTTTATTAGACTATGATCAAAGTAGAGAATCTGAACAAAAGCTTTGACGGAGTACCTGTACTCAAGGATATCAACGTAACATATGAGCCTGGCAGATGCAATATGATAATCGGTGCCAGCGGCTCGGGAAAGACCGTGCTTCTGAAGAACCTCATCGGTCTGATGGAGCCGGACAGCGGTGAAATATGCTATGGAGACCGCAAGCTGTCGGAAATGACAGATAAGGAAAAGATTCTTCTGAGGCAGAACATAGGAATATTGTTCCAGGGAAGTGCCCTTTTCGACTTTGCAACCGTTATAGAGAACGTGATGTTCCCGATGGAGTTCTTCACGGACTGGTCTGAGTCGGAACGGAGGGAAAGGGCTCAGTATTATCTGGAAAAGGTGAATGTGACTGGTGCGGATGACAAATATCCGAACGAACTGAGCGGAGGAATGCAGAAACGAGTCGGAATAGCAAGGGCGATCGCCCTCAATCCGAAATTCCTTTTCTGTGATGAACCGAATTCAGGTCTTGACCCATATACATCCATTCTGATAGACAGGCTTATCAGCGACCTGACAAAGGAATTCGGGATGACCACAGTGGTCAATACCCATGACATGAATTCGATATTGGAGATAGGGGACAAGATCGGTTTCATCCATCAGGGATCCATGCTCTGGCAGGGTGACAGGCACACGATTTTTGACACTGACTGTCAGGAACTCAGAGACTTTGTCTGCGCAAATACCCTTGCCCGTAACATAATAGAGGGCAAAGCCTAAAGCCTTGCCCTGAATCCCATCTCGAATCCCAGCATGAGCGGCTGCATCGTCCTGATGCTCTTCGGCTGCCCGTTGTTGAAATAATATCTGATGCTCGGATCTATATAGAGTCCCAGATTTTCTCCCAGCATGAATTCGACTCCGATTCCTGCATTGGCTGAAAGCTGTACACCTTTCACCTTCTCCTTGTGAGTTATGGAGGTGCTGAGAACACTGTATTTGTCTGATACACATTTCTCTACGGTTCCTCCGGCATAGGCATAAAGGTTTATTCCTTCATTAGATATGATGTTGTAGAAGGCATTTACCGGTATGCCTACATAGTGCTGGACGTTGCGGATGTCCGAAGATGTCGAATTCTCTATGCTTCCGCTCTCGCCGATCCTGATATATTTTCCGTAGAACTGTCTCGACATGAGAGTATAATTGAGTCCCGCACCTACAGACCATCTTGAATCAAGGTCAATCTTCACTCCTGCACCGAATGAAACAGGTATTCCGTAAGAACCCTTTGTGCTTGTTTCCTCGATTCCTGTCTTTACCGGAGCAGGATTCACCGAAGGTCTCTTCATCGGTCCTATCCGGTTCTGTCCTTCGGTATTGTTGGTTCCGGCTATTCCTGAAACCACAAGCGAGATGTTTCTGTGCTTTCTCTCCTCTGTGTCCTCTCCCCAGTCAATCGGATGATATATGCTTTCTTCGTTTTCTGTTTTCTGACGGACTTCAACAGCCTCATCCTTCTTCTCTACAGCTTCCGTGATATCTTCCGTCGTGTTTTCAATCACTGCAACATCCTTATTTTCAGTGATTTCCTGAGTGGCCGGTCCGGCGATGTCAACCGGTTCAGCCATCGCGATCATGTTTCCGGCAGAAGCCATGAATGCCTCTGTCTCAGGAACAGTAACCGGATCGGCTTCCTCAACCGGTCTGACCGTTGCTATCATGTCTTTATCGACCGCATCCGGAACCAATGTGTCCGGCTCGTCATGGCTGAACACTACGGCGAAAGCCACGGCTGCTGCAGCTGCGACTCCTGCTGCGGCACGTCTCCACCATAATGTTACAGCTTTACGGCGTGCAGCCTTGTCCAGACCATCTGAAACCCCTTCCCAGATATGTGCGGGCACTTCTTCCCGTCCTTCATCCAGGATGGACTTCATCATGAGGTCAAACTCGTTTATGTTATCTTTTCTTTCAGACATTCTCAATCTCCTTAATCTTGTTTTGCAGCATGGTCCTGGCCCTGCTCAACTGCGTTCTGGAAGTGGACTCGCTTATACCGAGAATCTCTCCTATCTCCTTATGTGAATAGCCTTCGACAGCGTACATGTTGAATACCGTCCTGAATCCTGTCGGGAGTTCCATGACCAGCTTCATGAGCTCCTTGTAGCCGATATTCTGACCCTGTGACGGAAGATCCGCCTTCATGCCCCTCACCGTCTCGAGCTCCTCGCTCATCTTCAGTGCGTCCTTCTTTCGAAGTTCCATAAGTGCAGTCGTGACAAAGATCTTTCTCGCCCATCCTTCAAAGGAACCCTCGCCTTTGAAGTCCTTAAGCCGCGTGAACAATGTTATGAACCCGTCTTGAAGCACGTCTTCCGCAGCCTCCCTCTCACCGATGTATCGCATGCATAAAGGGAACATACGAGGTGCCAGCCGGTCATAAATGGCCTTCTGGGACGCTCGATCTCCTTTTATGCATGAATCAATCAGCTTTGGTTCAATAATCTCTGCCACGGTAATCTCTTTTGGGTCCCGAAGGTCTTTTTTCTGTTCATGCCTCAGATAGATGCAAAACGGACCCGTAATGTTGCATCAAAGACACATTTTTTTCAAAAATATGCAATTTCACGAAATTGAGTGTTATTTTTGTATGTTTTCTGAATTGAAGCTATGAAAAGGTCATTATACATATCATTGATTTTGTTGTCATCCCTGTTCTCCTGGGATATGTCGGCGCAGACGGAAAGGCCCGAAGCCCGTCACGAGAACATGATATTGTCTGCGGTAGAAAGATATAACGAAAAGGATGCCGATGCTGCCATGGATATTCTCAAGGAGATAGTGGCTGAGGATCCGGAAAATGATGCCGCATGGTATTATCTGGGTCAGTGTGCGGTTCTCAAGAACGATCTCGAGACTGCGGAGCAGAGCTACAGGATGGCTGCAGAGCTTGATCCCGGCAATTTCTGGTACCGCTACAGGCTGGCAAAGCTGTATTCTGTGACATATCGTCCGGAACTTACTACGTCCATGTATGAAAAGCTTCTCGAGGATTTCCCGAAGAAGAGCGACCTGTATATCGATATGGTGGAACTGTACTCTTCCCAGAGGGAGTTCGAGAAGGCCCTTGCCGTGCTTGATGACATAGAGACCGTTTTCGGAATGTCCGAGGCTGTGGCCGTATATCGTTTCAACTTCCTCAGAATGCTCGACAGGCATGAAGAGGCCTTCAAGTCGCTGGAGGAGTACAACAAGGACTATTCGTCTCCTTACGTGCTTTCCACTCTTGCAGACTATGAAATGTCCATGTACAATGATTCCACGGCGCTGGCATATTACAATGAAGCCCTTGATCTCGCACCGGACTATTCGCCGGCCCTTCTTGGAAAGGCGGAGACATTGAGGCTTACGAGGAAATATGATGATTATTTCAAGGTGCTTGACACCTTCGTTTCATCGTCAGACAGCCCTGCAGCCGGAAAAAGCGATTATCTGATGGCGGTTGTCCAGAGAACCGATCCTAAGTTCATAAATTCGTTCCTTCCGAGACTGGATTCGGTAATGAACAAGGCTGTCAGCATGCATCCTAAGGACAGCATGATGCTTCAGACAGCAGCTGTATATTATTATTCCACAGACCGTAAGGATCAGGCCAAGAAGCATTTCAAGGCCAATCTGGAGGCATGGCCGGAGAGTTTTTCTGCAAGTGCCTCATATGTAGAGTTCCTCATGTATGCCGAGGATTGGGAAGAACTTTCCAAGGCGGGCAGGGAGGCCTTCGCGCTTTTCCCGAATGAACCGGCTTTCCTTGAGATGGCAAGTGTCGGAGACTATAACCTGAAGGAATATGAAAAGGTTCTGGAAATATGCCACAAGGTGCTTGAAACCGCTCCGGCAGACAGTTCCACCGCACTCAGGACATGGTCAACCATGGGTGACATATATCATCAGCTCGGTGATGACAAGAAGGCATACAAGGCCTATGACAAGGCGCTGAAGATCAATCCGGACTATGTATATGTCTTGAACAATTATGCCTATTACCTGAGCGTTCAGGGGAAGAAGCTCAAGAAGGCATACAACATGAGCAAAAAGACGATCGAGGCCGAGCCTGACAATGCCACATATCTCGATACATTCGCGTGGATATTGTATCTTCAGGGCAAGCCTCTTGAGGCGAAGCCGTTCTTCAAGCATGCCATGCTGTACGGAGGAAAGGACAGCGTTGTGATAATGGATCATTATGCGGAGGTGCTCTATGCATTGAAGGAATATGATCTGGCGATGGTCTATTGGAATCTTGCCCTCCAGAAGAATGACGGGGAGATCCCGGATCTTGAAGAGAAGGTGAAACAACGCAGGCAGTCGATGAAGAAGTGATATGCGTAGGTTTTTCGTTATAATGAATATTGTGGTCGTCCTCATGCTCGGTGTCGTGAGGACAGGCTTTGCGCAGGACAGAAAGACATATGAAGAGCGCAAGGCAAGGCTTGAGCGTGAAATTGCAATCATCGACAAGCAGCTTGCCGACAATGCGGCGCAGAGCAATTCCATGCTTTCCGACCTGGAGCTTATCAGAAAGAACATTTCCAACAGAAAGGCTCTTGTGGATGATGCGGACCGCCGTGTAAGGCAGTTTTCGGACAGCATATATCTCGCCCAACTTGAGATAAACAGGCTTCAGGTGAGGATAGATACCCTCACGTCCCATTATTCAAGGCTCGTCAGGAGTGCATACAAGAACAGGGATGCGCGCGTATGGTATATGTATATGTTTGCCAGTGAGAACCTCGGACAGGCTTTCCGCCGTTTCGGATATTTCAGGAATCTTTCCTCGCAGATGAAGTCCGAGGCGCAGAATATCAGGACCATGCAGGAAGATCTGGAAGCCAAGAGGAGCCGGCTTTCCGAGATGAAGGCTGAGGCTGAATCGGTAAAGGCGGAGCGCGTGAAGGAACTTGAAAGGCTCAGAAAGGATGAAGCCAAGGCTGATTCCGTAGTGAAACGTCTCAAGAAGGACAGGAAGAAATATCAGAACCAGCTTTCTGCAAAGAAGAAGGAGGTCAATTCGCTCAATCGTGAAATAGCCCGTCTCATCGCTCAGGCAATGGATTCCGGCACTCAGAAGAAGGAACAGAAGAAGAAGGCTCCGGTCGATCTGAAGCTGGACGGCGAATTCTCGAAGAACAAGGGCAAGCTGCCTTGGCCGGCAGAAGGTCCTGTCACAGGCCGTTTCGGCAAGCATTATCATCCTGTTTACAAGAATCTGGAACTTCCGCCTAACAATGGAATCGATGTGGCCGTATCAAGAGGTACGGAAGTCAAAGCCGTGTTCGACGGAGTGGTGAGCCAGGTCATCGTCATGCCGGGATACAATCAGTGCGTTCTCGTTCAGCATGGAAATTATTTCACACTTTATTGCAAGATGAAGTCTGTGTCGGTGAAAACCGGTGAAAAAGTCAGGACCGGTCAGGTTCTTGGAACCATCGATACCATAAACGGACAGACTCAGCTGCATTTTGAGGTCTGGAAGGGCAATACTCCGCAGAATCCGGAGTCATGGCTCAGGTAGTTTTTATCAATTATCATGTAAAAATGTTCTCTGCACCTTGAATTAAAAGTGTAGATGTTACACTTGTGCATAAAATTTCTATATTTGTAAAAGAATAACTTTAACCACACGAAACACTAAAAAAATTATCGCATGAAAAAGATCACTCTTCTCCTTCTTGGAGTATGTGTTGCTGTATGTGCTTCCGCACAGGTACAGGTCAAGATTCACGAAGAGGCTGAGAACCAGCCTGTGATTCCGGCAGAAATCTATGGTCAGTTTGCAGAGCATCTCGGACGATGCATCTATGACGGAATCTGGGTAGGACCGGATTCGGATATCCCTAACATCAACGGATACAGAAAGGATCTCATCGAGGCTCTTCAGGTTCTGAAGGTTCCTGTACTCCGTTGGCCGGGCGGATGCTTCGCTGACGAGTATCACTGGATGGACGGTATCGGTCCTAAGGAAAACCGTCCTATGATGATCAACAACAACTGGGGTGGTACCGTTGAGGACAATTCATTCGGAACACACGAGTTCTTCAACCTCTGCGAGCTTCTCGACTGCGAGCCTTATCTTTCAGGAAACGTAGGTTCAGGTACAGTAGAGGAACTTGCAAAGTGGGTCGAGTACATTACTGCCGAAGGCGGTACAATGGCTGAAATGCGTGCTGCGAACGGCCGCAAGGAGCCTTGGAGCCTCAAGTATCTCGGCGTCGGCAACGAAAGCTGGGGATGCGGCGGAAACATGCGCCCTGAGTTCTATTCAGACCTCTATCGCCGTTATGCTACATACTGCCGCAACTTCGACGGCAACATCCTTTACAAGGTTGCCAGCGGTGCTTCAGACTATGACTACAACTGGACAAAGGTTCTCATGGACCGCATCGGAAACCAGATGCACGGCGTTTCCCTCCACTACTATACTGTTACAGGATGGACAGGCCCTAAGGGACCGGCTCTCGGCTTCGATACTGATTCTTACTATGACATCGTCGCAAAGGCTGTCGAGGTTGAGGAAGTGATCGAGAACCACAAGGCTATCATGAACGCATACGATCCTGAAGGACGAGTTGATCTTCTCCTTGACGAGTGGGGAACTTGGTTCGATGTAGAGCCAGGTACAAACCCAGGCCACCTCTATCAGCAGAACACGATGCGTGACGCTATGGTTGCAGCAATGTCGCTCAACATCTTCCACCGTCACACCGACCGTCTCAAGATGGCTAACATCGCACAGATCGTGAACGTGCTTCAGGCAATGATCCTTACAAAGGGCGATGAGATTGTTCTCACTCCTACATATCATGTATTCCGCATGTACAACGTTCACCAGGACGCTACATATGTTCCTACAGAGGTGAATGCTGGCAACATCGTTTCTCCATCAGGACGTATCATGCCGGATCTCAGCGTTACAGCTTCAAAGGATGCAGAGGGCAAGCTTCACGTTTCAATCGTGAATCCTGTTGTTGACAAGGAGCAGACCCTTACCCTTTCGTTCGACGACCTCAATCCAAAGAACGTCACAGGTGAAGTCCTCGCTGCAGAGACAGTCCAGTCTTACAACGACTTCGGAAAGGAGCCTGCAGTAGCCCCTGAGGCATTCACAGCGTTCAAGAAGAACGGCAAGACACTCACAGTCACTGTTCCTGCCGCTTCTATCGTATCTCTTGCTTTCTAATATAACCAGATATGCGCCCCTCGTGATGAATAATCATGAGGGGCTGAATCACTAACCGTTTGATAATGAAAAAGATACTTCTGTCACTTATCGCGATGTCTGCTGCCGTTACCCTTATGGCTCAGACCAATGAGATGAAGGTACGTGTGAACAAGCCTGGTGCAGAGATCCAGCCTACCATGTACGGAATCTTCATCGAGGATATCAATTTTGCCGCTGACGGCGGACTTTATGCGGAGCTGGTGAAGAACCGCTCTTTCGAGTTCCCTAACAACAGGCTTCAGGGCTGGAACGTAGGAGGACGTCTCGAGGTGATGAATGACGGACCTTTCGAGCGCAACCCTCATTATGTAAGACTTTATTATCCTGGTCATCCTCACAAGCATACTGCAATGGAGAACAACGGTTTCTTCGGAATCGGTCTCAAGAAGGGTGAGCAGTATCGTTTCAGCGTATGGGCACGTATTCCTGACGGAAAGGATGCAGGAAAGCTCGGAATCGAGTTCATCGACACAGCATCGATGGGCGAGGAACAGGCACATACAGTAGCTGAAATCACAGTTGACTCAAAGGAATGGAAGAAATATGAGGTCATCATGACTTCTGCAGTCACTGATCCTAAGGCTACTCTCCGCGTCTTCCTCAATGCTCCGGTGACTGTTGATGTCGAGCATGTTTCGCTTTTCCCTGTTGACACATGGAAGGGGCACGAAAACGGCCTCCGCAAGGATCTTGCACAGGCTCTCTATGATCTCGAGCCAGGTCTCTTCCGTTTCCCGGGCGGATGTATCGTTGAGGGAACAGACCTCGATACACGTTACAACTGGAAGAACAGCGTAGGTCCTGTAGAGAACCGTCCTTTGAACGAAAACAGATGGCAGCATACATTCAAGCACCGCTACTATCCTGACTATTTCCAGTCATACGGTCTCGGTTTCTATGAGTATTTCCTCCTTTCAGAGGAGATCGGAGCTGAGCCGCTTCCTGTACTCAGCTGCGGTCTTGCATGTCAGTTCCAGAACGAGACACAGGACGCTCATGTGCCTGTATGTGACCTTGATTCATATATCCAGGACGCTCTCGACCTCATCGAATTCGCAAACGGTGACATTACGACAGAATGGGGCAAGCTTCGTGCCGAGATGGGTCATCCGGAGCCTTTCAACCTCAAGTTCATCGGTATCGGAAACGAGCAGTGGGGACCGGAATATCCTGAGCACCTCGAGCCTTTCATCAAGGCTATCCGTGCAGCTTATCCTGAAATCCTTATCGTAGGTTCGTCAGGTCCTAACTCTGAGGGAGACCAGTTCGATTTCCTCTGGCCTGAGATGAAGAGACTCGGTGCCGACCTCGTTGACGAGCATTTCTATCGTCCTGAGGCATGGTTCCTTGCACAGGGTGCACGTTATGACAACTATGACCGCAAGGGTCCGAAGGTATTTGCAGGCGAGTATGCATGCCACGGAGCAGGCAAGAAGTGGAATCACTTCGAGGCTTCACTTCTCGAGGCGGCGTTCATGACTACAATCGAAAGAAACGCAGATATCGTACATATGGCTACATATGCTCCTCTCTTCGCCCATATCGAAGGATGGCAGTGGAGGCCGGACCTCATCTGGTTCGACAACCTCCGCAGCATGAAGTCGTGCAGCTGGTATGTTCAGAGACTCTACACTCAGTATCAGGGTACCAACGCATTGGCACTCACCGATATGGAAGGTGTGAACATTACAGGTGCAGAGGGTCAGAACGGCCTCTTCGCAAGCTCTGTATATGATGCTGACAAGAACCAGGTGTATATCAAGATCATCAACGTTTCAGATGAAGCTCAGCCGGTGAAGATCAACTTCGAGGGACTCAAGAAGAAGGAAGTCCTCAAGGGTGTGGAAGCTGTAAGCTACCATTCTGACGATCTTGATGCAGACAATACTCTTGATGAACCGGAGAAGATCGTTCCTCAGACAACCGCCCTCGATTTCGAAGGAAAGGCTCTTGAGGTTACTGTAGCTCCTAAGACATTCATGGTATATGTTCTTCAGAAATAATCCAACCTATATTAATAACAAACAAAATTACTGATCATGAGAATCAAATCATTGATTTTAAAAGCGCTCGCCGCTGCCGCATTCGTGGCATCGGTATCAGTCAGCTGCTCGGAGATCTCATTCATAGAGATCAATCCGCCTGCTGACCTCCAGAGCAAAATTGATTCAATCCAGGCAGCAAAGGATGCTATGAACACCGGAGACAAGACTGTGATCGACATCGCGGTAGCAGAAGTTGGTGCCAAGGATTACACATCTGCATGGTGGGTGGACTTCTCTCAGTACTTCGTGGTGCCTCAGGGAAAATGCCTTACCATCAAGTTCATCAACCACAATGGTGGTAGTGCCAACAACTGGAATAACTGGAATATCTGCGTCGCTACAGGCGAGCGTGATTCAGACGGTTATTCAGAGTTCTTCGTTCTTCGTTCGGATGCTTACGGATGGGGTAACGGTGATTATAACGGAGCCATGATCGGTCAGGATTATCCTGATACTGACGGCGACGGTGACATCTGGAATGACTTCAGATCATATCTTGACGGCGCTTCTGTGGAAATGCAGATCGATTATGCGGCAGCAGGAGTGGTATTCCTTACTGCAACCCATACCGCAGCTGACGGTACTGTCCTTACAGAGACATACGAGCAGCCTGTTACAGGCCCTTCAGTTACAGCTTTCCTTATTGCTGACGCAAGCTTCATGGAAGTGAAGGAAGCATATCTCGAGCCTTCGAAGATCGAGGAGATTCCAGACGAAATGGCAGCTTCCATCACAGTTACAGGCACTCCTGCGGCTATCGAGGTAGGAAGCACAGATTTCTGGGGCAATGGTGTCGCTACAGTGACATTCGCTGACGGTGCAACAACAGTTGCCGATACTGCTGACATCACCTTCGTGGTTCCTGACCTTTCGACAGTAGGACAGAAGACAATCATCTACTCATACAGCAAGACAAAGCAGGGTAACTACGGAAAGGCTGTAGCAGGTACATATACACTTGAGGTTACCAACCCTATCGTTGCTCTCGAGGCTACAGCAAACGCTTACCTCATCGGAGGTGCGAAGTATGTAACCCTTTCTCCGGCAGCTGTAAAGGTGGTGGCTGAGTATGCAGATGGAACAAAAGCTCCTCTCAAGTCAAGCCAGTTCTCTGTGGTATTCGCAGACGACAAGGTCGTTTATGAGGGTGTCGAGGGTACATATGAAAATGCTTACACTGTTACATATACTTCAGCTTCAGGTTCTGTAGTAGAGACAGCAGGAGCTCTTGTAATCGCAAAGAGCGATCTTCCAGCTCAGACTGAGATGGTAGGACTTGAAGACAATACGACTCCATGGTGGGCACACTTCTCACATGACTGGGCTGTAGCTCCTTATGAGATGGCAAGTGTCAGCATGAAGCTCGGTTCAAATGAGATCAACAACTGGCACAGCCCATGTACGATCCTCCGCAGGGCAGACCTGTCTGAGTACGGTGTCGTACGTATGGACCACTACGGCTGGGGCGTCGGTTATGAAGGAATCGTAGCTGCAACAAGCAACTGGAACTGGGATACTTTCCTCCCTAACCTTGATGGTGCAGAGGTAGCTATCACATTCGCAAACAACGGAGACAATACTGCAAGCGTACGTTACCATGTGATTCTTGCAAACGGAGATGTACATTTCCAGTATTTCGACGGTTTTGCAGTTGACAGCGCTGATCTCCAGTTCGCTATCGTTACAGAGGGCTCACACCTCATTTTCGACTAATCTTAAGACTATCACATTATGAAACATAATATAGTAAAAATAGCACTTTGCAGCCTTTTGGCAGCTGCTCCTTTTGCAGCTGTGACTGCTTTTGCAGCTCCAGTAGAGGCACAGCAGGCTGACAATGTGACAATCAGCGGAACAGTAGTCGATGAAAGCGGCTATCCTATTCCAGGTGTAGGCGTCCTCGTGAAGGATTCTACAATCGGTACTACAACAGACCTCGACGGTATCTTCTCACTCAAGGTTCCTGCAAATGCAGTCGTTGAGTTCGTTTCGGTAGGTTTTGATTCAGTCGTTATCGAAGTGAACGGCAGAGCAGACCTCGGAACCATCACAATGAAGACTTCAAACACTCTTCTCGAAGAACTCGTAGTAGTAGGTTACGGTTCACAGCGTAAGGTTGACCTCACAGGTTCTGTGGCTATCGTTGACGCTGACGAGATGAAGAAGGTTTCTCACTCGAACATCTCTACAATGCTCGAGGGTAAGGTTGCCGGTGTACAGATCACATCTGACGGTCAGCCAGGTGCAGACCCTTCAGTACGTATCCGTGGTCTGGGCAGCTTCGGAAGCACAGCTCCTCTCTACGTGATCGACGGTGTTCCTATGGGTACTACAATCCGTGACTTCTCTCCAAACGACATCGAGACAATCCAGGTCCTCAAGGACGCTTCTGCAGCTGCGATCTACGGTTCACGTGCTGCGAACGGTGTGGTTATCATCACAACAAAGAGCGGTAAGAAGGATCAGCCTATGAGAGTTGACTACCGTGGCTACATGGGTGTTGACAAGATCAAGGAAGGCGTTTATGACGTGATGGATGCGACACAGTACGGTGACTATGTACGCATGGCATTTGCAAACAGCGGAATGGAGGCTCCTGCAGGTTATCAGATCGGCAACCCTCTCTACCTCGATCCAAACGAGATCAATACAGACTGGTTCAACGAAGTGTTCAAGACAGGTATCCGTCAGAACCACAACGTGAACATCTCAGGAGGTGGTGCGAACAACACTTACAACGTAGGTCTCGACTACTTCAGCCAGAACGGTACACTCGAGGGTGCTGGTCCTAACTACGACCGTTTCACAGTCCGCGTGAACAACACAATGGACGTGAAGTTCCTCAAGCTCCGTACCGGTATCGTTTACAGCCACAGCTTGCAGGACAACATGGCCCTTTCAAATGCAAACGAGTACGTGCAAGGTCTCTATGGACAGCAGTTCCCTATCATGGCTTCCGCTCTCCTCATGCCGCCAAGCATCAAGGCTTATGACGAGTCAACATGGTGTCTCGACGACAAGCTCGGTGCAGCTTCAGGATATTCATACGATGCATATGGTTACGGTACATATTATTCTAACCAGCACGGTGACATCCGTATGCAGAACCCTCTCCTCACCAACAACCTTCTTGAGAGAAATACAACAGTTGACCGTATCGTAGCTACCGGTTCGGCTAACGTTGACCTTCTCGGAATGTTCGGTGCAAAGAGCGAGAACCACAAGCTTGAGTACAACCTCAACCTCTCTTACAGCCGTACATACGCAAAGGATTTCACATTCATCCCTGCGTTCATCGTCAGTGAGACCAACTATCTCGCAAAGACAAACGAGACCCTCAACCAGGGTTACCGTTCATATACTGACGGCCTCATCGAGAACTTCGTGACTTATGACGGAAAGATGGGCAACCACCACCTCAACATCGTTGCAGGTCACACTTTCCAGCGTGAAAGCTACCACACACTCAGCGGTATCGGTACAACAATGCCTGAGCCTTACTACCTCCAGGTAGGAAACGCTGAGACAAGAAACGCTTCAAGCTTCGAAAGCGAGCACGTCCTCACATCTTACATCGGCCGTATCAACTACGACTATGGTGAAAGATATCTCTTCCAGGCTACTGTACGTCGTGACGGTTCAAGCCGCCTTTCAAATGACGGCCGTTGGGGCTGGTTCCCTTCAGCATCCCTCGGATGGCGTATCGACAAGGAGCCTTTCTTCAATGTTGATCCTCAGCTCGTGAGCCTCCTCAAGCTCCGTGCTTCTTATGGTGTGCTCGGTAATGAGAACATCGGTGACTACCAGTTCATGGCTACAATGGCACGCGGAAACTACACCTACAGCTTCAACGGCAACAAGGTGACCGGTTCTGCAATCTCTGACTATGTGAACACAGCCATCAAGTGGGAGAAGAAGAAAACTCTCGACATCGGTCTCGACTATGCAATGTACGGTGGCAAGCTCGAATTCAATGCTGACTGGTACAGGGCTGTTTCAGAGGACCTCCTCTACAGCGTTCCTGTTCCTGCCGAGGCAGGTGCTACAAACGGTACCGTTACAATGAACGCGGCTACAATGGTCAACTCAGGTCTTGAGTTCGCTCTTGCATGGCATGACTATGGTCACGAGCTCAAGTATGATATCTCTGCAAACCTCACTATTCCTAAGAACAAGGTCACTTCACTCGGTATGGGTGAGTCAACACGTATCGACGGTGACTGCATCACAATGGTGGGCAGCGAGGTAGGACAGTTCTACGGATATGTTTATGAGGGTATCTTCCAGAGCCAGGATCAGATCGACAACCGTGTAAACGAGGAAGGCCTCCATGTGAACCAGAACGGTGCACAGCCAGGTGATGTCGCTTACAAGGATATCAACAACGACGGTGAGATCACTGCAGACGACCGTACAGTCCTCGGCAGCGGTATGCCTAAGGTTCAGTATGGTCTCAGTTTCCGTCTCGAGTACAAGGGCTTCGACCTCAACGTATCGACATTCGGTGCAGCAGGTTACAAGGTAATGGACTTCATCGACAGAACTCTCCGCGGATCATATGGTGCTACAAACAAGAGCGTTGACCTCGTGAATGCATGGACTCCTGAGAATCCAAGCACGACTGTTCCAAGAGTTTACTGGGCAAGTACAGGTTCAATCACAAACGACATGTTCAGCTCACGCTTCCTCCAGAACGGTGCTTACTGGAAGATCGCTAACATCGAGCTCGGTTACAACCTTCCTGACAAGTGGTTCAAGGATGTGATCAGCGGCGTACGCGTATATGTTTCAGGTCAGAACCTTGCCACAATCTCCAAGTACAGAGGATATAACATCGACTTCGCAGGCGGTACATTCACTCCTGGATACAACTACTGTTCATATCCTACTCCAATGACTTTGATGTTGGGTGTAAACCTTTCATTCTAAGAGTTCAAACTTCTAATACGTAAATGATTATGAAAAAGATATCAATAATTCTGTCAGCGTTTGCGGTTGTTCTGGGAATGGTATCCTGCAACAAGGAGCTCGAACTCAGAAACCCTAACAATCAGACAACATATGAGTTCGGTGACTCAGAGTCAGAGCTTCAGGAAGCTGTGATCTCATGCTACAACCGAATCCGCCTCGAGGGTACATTCGCCCGCGTAGGTTACACAATGGATGCTGTCCGTGGAGACGAGATGTGGAATGCTTCTCAGATCTGGTACCTTCCATATGACAACCTCAACATTTCAGCCGGTGGTGACGATATCGGAACACAGTGGATCTGGCGTGACTGCTACCATGTGGTGAACCGTTGTAACTTCGTTCTCCAGAAGGTAGAGACTGTTGACCTCAAGGAGCAGGCTTACAAGGAGATCAAGGGTCAGGCACTCTTCCTCAGAGCTCTTGCTTACTACACAATCGCTACTTACTATCAGACAGCTCCTCTCTTCAACGACTACGCACAGTATTCGTCAATGGAGACAATGTATGCACCTTGCGTATCTCAGGACGAGCTCTTCGACCAGATCGACGCCGATCTCGTTGAGGCTATGCAGATCCTCCCTTCACGCAACCAGGGCGGCGAATGGGCTGGCGGACGTGCTACTTGCGGTTCTGCTGCAGGTTACTATGCACGCTCACTCATGTTCCGTCACAAGTTCGACGAGGCTCTTGTAGTGCTCAAGGACATCATTTCAGGAAAGTACGGTACTTACAAGCTCATGGCTGACTATGGTGACAACTTCCGTGAAGGCGCTGCCGAGAACAATGAGGAGAGCCTCTTCGAGGTTCAGTACCTTGACTATGGAAAGGGTGGTTCAGACGAGGAATGGACTCCTGTGAACATCTCTTCAAACGCTACTCAGGGTCACGCTGTAGAGTCTAACTATGCTCCTAACATGTTCGGTAGCTGGGCTGACCTTGCAGTATCTCCATGGCTTTACAACCTCTTCAAGGCCGAGAGATGTACTGACGGTACTCTCGATCCAAGACTTTACTGGACAATCGCTTCTTACGAGCCTGAGTATGACATCTATACAGGCGGAAAGAATGCAGGTTATCCAAACGGAAACGACCCACGTTGCAATGTCATCTATCAGACTCCGGTAACAGCAACTCCTAACACAAACAACACCAACGGCGGATTCTCATCTGCAAAGTGGACTTATGCACGTCAGGATGTATGCTCTACTATCGTTACAGGTCTTCACTGCGGTATCAACCTCCGTATGATGCGTTACTCTGACGTACTTCTCCGTGCTGCAGAGTGTATCAACGAGATCGAGGGTCCTACAGCAGAGGCTATCGGATACATCAACCAGGTACGTAACCGTGCAGGTCTTGCAAACCTCGAGCTTTCTGACTTCGGTTCAGCTGACAAGCTCTTCGAGCAGATCGCTAACGTAGAGCGTCCTAAGGAGTTCGGTTGCGAGAACGGTCGTGGTATCGACCTCATCCGTTGGGGCTTCTTCTATGACAGCGGCCGTATGGCTCAGCTCAAGGATCATGGTAACTATGTTCTTGACGGAACACCAAACACCACTTATCCTGTTGAGAATCCTACCGGTTCTACATTCCAGTACTATCAGCCAGGTCATGAGTACTTCCCTATCTATCAGAGTACTCTCAATGCCAACCTGAACCTCGGTGCAGGTAACTCGGCTAACACCAACACTGACAACTCTGTAGAGTTCGCAGCAAAGGGCTGGAAAGTTCGTCCTGTAGTAGCACTCTAATATTCTTTATACCTTTATGGAGACAGAAATGCCTTGCGGCTTTCTGTCTCCATATTTTAAATGAAACGACATGAGATTTGAAAACCGCTTGGTAAAGGCATTCCTCATTGCGGCCGCATTCATCACAGCTTCATGTGAGGATCCTTCTCAGGGTACAGGAATCATTACCGGTCCGGTCGATCCGAAACCGCAACCACCTGTGACAGAAGCTGAGATTCCTGATTATGAGGATGATTATTCTGCGATTGCAGGATGGGGAGACCACAACAAATGGAATCTTGCGAATGTGCATGACCCGTCTATAGCATACTATGACGGCTATTATTATATGTACTGCACTGATGCTTCATACGGAAACGAGCATCTCAAGGCTACTACAGGCCGCCATTTTCCTGGCAAGCGCTCGAAGGATCTTGTGAACTGGACATATGTTCCCGGTCCTATGAATGATGCTCCCGCATGGGTCGCTGACTCTCTGAACGCCATGCGCAAGCGTATGGGTGTCCCTGCCATAGAGAAGAACAAGATATCATACGGATATTGGGCTCCTGTTGTGAGGGAAGTGGATGGCAAGCTCCGCATGTACTATTGCATCGTCGTAAACAACACGATCAAGACCGGCGGAACCATATTCGACGGCAGCTGGACCGAGCGTGCATTCATAGGAATGTGCGAATCCACCGATCCTGCAAACGGAAAATGGGAGGACAAGGGATATGTCACCTGTTCTTCAAGCGACCGTGGCCGCGACGGATGGAAACGACCTAACGAGAACAACTGGGACGGCTATTTCTACTACAATGCCATAGACCCTACATATCTCGTGGACGATCCTTCAGGAAAGCATTATCTCATTTACGGTTCATGGCACAGCGGCTTTGCCCTTCTTGAAATCGATCCTGCAAGCGGCAAGCCTGTAAATGCACCTCTCGGCGATCCATGGGCGGATTCTGTCGAAGACCTTACCGCACGCTATGGTGTGCGCGTCGGAACACGTACAGCCGGCTCACGCTGGCAGGGCAGCGAGGCTCCGGAAATCATATACAAGGACGGATATTACTATCTTTTCATGGCATATGATGGTCTTGACGTGCCTTACAACACCCGCGTTGTACGAAGCGAAAAGATCGAAGGCCCGTATCATGACATCACAGGCCGCAACTTCACCAACGGCCGTGGCGACTGCTATCCTATTGTGACACATCCGTATCGCTTCAACTACAGCTTCGGCTGGGTGGGAATCGCACATTGCTGCGTATTCCCTGAGCACAACGGAGACGGCTGGTTCTACAGCTCTCAGGGACGTCTTCCGGCAAATGTAGGCGGCAATGCATACAGCAATGCCATCATGATGGGCCATGTTCGTCGTCTCGTATGGTGTCCGGCTTCAGCTGACGAACCGGACAACCTCTGGCCTATAGCCCTTCCTGAGCGCTATGCAGGCATTCCTGACGATCCTATCACCAAGGAAGAACTTGTGGGTTCATGGGAGCATATAAACCTTGCATATAAATATGCCGAGCAGCAGACCTCGAAGGAGCTCATCCTCAAGGAGGATGGCACGATGGTCGGAGCACTCAAAGGAAAATGGAGCTTCGATGCAGCAAAGAAATGGCTTACATTCGAAGTTGACGGCAAGAAAACCGTCGTATGCGTCGAGCGCGAAGCCGACTGGGAGGCTACTCCACGTTGCGCTACCATAGTATATGCCGGCACGGAAAAGTCCCTCAACGCAACATGGTGGGGCAAAAAGGTACAGTAATGTCATCCTGACTACTCTGTCATTCCGAGCGAAGTCGAGGAATCTATTAACCAATTTTAAAATATAATTATGAAAAACATATTGCTGACCCTCTGCCTTCTGGCGACCATGACCCTCTCCGCTCAGCCACGCGGCCCGCAGAGAGGAACAGAATTCGAATATCCTGATGCACATGACCCTGTAGCGGCATTCTGCGACGGAAGATACTATGTATTCACCACAGGCATGGGAATAATGTCGTCAGCTGACCTTGTGAAATGGCGCTTCGAAGGCCGTGTCCTTGATGAAATCCCTCAGTGGGCTGCTGACAAGGGCTTCAGAGGAATGCCTTGGGCTCCTGATGTATTCTACCATGACGGTACATATTACGTGTATTATTCATATTCTCATTTCGGAAAGAACAGGTCTGCCATCGGTGTCGCTACCAACAAGACCCTCAATCCTGAATCTCCTGACTACAAATGGGAGGATCAGGGCATGATCGTGGAATCTTTCCCAGGAAGAGACGAATGGAATGCCATCGATGCCAATGTCATCATGGACGAGAACGGCGATGCATGGCTTTCTTTTGGCTCATTCTGGCGCGGTCTCAAGATGTTCAAGCTTGACGAGACACTCACCCGCATGGCCGATCCGCAGGTATGGTTCCCTATCTGCCGTCGTCCTGAAGGAACAGCCGAGGATACTTCCAAGACAGATACCGCCGTTACTGCCGATCCGAGAGGCAAGGACTTCGATGCCGGAAACGGTGCTGTCGAGGCTCCGTTCATCTTCAAGCGTGGCGACTGGTATTATCTCTTCGTTTCATATGACCTCTGCTGCCGTGGCGAAAAGAGTACATACAATGTCGTTGTAGGTCGCTCGAAGACCGTTACTGGCCCATATTTCGACAAGGATGGCGTATCGATGATGAACAGCGGCGGAACGACTGTAGCAAAGGGAAATGAGCAGTTTGCTGGTGTCGGTCATTGTTCTGTCTATACTTTCGGTGACAAGGACTATATCTTCATGCACGGCTATGACAAGGATCATGACTACCGCTCGAAGCTTCTCGTCCGTGAGATGACATGGTCTGAAGACGGCTGGCCGATTGTAGAACTCTGATGTCATTCCGAGCGAAGTCGAGGAATCTTGCTATATTTGCAGTCTGAATTTCAGACTGCATTTTTTATGAAGAAGACAGTATTCCTGACAGGAGCCACCGGAAACATGGGCTGGGCCGGCTTTAAGGAACTCCATGCACGCAGAGAGCGTTTCAATATAAGGATTCTTGCGAGGGACAGCAAGAAGAACCGGAAGATGCTGGCTCCATATATGTCGGATCCTTCCGTAACGATCGTATGGGGCGACCTCATGCGCTATGAAGATGTGCTCGAAGGAGTCAAGGGAGCGGATTATGTCCTTCATGTAGGTGGAATGGTTTCACCTGCTGCTGACTATTATCCGGAAAAGACCCTCAAGGTAAATGTGACTTCAGCTGAAAATGTGGTGAAAGCCGTTCAGGCTCAAGAGAATGCATCTGAAATAAAGGTGGTCTATATAGGTTCAGTAGCCCAGTACGGCGACAGGAATCCCCCTCATCACTGGGGCTGCGCTTCGGAGCCTCAGGTTCCTGCAAAGTATGATATGTATGCCCTTTCAAAGATACGTGCAGAACAGATCTTCGCTTCTGCCGGACTGAAGCATATCGTTTCCTTGCGTCAGAGCGGCATCCTCTATCCCGGCATCCTCAGCGTGGTCAATCCGACTGCCTTCCATGTGCCTATGGGAGGAGTCCTGGAATGGGCGACCATAGAGGATTCTGGAAGACTTCTCGCCCAGGTCTGCGAAGACTGGGTTCCGGACAGCTTCTGGAACAAGGCATATAACATCAGCAGCGGAGAGCAGTACCGCATGACCAATTACGAATTCATGAACCGTATGCTCTCGGCCCTCGGGCTTCCTTCTCCGGAAAAGGTATTCGAACCGCAGTGGTTTGCCCTGAAGAATTTCCACGGAATGTGGTATAAGGATGCGGATATTCTCGATGACATCCTTCATTTCCGGGCAAATGTCCCTGTTGACGAATATTTTGCATCCATGAAGTCGAAGCTTCCTTGGTTCTACCGTCTCGCCTTCCTTGCCCCTGCGTGGGCGGTGAAGATGTTCATGAAGCCGTTCGCCTTCGAAAAAGGCCTCGGAACCCAGTGGTGGGTCGAGCATGATCCCGAAAGGTTCGAAGCTTACTACGGCTCTCGCGAAGCATATGACTCCATCCGCAGCTGGGATGACATCCGTCCTGCCCCGCTGTCGAAACGGAGTGCAACGCAAGCTGGTGACTACTAATGCTTTACGTGTAAACCCTGCCTTCCTTTGACAGCAGGGTTTTGCGGTAACTCGTTGATTGATATAGATATACGTTGCTCTATGAATATTAGGATTCTGGACATATTGGAAGAAACGATGGCCGACGGGCCGGGATTCCGCACATCGATATATTGTGCGGGATGCGCCCATCATTGTCCCGGCTGCCACAATCCGCAGTCATGGGATTTCGCCGGGGGCAGGGAAGTTTCGGTGGATGAACTTCTGGAGGTCATCAAGGCTGATGAATTCTCCAATGTCACATTTTCCGGCGGAGACCCTCTCTACCAGGTCGAAGCATTCACCGAACTTGCCCGCCGCATCAAGGAGGAGACCGGTAAGAACATATGGTGTTACACAGGATTCACATACGAGGAAATCCTCGCAGACGAGCGTCTGAGCATGATTTTACCGTATATCGACACCTTGGTCGATGGCCCGTTCATCGCCGAACTGCGCGACCCGGAACTTCATTTCCGCGGCAGCTCCAACCAACGGATTATTCATCTTCAACCAGGCGATGAAGACCTTATTCCAGGAACAGTACCAACGCTTCCGTACAAATGACAGAAATCTGCTGAAAACTGTCACAAGTGTTCTGATACCGGATTATTAATACCAGATAGCTTTTAATTATATTCGAACGGGCGAAAAAAAGAAAAAAATATTATTAAATTTGCAGAACATATAGCTTACTCAATAGAGTAATTACGCGTTAACTTTACGTCTTTCATTCTGAAACTTAGGAAATTTCAATGTGGCAAGAAATGTAAAGTTGATGCTCGCGCGTTAGCGTGGGCTTCACTTTGTATTTGTGCCACAGGTATCCTAAGACCTCAGAATGCAGATACTTTAGTTGAGTCCACGTTTTATTTTATACAACTTACTATTATGAAAAAGATTCTAATTCTATTCAGTTGTGTATTTAGCGCGATTGCTGCAAATGCACAGGATGTTCTGGTCATGATGGACGCGTCCGAAGTCAGTGTAAAAGTTCTGACTGTTGGAAGCAATGAAATCGAATACAAGAAATTTGATGATCAACAGGGACCGACATACAGAATTCCCCGATCAGAAGTCTTCATAATCAAATTTGAAAACGGTACTCAAGAAAAAATCACTGATTTTGAGACGAAACAAAGTGTCAGTGTTGTTTCAAAGCCAGCTGATCAGAGATATGCATTCATAGAACAAGCGAAAGAAGAGTCTAAAGGTGATATACATAAAAAGAACTTGTATCTGACTGCGCAGACATATTTTGGAATGGCTGCGAGCGAGAACAAAAATTATGACTTGTTTTATGCAGGGCTTGACACTGGACTCGATGTTATATTCGATTATTTCCCTAATTTAAAGGCAAGTCGCGGTATAGCAGGATCATTAGGATATAATTATAAATTATATGAAATAAGTAATCTGAAGGCTTCTGTTAAGAATTTTGACATTCATTGTGGATATTCTTTACGCAGTGACGATGAAGGTTTTTATCTTCGTGCATCGTTGTTTCTAAATATTCCTTTAGATACAAATCTTATCACTGGAACTGGCAAAGTCGATGGTGAGGCAAATACACTTATTGGTGCTGATTTAGATTTGGGCTGGGATTTTAATTGGCTGACAATCGGAGGCAGAGTGGGTACTAGCTTTAATAGCCAATTTGATATGGGGATATATAATAGAGTACCATACTATCGTTTCTTTATCGGAGTTGCTTTTTAATCAGATTTAAATCAATCAGTGTCATGAAAAAACTTATTACATCTTTATTCATCAGTATTTTAAGTGGGGTTTGTGCTCATGCGCAGGATATTATATTAATGAAAACTGCTGAAGAATTCAGCGGAAGGGTTATTGAAATCAGCAAATATGATATTAAATACAGTAAGGCAGGTGCAATACATACTATTCCGATAAGTGATATCTTCAGCATCACTTACGAAAATGGAACTATAAAAACATATCAGGATTTGACTGAAAGAGAGTTTATAAAGCAAACCAATTACGATTCATATCCCTATCCACCGGTAAGTCGTGAGTATAAGGTAGGTGATATATTTGACGAGGGAGGAGTCAGAGGCTTTGTCATACATACAACTGATAATGGCCGTCATGGGTTAATCATGTCTTTTACAGAAAGTGAAGATGACATGTGTTGGGGAGGATTTCTAAAAAATGGCGAACGAATCGTCAATATCAGAACTAACGCAAGAAGCAGGACAGACGGATGGGAAAACATAAGAATCATTAATGAAATCATTGAAAATACAGAACTGACATGGTACGATTTCCCTGCATTCAGGTTTTGCCGTGAAATGGGTTTTGGATGGTATCTCCCAGCAATTGATGAATTCATGATGATTTACAATCTTTCCGGTGGCATTCCTGAGACCTATTCTGAATACTGTAAAGGTAACGAGACTGTTAAAGAGCTTTTGAAAAGTCTAGGAGTGAAGACTCTGTACGATTTTGATTTCGATGGATCTTTTATAGATACTCGTGGCTACGCGACATCAACAGAAATTGATGTCGAAAATATATGGTCTCCTTCAGATCCTAAGAATTATAAATATCATCAGAAACAATATATAAAAGGAGAAAAGGAAACAGATAAGACATCTTATGGTCGCTCAGATAAGTATTACGAGCATTATTTTGTAAGAGCTGTGCATAAGTTCTAGCTATAAGAAATAGACAATATCCCTCGGATGCAGGCGAGCGAAGCATATACCTATGCTTCTGCGAAGCGAGCCACATCCGAGGGATATTGTCTTGAGCAGAAATTCTATTCGTGTACCACGCGATCCTTCAATTCTGCAAGCTTTCCGCTGTTCCAGCGGCTGGTTGTGCCGACAAGATATCCGGTGATGCGCTGCAGCTTGTCGATGTTGTGACCTCCGCAGTGAGGACATTCCTCAAGTCCTTCCTTTGCGTTCTCGAATCCGCAGTCCATGCAGCGGTTGCGGTTGTGGTTCACCGAGCAATATCCGATATCATACTTGTCCATGAGATCGACAATGTTCATGATAGCCTCAGGATTATGGGTAGCGTCTCCGTCAATCTCTACATAGAAGATATGTCCGCCGCCTGTCAATGCATGGTAAGGACCCTCGATTTCGGCCTTGTGCTTAGGAGTACATTTGTAATATACAGGCACATGGTTCGAGTTGGTGTAGTAATCCTTGTCTGTGACTCCCGGAATGATTCCGAACTTCTTCTTGTCACCGCGGGTGAAACGGCCAGCAAGGCCTTCAGCCGGAGTTGCGAGCACGCTGTAATTATGCTTGTATGTCTCGCAGAACTCATTGATCTTGCTGCGCATGAATGTCACGATGCGCAGTCCAAGTTCCTGAGCCTCAGCTGATTCTCCGTGATGCTTACCAATGAGAGCGATAAGTGTCTCGGCAAGACCGATGAAGCCGATACCGAGGGTTCCGTGGTTGATCACTGCCTCGATGGTGTCATTGTCAGCAAGCTTGTCGCTGTCCATCCAGAGCGCACCCATCAGGAGAGGGAACTGCTTCTTGAGAGCGGTCTTCTGGAAATTGAATCTCTCGTTGAGCTGCTTAGCCGCGATTTCAAGAATATGGTCAAGCTTCTGGAAGAATTCATGTATCCTGTCCTCATGGTTCTCGATTCCCATGCACTCGATCGCGAGTTTGACGATATTGATGGTAGTGAACGAGAGGTTTCCGCGGCCGATTGATGTCTTAGGTCCGAAACGGTTCTCGAACACACGTGTGCGGCATCCCATTGTCGCTACTTCCCACTGGTATCTCTTCGGATCATCTGCCTTCCATAGCTCATGATGGTTATATGGAGCATCGAGGTTCACGAAATTAGGGAAGAAACGGCGTGCCGATACCTTGCACGCGAATTTATAAAGGTCATAGTTACGGTCCTCAGGAAGATAGCTTACGCCTCTCTTCTTCTTCCAGATCTGGATAGGGAAAATCGCTGTCGAACCGTTTCCGACGCCTTCATATGTGGTGTTGAGGATCTCTCGGATGACGCAACGTCCCTCCGCAGATGTGTCTGTACCATAGTTTATCGAGCTGAATACCACCTGGTTACCGCCACGTGAATGAATCGAGTTCATATTATGGACGAATGCCTCCATAGACTGATGAACACGGCTTACGGTCATGTTTATTGCGTGCTGGATGACGCGGTCATCGCCCTGGATGCCGACCAGATCCCTCTTCAGATAATCATCGATCTTCACATCATACAGACGTGCATAGTTCTCACCGTTGATCTCGCCGATCTTGTCGAGCTCTTCCTGGAATGTCTTTCTGACGAACGGAGCCATATAGAAATCAAATGCCGGGATGGCTTGACCTCCATGCATCTCGTTCTGCACAGTTTCCATGGAGATGCATCCGAGAATGCTGGCAGTTTCGATCCTCTTTGCAGGACGCGACTCACCATGTCCGGCGAAGAAACCCTCTTCAAGAATCTTGTCCAGAGGATGCTGGATGCAGGTAAGGCTCTTCGTCGGATAATAGTCCTTGTCGTGGATATGGATGTAGTTGTTCTTGACAGCCTCCTTCACATCCTCCGAAAGCAGACACTCGTCAACATATGACTTTGTTGACTCGGAAGCGAACTTCATCATCATTCCGGCAGGAGTGTCAGCGTTCATATTCGCATTCTCACGGGTGATCTCCGTTGCCTGGGCATCGATGATCTCCTGGAATATCTCGCGGGACTTTGCCTTGCGGGCAAGGTTGCGCTGGTTGCGGTATGCGATGTATTTCTTCGCCACCTCCTTGCGCGGACTGTTCATGAGCTCGTTCTCGACCTGATCCTGGATGTCCTCCACGCTCATGTTGTCAACGTTTATCTTGGAGATGGCTGATGCGATCTCCGCTGCAAGAACGATATCCTCTCCCTCTTCGGTCACATTCATTGCCTTGAGGATGGCGTCAACAATCTTTCTGTTGTCGAATATCACGACTCTTCCGTCGCGCTTAACTACATGCTTTACCATAATTCCGTAAGTGTCAGATATATCGGGCCTCTTGGGGAAAGGGGTCCTTATGATGGTTATTATACTCTGGTTTTTCCTTCTGTGAAGTCTGTCTGAAGGACGCTTCGACAAATATAATCCAAAAGCAATGACATTTCCAAAGAAAGTTATCAACAAAAATAAAATTCCCTTGTTAATGCTTTGATTAACAAGGGAATAAGGTATTAATAAATTTTATATTTTCTAAATTGATAAAATTTATCCCACCAGCCATACAAGGACGTGACGGTCGAATATCATGTATTCGAGCTCGAAATCCTCCTCATGTTCGTCCTTGTGGATGAATGTAGCCTCAAGCTCACCTTCCTTGCGGACATTGAACTTCTCCACCTCGATCTGCTCGGCAAATACGACGCGGTTCTGGGACATTCTCTTGAAGATTGCCTCCTTGGCGCACCAGTATATTGCAAGCTGTTCGTTCCTCTTCTCTTTTTCGAGATCATCGATCTCATCCTCCGAAAGCGCCTTCTTCTCCACAGCCGAGAAATCCCTGTCGAGAGATTCGATGTCAATACCGAGATCATCCTCATCATGGATGATGATTGCAACATACTTCTCGGTATGGGTGATGCTGATGTTTGTAACGCAGTTCTCAAGGTAAGGCTGGCCGTTGTCATGGTGATTCAGGTACATCTTCTCCTCGAACACCTCGTTCAGAAGTGCCCTCACCGCCAGCTTCTGCCTTCTCTGACTCTCGCTTCTGAAAAGCGAAATCTCTTCAAGTTCATCAGTCGGCACGGAAATAAGGTTCAGCAGCTCTTCCTCGGTCTCCGTGACCTGCCATACGGCGATCTCCGCCTTGTTGTCAAGTTTCTTTCTTAAATATAGTGCCATATATCAATACTGTTCTATGAAAGTGTGGAACTTGGTGTGCCTATATACGACAATCCTGTGCGTGCAGACCATGCACACACGGAAAACACCTCCTGACTCTCGTCAGAAGTGCCGCCCATAATCATGTAAATATTGTTGGACAACGGATCGTCAGAAGTCTGATCCGCCATGATATTCTGATCTTTTACTATAGGACTGGGAGGTTCCACTGTCTAAATATCTAATAATTAGACTGCAAAGATAGCAAAGACTTTTGATATCTGAAAATATTTTGAAGTTGCTTATTTCATCCAAGGCTTTCTTCCAAAGATACGTTCTATATCTTTTCTTCTTTTTGATCGCTGGGATGTTATGCTATCTTCGTCAGCTTGAAGAATATCGCACATTTCACTTACCTCGATGTCAAGTCCTGCCATAATTATGATACATTTCTGGAAACAAGAACCTTCAAGAGATTTGACATGTCTCATCAGAGGGTATTTGTTAAGGACTTTTCTTGATAGGAATACATCATAGATTTTGTCACGCAGCACTTTTCTGTGACTCCTTAATGCTGCATTTACCTCGGATTTATAAGGTATGTTTTTAACTGTAGCTTTGGCGGCTATATTAGAAATCTCATCTGTGACCTCCGACATATAGTCGATAATCACAGGGAATAACAATGCCTGCAATACTTCCGGCATGGATGTTTTTGTCTCTGATGTGCTCATAGCTGATGATACGTATGCATGATACGCCTCCTGATTTAAAATTTCCAACTTTCATTTGTTAAGGTATCTTGTGCAATGGTTGAAAACAGCAAAAGCTATGAATCCATTGACCCATCCTCGTATACCAAAAGGCAGGATAGGATTTGATTTAAAAGTTATACATTACCCTAATCGGGTGATATCAAATAATGACGGTTACCCGTTTACAAATTTAAGAATTATAACCGTATTTCCTAATATTTATTAGAGTTTTTTATATATTTTTTAAGATGATTATAAAAGTGAAACTAAAAGACTGTTGTGTTGTTTTGTGTTAGTCTCTATAAATCAATTGCTTTCATATCAACATCGTTTATATTGACTTGTCAAGAGATTGAAAAGTTGTTGTCGTTGTTAAGATATTCTATTGAATATCAGGTGTTAACGTACTAAAAATAGTTGTCAATATAATGTCATATCATTAACGTTTCATAAACTCAGATTTAATCGGAATTCATGAAATATATTTGAGCCGAAAAACCAATTAATCCAATGGTTATGAAAACTTTATTTACCTTGATGACAGCCCTTGTGCTAGGCATGAGCGCAGTCCAGCTTCCAGCTCAGGAAGTTTCATTGTACAAAAGAGGCTCAACGTATGACGAGAATACGATGCCTCCGTCTCCCGAGCCTGCTTCCGTCGTGAAGTATGCCGGTGTACCGTTCTCCCACAGCAGCGGCCTTGCGGAGTACGACGTACCTTTCCACACCCTTTCGGGACATGAACTGAACATTCCGATCGGTCTTCATTATGTCAGCGGCGGCATCAGGCTCGACGAGATCGCAGGAGTCGCCGGTCTCGGATGGACCTTGCAGGCAGGCGGATGCGTAACCCGTACCGTGGTGGACATGCCTGATGAATACAGCTCCGCCCTCCTCACCCACCAGATGCCTTCCGGCAGTCTCCTGACCGATCTCGAGGCCATGACGGAGAGTACCTCGGCCACGAACTACCTCCGCGACCTGCTCTGGCACCGCATTGACAGCAGCCTTGACCGTTACAGCTACAGCGTATGCGGACTCTCCGGCACATTCGTCATAACCGACGACGGAAACGTATTCCAGCTCTCCGGCGACGGTGTCGAAATAACCTACACTACGGCCTCGGACGGATCTGTGGACACATTCACCATCACCGGCCCGGACGGAACGGTCTATGTACTTTCAGAGAAGGAGACCGCGACACATCTGGGACGAGGAACGGCAGAGTTCACCCCGACGAGCGGGGAGCCGGACCGATGGAGTGCCACCACAGCCTGGCACATCACTCAGATGCGCAGCCGCAGCGGAATGGAGACGGCACATTTCACCTACTCCGTTCCGACAGGATGGAACAGTTCGGTCTATTCCATAAGCCGTTCCGTCTCGATCACGGTAGGAAGCAGCGGAAACATTCCTTCTCAGGGAACATCTTCTACCTACGTCTATAAGACACACGGGACAAAGGTTCTTACAAGCATCTCTCTTTGCGGACAGACGGCCACATTCTCCTATGCCACCGGCACGGGAAGTTCTTCGAGGACATCGTATGGTGCGCAGCAGAACTTTCCGTTCCGACTCACGGGAATAAGCGTCAATGCCGCCGGTAATCCGTCGGAACTTGCACGTCTTGAAGTCCTCACGGCCAGGGATGCATATGACGGACGCATCGTGCTGAACGGGCTCAGGCTCTACAGGGGGAACACCCTTGACGACAAGTGGGCATTCACTTACAGAGGGGTCGGCAGGGCTGTGTCCCACGGCTCGCAGGACTGGTACGGATTCTATAACGGAGAAAACGAGTTCACCGACTCGGGAACTCACGACATATGTCCGTACGAGTACAGCCAGACCGTAGGACTCATGATCACCAACGGATATCCGGATCCAGAATATGCCGACTACATGTCATTGAAGACAGCGGACCATGACGGAGCCGTCGCCACGTTTGCATACGAAGGAAACACCATCACCTCCGGATCGGACACCTATCACTTAGGAGTGAGGGTGAAGACAATCTCCGTTTCGGATGGCATGCGTATCGCATATGTGCGCCGCTTTACGTACGAATCCCCTGCAGCCTCGGGACCATATGTGCCGGTTCCGGACATGTACACCATTGTGAACTTATCTACACGTCCTTCCGATACCGCGGAATTATGCGACTGGAGCTACAGCTTCCATGACACTCCAGTGGACATCGGGACATCGATACGTGACACGAGGGTCTATTACGGAAAGGTCACGGAGGATGTATATGAACGATTTCTGGAAACCACGCCCGCATCCGTACGTACCGTTTACAGGTACGATACCTCAGACATGGTTCCGGGGAACTACGTCACGACGTCACGATTCCCGTCCGAATGGAGGCAGTACTATGACTCCATGCTCCTTACTCCTCCGTTCTGCAGCCCTTGGACAGGAATACGGGACGGATACCTGGAGAACAAGGTAATGGCATCTCCTCTGCTCACACGTCGTGAAGATTACGCCTGCGAGGACGGAACATATACCCTCGTTTCATCAATCGACTATACGTATGACACCGCCTTCCGCGGATCCGTCCTTGTGGACTACCGCGCATCGCAGGTCGCAGAGCGCAACCTGACAGCCGTAATCTTCGACTACGACAATATCTATCACTTCCCCGTCTATGCCCTCAGCTGGTCAGGAAGACATCCCGTGAAGGAAGTCCACACCGGATACCACTCTTCAGGAAACGATGTCACCGAAATCAATACAGTCTATGTTGCACGTCCAGGTATGGGCAGCCCTGTCAGAGTCCAGTCTGTAAGCACACAGGAGGCGGGAGTGACACGAATGACCATGTTTACTTACGCAGACACATGGGCGGGAGCGACAGGATGGGTATCCGACCTCAGAAACCAGAGGGCGCTGGACATGCCTCTCGTTCAGACGCTGAGATATGCATACGGGAGTCCATCCGACTCCGAGGACATCAGGAAGACGGAGACGCAGTACGGATGGTTCAGCATCGACGGAACGCTCAGGCTCCTTCCTTCCGTCCACAAGGAAACCAACCTGGGCACTGAATCATGGCGCGAGACAGTCCTTTCGAGGGACTGCATGGGAAACATCTCCTCGTTCCAGGAAAAGGGAGAGCCGCAGACAGTCGTGATATGGGGCTACGGGGGACAGTATCCCGTCGCCATCATAAATAACGCCACCATGACTTCAGTGACATCGGCGATGGGAGGACAGGCCGTCATCGATGCCCTGACAGAGGCCGAATCCCCTTCTTCGGCACAGAAGACCGCATTGTCCGGCCTGCGCACTTCCCTTTCCGGTGCCCATGTCACCACATATGAGTACATCCCGGGAATAGGCATGTCATCCCGGACGGATCCGGCTGGCATGACCGTGACATACGAATACACTACTGCCGGAAAACTCTCATGTGTCAGGGACCACGAGGGAAAGAAGGTCGAGGAGCATGAGTATAGCCTCATGAGCGACGGAAACCGAAGAAGGTACATGAAGTCGAGGGTGTTCCGCTCAGACAACGGACAGCAGTACGCAGAGGATGTCATCTGGTGGGACGCATTCGGAAGAAGGACACAGGGCATATCAGTATCCGCATCAGGTGACGGTAGTGACCTCGTGACGGCATACGGCCAGGACTTCATGATGCACGACGATGTGAAGACATGGCTGCCGTATCCTGCACAGAACACAGAAGGTACATTCCAGACAGGAGCGGAGAATGCCTCTGCAGCATATCACGGCAGCAGCCTTGCCTACCACCACAAACGATACGAGACTTCTGCACGTGACAGGGTCATCTCCGATGCCCTCCCTGGATATGCGGAAAACCATGAGACATCATACGAAACAGACGTGGTGACGGGATTTCCTGTGATGGTATGGAACGAAAACGCAATCGTATCTTCCGGAACATATCCTGCAGGCTGTATCATCGTCGCAAGAACCACAGATGCAGACGGAAGGATCATTTCTACATTCAGCGATCACACGGGAAAAACGCTCGGCACGTCATATGGCACGGACTCCCCTACATACTACATATACGACAGGTACGACCGTCTGCGTGCCGTGGCCGGAAGCGGCATTCAGACGTCCGACACTCTGGACATGTGGAGATACTCATACGACGCCCTCGGAAGACTCGCCTCGAAAGGAGTGCCGGGATCCGTTAGAGAACACTATACATATGACACGGAGGACAGAATCGAGACGATATCACGCAACGGAGTCCTCCGAGAGATGGAATACGACTCGTTCAACAGGGTGGTCAAGGTATATGTCACCCGTCCGGGAGGAACGCGTACACTTCTTGAGCAGCACACCTACGATGTGTACCCTGCAGGAGTGACCGGAGCGTCTCCAAAGGGGATGAAGACCGCATCACGCATAGCACAGATCGGCTCTGACGGCAACGTGTCCGGATATGCGGACATCAGCTGGTCGTACGACGAGAGGAAGAGACCGGTGCAGACGGTCGTCAGATACGGTGACGCAGGCGTGCTCTCGGAGAGCACCGAGTATGGCTTCTCCGGAGAAGTGACATCACGTACGTTCGCATACACAAGGGGATCCGACACGGACAGAATGACGCTCAGCTACGCATATGATGTCCGTGGACGTATGACCACGGAGACGGCGACGCTCGATCCTTCGTCAGGGACATCGTCCTCTGCTACGCTCACACACTCGTACGACGCCCTCGGCAGGCTATCGGGAACGACCGCTGAAGTGCAGGGTGGCATTCAGGTCGTCACAGAGCAGGATTATACCCTCCAGGGATGGATAGAGTCATTAGAAGTGTCGGTCAATGAAGCCGTGCTCTTCTTCCAGAGCCTTGGCTACGATGGTACGGACGTCCTGTCGGGAACGGTTCCTCTCCACACGGGAATAGTCACGATGAAGGACGAGGCGTGGACATCCGGTGGAGGCGCTGCCTCGACGAGGACCGAGGGGTATGCATACGACCATGTCGGAAGACTCTCCAAGGAAGTCCTTTCAGAGGAGATCATCAGCTACTCATATGACTATAGGGGAAATATCCTCTCGGTGACAGGAGGGACTTCTCCGGGAACGTATG
>JAFSBV010000070.1 GCA_017437125.1 Bacteroidales bacterium | reverse complement strand
GTACGTCTCATCAGAGAGTCTGCCGACTTCCTCCCAGCTTTCAATCTGTTCAACGAAATCCTCAACGCGACACAAATCAATGAATTCGCGACCGAGGGTTCCATAGATATGGTTGGTGAGGTCTACTGTCAGCTTCTTAACCGAGATACTGTAGTGACTGGATGAATGCTCTCCATCAATCCAGCCCTCGAAGGAATCGTCATCGGTATCGACCTGATAGTCACTTCGGTCTTTCCAGTCGTTAAGGCAGCCTAAGGAAAACTCCTCTCCAAGCAAAACATTCAGCTTTGCTTTTGCCTCATAGTAGTTTGAGAAGAGAAGGACTGAATGACCGTAGTCATCGTTTGCTGCCCAGTCTTCTTCAAGAACAAAGATATCCAAGGTCTTTCGGGGACTGCCAAGCACCAGTAACATATCCGGCGCCATAATGACAAGGTCCAGGGTGATGTCATCAGCCTTCATTTCCTTGCCGTACAGCTTGGAGAAGCGTTCCTCAAGCTCTTCAAGGTCTCTCGGAAGACAAGGGGGATCGAAGTAACAGTAGATATCCGGCGTTTCGTTGTCGGTCTCTCTGTCGTCTTCGGTTCTTATCTCACGGATAAAACCGTTGAGTCCTGCATAATCACTTCCTTCAGTTGCAACAACTTCAGCTCCTACACGGTAAGTAACACCTTCATAGATGAATTCATCTCCGGGAATATCGTAAATCATATCAGCACCTCCTAAATGTGATAGTCGATGCCGACGAATACGTCATCGTCGTCTGCTTCATCGATGAACTGGTCAATAGCTTTTCGCCAATCGATCGGAGAATACTTTCCGGTCTCATTATCGCGGGTTACGCTATGCTTATCCATGTACTCTTCACTATGGAAAATCGCATACACGCCGATAGGATACTTCCATTCATCCGGAATACCATACTGATTCAGATATTCCTCTAAGGTCATATCCGGAGTGTAGACAAGCTCACCCCAGTCTGTGATACCTTTTTCAGTAATGGTACCGTGAATGCTCTCATCCTTGACGCCGGTCTCGAACATGACCTTAAGCTTGTTATATCGGTCTGTAGCACGGTTATTAAGCCACTCTCGCATGACATCCCACTGGATATCCTTTTTGCGAGCACAACAGACCCATCTGTAGCCTTCAGGAGCATTAGCGTTCTCATTTGATTTGAAAGCAGGACTTTCACCAAGAGAGTATTCCGTACACTCGTTTTTGACAAGGAACATTCTCGGCCAACGTCCGCCAATCGAATACCAGTCGTACACGCCGTCAGGATTGTACCATTCGCCGTATTTACCGGTTTCTTCATTGCGGGTGAAATAGGTTGCCTCCTCAATGTATCGCTCAAAAGAATTGCCATACAGCTTCTTTCGAGGGTAGTTGGGAACAACCGAGATCTTCTTGGCCGCTTTTGTTCTCTTAGGATGGTGGAGGGGACCAGCGTGTCGCTGATATACTTTTCCATCTTTAATGATGAATTTGTGCCACTGAGGAGCCGGATACTCTTCCACTATGCGTCCGTCAGGGAGTCTCATACAATCAATGGTTGCGTTATAGTCACGAAGCGCCTCACCGGTGCGGTCGTCAAACTCAAGAAATCTCTTGTCTTCAGTGCCGCAGTTGAAGCGCTCCATAACATCACGAATGACCGGCGTAACCTCACGCCCGAATGTAGTGCTGATGTTGTTCATGCCTTCGTAGAAGATATCCAACATCACTTTCTGACCAATGCTGCCTATGTTTTCAGGCTGAGATTCTCTCATTTGCTTGACTTGGTCAGCCACTTCTTTTTCCCATTCAGGATCAGGCTCGACAGCCGGAAGATATACAGTTAATAAAGATCTAAAATGCATAACATTGCCTCCTTAAAAAAAGACAATGGGCAACTGTAATCTCCAGCTGCCCATCGTCATGATGATTTATACCCGAATATGACGCTTGACCACGCCGGTCAGCTTCATGGGCAGTTGATTTAAGTCAGTAATATCGAGGAAGGAATCACCGTAGATCCTTTCGATGTTCTGCTTATCGTTACCAATAGCCGCAGCAACAAAGAGAATACCTTTTCGTTGGTACTCTTGCTTTATGCCACGCAAGTCTTCTTCTGCAGCCGTGCCGTAATAGCCCGAGTCTGCAGGTTGTCCATCTGATACCAGTATGAGTATCTTAACGGTTTCCGGTCTCTTGGAAAGTTGCTCAGCAACATACCTGAGTGCCGCACCGTCTCGATTGCTTCCGCGTGCGCTGATATCCATCAGTCTGTATTTATCGTCATTGTCAAATCCGTCAAACTCGGCATAAGAATATAACTCAACCGAGCCGTGACCGTCGTAGTAATCGGTGGAATGACCGTATACTGTAACGGGGATATCAAGACTCTGACAGAAGTCGTACAAAATGATTGCTGCAGCACGTGCGTAGGTGCAACGCTGACACGAACTCATAGAACCGGATTCATCCAAAAGAAGCCCTACCGCAAGCTCAGGCATCTCCTGAGGCAGGTTGTTCTTGTAGAAAACCTTGCCATCATTACGACACAGTGCATGTGCATCCAGACGTCGGCCCATCATGAGACCTGTCTGTTTGCCACCACGCCGCTGATCCTTGAGCTGTTTGACCAGGCTCTTTTGAAGTTGGCGGGAAATGGTTATGAGAGGCGAGGATATAGCATTATATTGGTCTACCAACTCCTCATCCACAGAGGCAATACGGTTCACTCTGATGTAAATACCCTCATGAATATTCCCGTAGGATATATTTTGGGCCACATCGTTGAGTTCTCGTGTGCGTTCGGACTCAAGCTGCTCACAGGCCGCTTTCTCCGCCATCTTATCCAGTAGCTTTTCGATGTCCGCAGCAGCATCGCTGTACATCTCACGCTGATAATCATTATTTCGTTCGGTTCCGCCTCCGGTAGGGGCAGAGAGCTTATCAGTCTGAGCCAAAGGAATTCTTCCTTTTTCTTTGCTCGATACCGATTGCTTTCCACTACCTCCGGAGCCACCGCCAGGAGTCACAGGACCTCCGAATTCATCACCGCCCGAGCTTCCTGAACCTTCGCTTCCAGACTCAGATGAAATATCACCTTTTTCTGTGTCAGTCTGGGAGTCGTCATCACCGTCATCCCCAGACCCAGCTCCGTTTTCAGAATCCTCTGTTTCTTCGGCGTCTGCCTTGGTCTGTGCTCTTGCAGCTGCAGTTGCGTTTTCCTCACTTCCTCCGGATGCTTCAGGCACAGGTGTGCTGTTACCAGAGCCGGCAGCGGAGCCACCGGCAATGGACTGAAGTCTTTCGGAAAGAGTCTGCGCAATTGTAGCAGTTCCGCCTGCAGCTTCTGCTTCTTCCTGACGCTTCTTGCAGATATCACAGAATTCCTTGAGATAGTCCCAACATCTGACGATTACCATATTCACAGCGTTCAGCCTTTCCTTACCGGATCGGCTGATAAGCGCTGCATCAATTTCATCAATCAGACTGAATACCATCTGCACGCGTTCGTCGGAAAGCGGTTCTTCACCGTACTTAATCTCGCCGAACTTCGCATAGGAAAGCATCAGCTGCATAATGCTCTCAAAGATGTGACACTCGTCGTTATCTTCCTTTTCGATGAGATCTGTTACTGTCGGGATTTCTTTGTGATGGATCTCACGCAGGTACTCCAGACCGTAACCGAGTTTACCCGGGAAGGCATTCAGAATGCGGTTCTCGACATAGCCGTCCTCAATAACATTGGAGATGTATCCGGCAAGATACTGGACCATCTCCAGGTTTTTCGGGTCGTCTTTGACGTATTCCCACATTTCCTTTTCGCGACGTGCATCATCAGGCTGCTTGAAAGCAGGTGGATGCGGATACCACTTATAGGAACCAAGATAATTGTAATGAGTCTGCTGAGCCAGGAAGTCTGTAAACAGAACGTGTCCCAGCTCATGCGAGAAAACTCCGGTCACGACTTGGAACCTGTCCTCGCGACCTTTTACTTTTGTAACCATTGGATATCCGCAGTTGATACGCACCGTGAGATTATCGGTGGCAGCAAAGAACGGGTCCTTTGGCTTCCAATATAGGCTTACACGGACGCGGCGGTTGTAATGATACCGCCTTGTCTGTGCAGCTGCTAAGTCTTCAAAATATCCCGCCAGGAGACGGGATGAGAAGAATTGTCTATCAGTTATTTTCGAGCGTTTCTCATTGAGACGCTGCTTAACCAATTTGTGATTCACCCTTGCCATAATATAGGGTTAACCTCCTTCCTCAAGAATTTATGCAGATGCTTTACGTCTTTTCGGAGTAAAGTAAGGTTCCAAGACCGCGCTGATCAGAGCCTCACGGTCCATTTCATCTGCTGTTGCTTTACTGATAATCGTGTATAGAGCTGAGCCGTAAACGTCCCCGGTAACTTCTGCGCTGGCAACCCAGTCGATAAGGCTTCGCATACCGTAGGAACCGTCTGTAATACTGTTCTTTCGGCAATACTCAGACAAATCGCAGAGCACCTGCACCATCTGCGATACCTGATGCTCATCAGTAGCACCGGTAACAGACATTGCACGCTGTACCATTACCTCAGGGGTAGGCATTTCTATATCACGTACCAGACTCATACGGTCGATAACCGACTGGTTCATACCACGACAGCCTTCGTAGCTGACGTTGGTCGTTACAATTACCACAGCATCGGGATGACGCTGGATAACTTCACCTGTCGGAAGCGTAATTGAGCCTGTTTGTTCAAGCAAAGAGTTCAGTCCGACCAATACACCGGGCTGGACGATCGTTGAAGGCTCCTGAATCTCGATAACATAACCGTGTTTCAGTGCCTTAATGAAGTCCGTTTCCACATAAGTGTAGCTCTGGCCGGAGCTTGTAGAAGTTTCACTGCGTTTTGAAAGCGCCTTGACCTTCTCAGTGACTTTATCCAGGACGATAGCCATACAGTCCTGCGCAGATGCGCCTGCCTTCTTAGAGCCCGTGAGAGCCTCGTAGACGCCTTCCGGATCGTAGTCCATATCGTCAAGACCAGGAAGGTTCATAAGCTTAGACACGTTCTCATAGTTCATGCCGCCCATATTCTTCAGAACAGCATTTTCGGCATCAAGCTGAGCATCACCGGTTGAACCCGAATCAGTATCCGGGAAAATCATACCGACAAAGTCGAAGATCTCCGTTCCCGCCGAACACGTATACTTCATATACGGCAGGTTAAGACCGGCTGCAATTGCCTTGGCACCCATTGTTTTACCGGTACCTGCAGGACCGCGCAACAAGAAGTTACGCATCTGCATCGGCTTACCTGTGGTTGCCTGGGCGTGTTTGCAGATATCCACGACCTCATCAGGAATGATATACCAAGAAGGGAGCTGTGGAACCAATGCCTGCTCGGAAGGATTGAAGGTTCTCGAAGAGAGACCGTACTTTCCGACAAAGTCACTGTGTTCGATAACAGCGGTTGCCTTTTTGATAGGTGTTGCTCCTTTGCGAGCGAAGATGTTGAACTCACCGGCCACGACCTCTGTCGGTTCAAACTTTCCGGAATCCAATTGAGCCTGAGAGACTCTCATAAGATTACCGGCTTTGTCCAGACCGACTTTGACGTGCGCAGCACAGTTTTCATCTTTCACGCGTCTGTAGGCGTTGTCACAAAGCATCGCCATGGCGTTGGTAGTCTTGGTCATATCCGGGAAAGCGGATACAAACTGATTGTAGTACTCTTCGAAGTTCTCCTCGAACTCTGCATCTTCCATCAGAACAGGAAACATTGCCATCATTACGGCGGCTCCGTCTCTGCCGGATGAATTCAAAACGTAGTTCTCAAAGACCTCAGTACTTTTATCATAGATACTGGCCATGATAGCACCGCTATCACGGTTATAAACAACCAGGTGGAAAGCATCAGGGCCCATAGAGGACTTGTACTCTGCCACTGTTTTCTGGTCGATGATACCAACGGCGCCTTCGCCGGTGCTGTTTTTGCATCGGCAAATGGCATTGATTGCTTTGATGACGGTTGAACAGAGAGTTGAGGCTGTTGCTCCGTCACTGTACTTCGATGTTACCTTGACCTTTTTGTTGGACAAGGTATCAAACGGTTCCGGAAGGTCCCGTGAAAAATTAAAGATATTACCTGTGTATGCACTCATACTAAGATTCCCTTTCTGCAGGATTACTGCGTAAGATTAATTTTGATGCCCTGGTCGATGCAAACCACATCCGTGAGGTCATTTTTAATGAGCTCTTTGCAGATTGCAGGCCAACTTGCTTTAACGGGAAGCTCTTCCGAACTGATAATCAGCTCTTCAATACCTTCACCAATAGCATCGTTGCAGCGTGCATTCAGCTCCACGATATGTGCGTCTACCCACTCAAAGGCAACAAGATCATAATTTGTAGGCGTTTCAGCGCCTTCAGTAACAGGATCTTCCTCATCCTCATCATTTGGCTTCTCGGGTTTGAGATTATAGTCGATACCCAAAACCTGCAGGTTGCTGATCACAACCTTTGCACGACGGTATCCGCCCGCACGGTTCAAGAGGATAAAGACGTCCTCACCGAGAAAAATGAGTTCCTTGGCATTCGAAGCTTCCCAGACCCATCTGGCGTCAGGATACTCGCTGCAAACAAGCTGCGTAATTTTTCTGAGTATGACAGAATAAGCAAGCTCTTTTACATCGGTCTCCGTTGGCTCGGGTTTAGGCTCCGGAAGTGCCGGTAATGGCAACGGTTCAACTACCTCAACCTTCTTGGAGGAGAGAAACAGCAACCGTATTGCCGCGATGAAAATACCAAGGATACAGAGAAAGATGATTGGCCACAGACGACATAAAAACATCAGCAGCGCAAACATTCCGAGGATTACGATTACTTCGTAGGCAATATGCCGTTTCCAATCCTTTTTCATAGCACTTTTTGTCCTTTCGCATGAAGATCTGGCGGTAAGTAGATGTGCAGCTCACTGGCCGAATTCTCATCCGCCTGGTTTGTCAAGATGATGGCCGCAGGCTGTGCACGGTCGTACAGCTCGCCGGGAATAGTCCCATGGCTTGCAAGTGCCTGACCGAACACAGTCTTTCCGCGAAAACCATCTCGAAGTTGCAGAACCTGACGAAAAGCACCACTGTCTCGATGGACACAGATGCGATATTGTTTTGCCGGCGAAACACAGAGCAGAATGCTCCTGAGCTCGTCATCGGTTAAACAACCGTCGGTTCGTGTGTTCAGAATTGCTCTGAACTTAAGATTTCTGTCCGTCTCCGTAAGAAGACAGAACGCTTGATTCCGCATTAAGGCACCTCCTTATAACGCAAAAAGGCGCACATGTTGATACCCGAAAGTAACCCATGTGCGCCTTTAATACGCCAGATTCATTTGTTGCCCCAATCAGTTCTCATCAAAGAACGAACCGCCGCCAAAAGGTTCAAAGCCGGTGAAACCACCTTCATTAGAGCCTGTAGGTGCGGGTGCTCCCTGAGAAGCAGCCTGATTGCCAGTGCCATTGCCCTGAGAATTGCCGTCCTTACCGCCGCCAACGGAAGCATACTCGATGTCCTCAAGGATGATGACAGGAGCACTCTTCTTTTCGTGCGTGGTCTGGTCTTCCCAGGTGTCCTCGTCAAGCCGTCCGAAGATGTTCACAAAGGAACCGTCCTTCAATTTCATCTTCTCGATGCGATCGACGATGGAGCCGAAGCCCTTTACGGAATAGTTGAGCCATCTCGAATTTCCGTCTGCTTTCGGGTCGTAGACCTTCTTGCCGATACGGAACCTCACTGCCAACGACTCGTTGGTTCTTGTGATGCTGATGGCGGGTTTGTTGTCATACCCCTTAGATATGACGACCTGTGTTGCGATTACCTTTAACATGGTAAACTCCTTTCTGCAGTTTTTAGCTGCCAGTAAAATAATATATTTCAACCTGCGATGCAGGACGAAACCAGGAAATAAAAAAAGTGCCATTCACCCCAAATGGGATAAATGACACTGTATAATTCTGATAAACTGTGATTTCCTAACGGAAAACAAAGAAACTTAACATAGTTATTATAGCATATGAATTCCGTTTAGTCAATCCTTAGCAGAAAATCAGTCTTTAATCGTCTTTGAAATTTCAGTCTTGGCAAGGTCCAAAGCTACGCAAGCCCGGACAATATCAAAACGAAAGCTACCATCCTCGGTTTCATTCTGCTCAATGATTTCCTTTATATCTTCAAGCAGCTCATAGAGTTTTTCCTTGTCTGCATTCATTTTTGTACCCCTCTTCCAATGTCCAGCGCGTAATAGCTACCAATTAAGTATCCGCCGTCCTGGTCATACACCTGTGTGCTCTCAGCAAGATACACAACAACAGTATCGCCCACAGCAATTCCCTTTATGCGATGACGAATCATAATCTTGAGTTTGTTTTCCGCGAGTTCAAGGGTGATGCTTTTGATTCGCTTTCTGAGACCGGTTGTTTCGATATGCTCACAGATGCCTTCAACGCACACGTAATTACCCTTGTAACTATTATAGAACAACAATATCGCATTTACAATTAGGAACACCGCAAAAAAGACGCAAGGCAGGAACAGATATACGTCCCAAAAGCAAAAGAGAATAACCAGGAAGAGGAAGACAAACAAGAGTCCTGCAGCAAATCTGCTGATAATCTGCTTTTGCAAAGGGAATGGTATGGATTTAAACTTCTCTCGCATTCTCTCACCTCACAGTATTACAATTTTTCTTTTCCTCAGCAAGCTGAGAATGGACTGCACGATATCGTCTCGGCAAGCCGCTTTTTCCATCTGGCTCTCCAGCAGGTTGTCGGCGATATTGCAGCGCGTATAGATGGTTTCCACCAATGCTTGACGGTTATCTACACCCAACAGGGAGGGGTCAGGGGCAATACCGTTTTCCTGCAGATAGACGAGCTCCGCCAGACTGAGTCTGAGTCCGGCATTGCGGAGCCAATCAAGGACGACCCTGTCCAATCGAAATACTCTGCTGGTGAGAAACGGAGTTACCGCCGCGCAGCATACGCATCTCGTAAGAATTCGATATTTGGCGAGCGCATCGCTGTCCATCTCATATTCCACCAGACCCATTTGGGCAAGGTTATGAAGCTCACGCAGCAGATCTGGTTTATTTGCATAATTGAACTCATAACGCCCGTCCAGCCACAACTTCGCCTGGGCACCGGTCAGATTAAAACACTTACCACCACGTTCAACCGTTAAAATGTTCTCGGTAGAGCCGTTTTGTACAATACCTTTGGATATGTAAATCATCATCTTCACCTCATGTTCTTTTACTTACATTACACGAGCAAAGGAAGACTTTTACAACTCCCAGACTGAAATTATAAAACGTACATCAATACGACGCATATCGCAATGATGGCAAACAGGCATACAAGGATGATGGAAATCTTCTTGACCAGTTCCTTATCAATGCCTTCTCGACGCCGGCCCTCATCGGAAGGGCGCACGTCATCGTAGTATCCGTCATACCCATCCTCAATTATCTCAGGTTCAGGTGTGACAGGTACCTTTTTGGATTTCTTCTTGCTGCTCTTCTTTTTGGGCACCTGCTTTTTCCCAGACTCACTTTGTTTTGCTTCTGTCTTAGCAGGGGGTAGTTCCTTGCCGCATTCAGCGCAAAAAGAAACGGCGCCCTCAATCAAATCGGCACCGCAAAATGGACAGTATTTCATTGTGTTTTTCGCTCCTTTTCCAGAATAATAAAAGTGGATCTGAAATCCAGACCCACTTATCGACGATATAAGTATAACATTTTTTCATTTACTTGTCATCGGCAAAGAATCGTCTTTTTATAGGCAAAATATAGGCAAAAAATAGGCATACCCGAGCAAATAGCGTTGAATCTAAACTTTTTTCTTGTTTGGTGTCACATTTTGTGCTAAAATTTCGTTATATATAATAGAGGACATCGGAAAGGGGTGGTATCTTGAAAAAAACAATATTTAGTAGACGTTATGATAGAGATAAAGAGTTGGAGGCACTGGAAGGGGCACCTGAATCAAAGATGGAAAGTTTCGAGGAATTCTGGAAGAAGTGCCAGGAGGCAGTTGTTGTGCCTGTGCCAGAAAGACTGGAAGGCGCCAAGGATTTTATGCGCAAGATTATGGAGTTCAGTGCATGGTTTAGTTATGACATTGATATTGAGCAACTGAACCGTGAAATACAGGCCAAAATGAAAATTGATGTTCTTTCCCTCAGCGGTCACTGCAAGGATGAGTTCGTTGGACTCATGCAAATGGCTGATGATCTCGC
>JAFSBV010000019.1 GCA_017437125.1 Bacteroidales bacterium | reverse complement strand
TAAGTATATACGCTACTACAATAATGATAGAATCAAACTGAGGCTAAATGGAAAAAGCCCGGTGCAATACCGAGCTTTATTCCAATTTAAGCGAGCCTCTTAATAATGTTAAACCGTCCAACTTTTTGGGGTCACATCACAATGCCGAATATGCCAGCCTTGTCATTTCGAATGATATTTCAAACCAGAAGGTGTCGTCCTTTGCAGAAGATGAACACGGCCATATCTGGATAGGAACCTTCCGTGGACTCAACAGGCACAATGTCCACGGATATCATCAGTATTTCTGTGCAGACGACTCGCTCAGCCTTCCGGACAATCAGATCCAATGTCTGCTGAAGGATTCGCGCAAGAGATTATGGGTCGCGACGGTAAACGGAATCTGCAGATATACGGAACGTGATGAGTTCCAGCATTTTCCGCTGGAGTCTTTCAGCAGGAATGTCAACCAGATCATTGAGGATGCATCAGGGAACATATATGTCAATACTATAAACTCATTATGCAGATATAACCCTGAGACCGAGTCCTTTGACGCAGTCCTTCCTGTCCTGGACCATACGAGGTCCCTTATCAACAGATGCTTCATCTCTCCTGCGAATGACCTGTGGGTGGTAAATACAGCCAGCATGAGATGCTATGATGTCGACACGATGGAACTGAAGGATTCTGTAGCAGTCGAAGGTTACCCTACATATTCATATATGGATGCATCAGGCTGCATATGGATGAATTCATTCGACGGTTTCCGTATTTATGACACAATGTCGGATACATTCAGAAAAGTGCCGGAATGTCTCGTGTCGCATCCGATATTCCGGAAAGCATATGTCACATACATATATCCCTACGACGAACATTCTCTCCTGATCAATACAGAGAAGCATGGGCTCTTCTATTATGACAGCAACGAAGGCGTGGTCCGGCACCAGAACGAAAGAGGCTTTCCGTTTGCTGCGCCTGATTTCGGCATCAAGCAGATGTTCAAGGATTCCCACAACAACCTGTGGATAGGATCTGTAGACCAGGGATATACGGTCATATATAACTATAAGGAGAGATTCAACAGCAACAGTTACCTGCGTTCTTGTATAGCTAACAAATCCGTGGTCTCTTTGGATTGCGACAGCAAGGGAAATCTCTGGATAGCGACTCTGAAGGACGGACTGTTTGTCTATGACTCGAAGTCTATGGAGTTCAGCGAGGTAGAGGTCGGACATCTGTTACCTTTGCAGGATGGGAGCAGAACTGATGTTTCCATCGTTTTTGCTGACAAGGACGATAACATATGGCTTTCTGCTTCATCGCATATAATAAAATGTTCATATGAGGGAGGCAGACTAAAGGCAGAATTCAGCCGTCCGGCTCTTTTCCCGATGGCGATAGAACAGGATGAGAACGGAACGGTCTGGATAGCGACTGCTTCTGAATATATCTGTTACCTTCGGTCGGGTGATTCAGAAATGCAGTATCTCAAGCCATTTACAATGGACTATACTTTCATTCCTTCAATTCTTCCTTATGGTCACCGGCTTCTGGTAGGAGCGTTCATGAGCCATCTGAAGGAAGTTGATACGGAAACATTTGCCTATCGGGATGCCGATGTCGACGATGAAGCGTGGAAAGGCAGTATCAGACGTTCTGTATTCATACCAACGGATATGTTTATTGACGAAGAAGGGGAAATATGGATTGGAACAGTTGCCAACGGACTTCTCCGCTATGACCCTGAAACCGGGGATGTTTATCCTGTCCCAGGAGCTCCATGCACTGATATTTCTGCGATAGAAGAGGATCTGCAAGGCAACCTTTGGGTGTCTACCTTGTATGGTCTTGGCAAATATGATAGAAGCGTGGACAAGTTCATCAACTGGTTTGAAGCAGACGGCATAGGAGGCAACCAGTTCTACGACAGGACTTCCTGCCGCATGCCTGACGGCACCCTTGTATTCGGAGGTACGCATGGCCTGACGTTCTTCAACCCGATGGATGTGACAGTGAACCGGTCTTTCAACCTGTGCTTTGAAGACCTGAAGGTACATAATAAACTTGTACGGCCTGGCGAATGCGGCATCATGGACAAATCGCTCTGCTACGGATCCGACATCCATCTGAAACATGACCAGAACAGCTTCAGCATATCGTTTGCAGCGCTGGAATACAGTGAGTTCGAACGCGTCAGATATTTCTATATGCTTGAGGGTTTTGATAAGCATTGGATAGATGCCAATAATAACAGAGAAGCATATTATGCTAATATTCCTGCAGGGAAGTACCTCTTTAAAGTGCGTGCGACAAACAATGACCAAAGCGTCATAGAAGCAGAAAATACTGTGGAGGTATTAGTCGAGCCTCCTCTGTGGCTCACGTGGTGGGCTGTCTGTCTGTACGCCCTGTCCTTTGCCGCAGTTGTATATCTTGTAGCGAAAATGAGACGTCATCTTAACGAAGAGAAGATGGCTGTCCTTCGGGAAAGGCAGGAAAAGGAACAGGAAAAGAAGGTGAATGAGATGAACATGAGTTTCTTTGCCAATATCTCGCATGAATTCAGGACACCTCTGACCATGATATCCGGTCCGGTCAGCCAGCTTATCGAATCTCCCGACCTGACCGTTGAGAACAAGAGGCTTCTGAATATCGTCCAGAGGAATATAAGGCGTATGTTGAGGCTTGTGAACCAGCTCCTTGACTTCAATAAGCTTGAGAATGACACCCTCAAGCTGCAGGTGAAGCCGATAGACCTTATAACTCAGCTCCGCAACCTGACGGACATATTCCGTGTTACGGCAAATGAAAAAGGCGTTACATTCAGAACATACGGCCTGGAAGATTCATTGACCATATGGGCTGACGAGGACAAGCTGGACAAGATATGCTTCAATCTCCTGTCTAATGCGATGAAGTTCACTCAGGCAGGAGGCAAGGTCGAGTTCGGACTGGATGTGATTTCCCGCGAGGAGGCCTTGAGGCTCTTCGATCTGGGAGACAAGGATGTCGATAGCCGTTATATGAAGGTTGTTGTGAAGGATAACGGAACGGGAATACCGGAAAACCAGCTTGAAAGGATATTCGACAGATACTATCAGCTGGAGAATCAGATGCGCGGAGTCTATAATTGGGGAACAGGAATCGGACTGTATTTTGCCAAGACTCTGGCCCGTATGCATCATGGATATCTTAAGGCAGGAAACCGTGATGAGGGAACAGGAGCGGCATTTACCCTTCTGCTTCCGATATCGGAAGCATCGTATGCGGATTCTGAAAAGGTTCAGTCGGAAGTCAAGGATGGCAATTGCCCGTATATGGTCAGCAGCGTCAAATATACGGACCTGCCGTCATCTATGTCTGATGAGGGACGCAAGAAGGTGCTGCTGGTCGATGACGATGCAGATGTGATCCATTATATGAAGGAACTTCTGGCTTCATATTATGACGTGCAGAGCCGTTTTGATGCAGACTCTGCGTATACCCTGATGAAGGAAGAAGCTGTTGACGTTGTCATTTCAGATATTGTGATGCCCGGCAAGACGGGATACGAACTTTGCCGTCAGATAAAAGACAACATTCAGATTTCTCATATTCCTGTCATACTCCTTACAGCAAAGGCTACGGTCGAAGATCAGGTCCAGGGACTTGGATGTGGGGCAGACGCTTATGTCACCAAGCCTTTCGAACCTCAATATCTCCTTGCTCTTGTCCAATCGCAGCTTTCGAACAGGGAAAGGATACGTTCCATCCTGGCCGAATCCACTGCAGTGGAGAGCCTGGAAGACAATGCGTTGTCTCCTCAGGACAATACCTTCATGAGGGAACTTTATCAATTGATGGAGGATGAACTTTCTAATTCCGAACTTGATATTGCCAAGATGACGGAGATGCTCCACATATCAAGAACGAAATTCTATTACAAGGTCAAAGGGTTGACCGGTGAGAATCCGAGCGTTTTCTTCAAGCGTTATAAACTTAACAGGGCGGCTGAACTCTTGAGTGACAGCAGGTATAATGTTTCGGAAATAGCAGACCTTACAGGTTTCAGCACCTTGTCCCATTTCTCTACCAGCTTCAAGAAGCAGTTCGGTGTCTCGCCAAGCGAGTATGCACAGTCCCGCCGTTAGAAGCTGACGACAGTTTCCTTTCCGTTGTAGACAGCGGTCTTTTCTTCTCCAAGGACGTTCACGGTGAATGTCCTTGTCTTTTCCATGCCGTCGAACGAGCCATGCCTTCTGCCGATGGTGAGACTTCGTGCCGTGTCGTCCCAGCTGAGGGTGATGGTGCTGTATGTGGAGAATGCGCTTCCTGCAATAAGCAGGGAAGCGATGATTACGGTTATTCGTTTCATAGTATAAAGGGTTAGTTCTTCTATGTACAAATTTAACTAAAAATAGCGTATCTTTGTATTCTGCACGATTTATTCCAATGATTATGAAAAGATTTCTTCTGATAATGGCCGCTTTGGCCGTCACCAGCATGCTGTATTCACAAGAGACAGTATACCATGATGCTTCAGCGTTTACCGTGATAGGCAAGGCCATTCCGACATCAAAGGCCTTCACGAGAATTGATACATCAGCATACAAGTTCAATGATGAGGTCATAGAAGAATATGCATGCCATTCTACCGGACTTGCTGTACTGTTTGCTACTGACAGTCCTTTCATCAAGGCAAAGTGGCAGACTTCGCCTAAGAATGCGAGCGAGAACATGACTGCCATCGCTCAGAAGGGACTCGACCTGTATATCCGTCAGGACGGGGAGTGGGTCTTTGCCGGGGTCGGAAGACCGAAGATGGACAAGGGGCCGGAGTATGCCATGCATTCGGGTACAATTGTAAAGGAGATGGCTCCAGGCAGAAAGGAGTGCCTGCTGTATCTTCCTCTGTATGACCGCCTTGATTCGCTTTTCATCGGAGTGGAGGACGGATCGTATGTCGAGCCTTTGGAGAATCCTTTCAAGTACCGTATCGTTGTCAAGGGATCAAGCGTTACCCATGGTCTCGCAGCATCCCGTCCGGGAATGAGCTATGCGGCAAGATTCGGCCGTGACAACGGTTTCTATTGCTTCAATCTGGGATTCAGCGGCAAATCCAAACTCCAGAAGGAGTTTGCGGAGTATCTTGCAGATATAGATGCTGATGCCTTCATATTTGATGCTTTTTCAAACCCGTCCGCTGAAGTCATCCATGAGAGTTTCGATCAGTTTGTTGACATCATCCGAGCTGCACATCCGGATAAACCTCTGATCTTCATGCAGACGGAACGTCGCGAAAGCCGTAATTTCGATGTGTGGCGCGAGGATTTCGAGGCCAGGAAACAGGCTGCCGCCGAAGAGGAGATACGCGAAAGAATGAAAACAGACAGGCATATATATTTCATCCCCTCGGATGATTTCCTTGGGGATGAGCATATCGCGACCTCAGACGGTTCGCATCCTACAGACCTCGGCTTTACATATATGCTGGAAAGCATTTCGCCGAAAGTCCTGAAGATTCTCCGTAAATACGGAATTAAATAAAACATGCGGCGGCTTCCATCTTTGCACGGATCTGCTCTGTACAAAGATTACCGAGACTACCCAATGAAGTGTGATTCAGATCGGCTGGCGTAAGCTGGCCGTTTGTCTTTCCGGGAGCTCCCTGATAAGAGAATCTTCCTTCGTTTACCTCTATGCCGACCGACTTGTATGCATCGCGGAACGGCATGCCTTCGAGGGTACGGCGGTTGACTTCCTCCACAGTGAAAAGATAATCATATATCGGTGCGTCAAGAATGTTCTCATTGACCATGATATGCTGGAGCATGTAATCTGCCATATAAAGACACTTGTGCATCAGCTCGAGGGCAGGGAAGAGGATATCCTTGAGAAGCTGGAATTCGCGATGGTAACCGTGTGGCATGTTGCTGCAGAGCATAGAGATCTGGCTCTCTGTCGCCATGATCCTGTTGCAGTTTCCACGCATGATCTCCCATACGTCAGGATTCTTCTTGTGTGGCATGATGCTGGAACCTGTCGTGAGTTCGTCAGGAAACTTTATGAATCCGTAATTCGGACTCATATACATGCAGCAGTCGGCTGCGAATTTGTTGAGGGTCAATGCTATGGCTCCCATTGCGGAAGCTACTGCACGCTCTGATTTTCCACGGCTCAGCTGTGCTGCCACGACGTTGTAGTCAAGGCTGCCGAAATCAAGGAGATCGGTTGTCATCCGACGGTCGAGAGGGAAGGAACTGCCATATCCGGCTGCAGATCCGAGAGGATTCTGATCGGTTACATTGAATGCTCCGCGAAGCATGTACATGTCGTCGGCCAGAGCCTCGGCATATGCTCCGAACCAGAGTCCGAACGAAGATGGCATTGCTACCTGGCCGTGTGTATAGCCCGGCAGAAGCACGTTCCTATGCTTCTCACTGAGGGCCTGGAGCGTATAGAAGAGCTGGAGAGTCTGATTCCTGAGTGCAAGAACTTCATCCTTTAGGAAAAGCTTGACATCCACCAGTACCTGGTCGTTACGTGAACGTCCTGAATGGATCTTCTTTCCTATGTCCCCGAGACGGCGGGTTAGGAGAAGTTCTACCTGTGAATGGATATCCTCGACGTCATCTTCCAGCACGAACTCACCGGCATTGATTTCCCCGAGAATCCTGTCCAAAGCTTCTGTCAGTGTCTCAAGCTCTTCCGAAGTCAGCAGACCTATCGACTCAAGCATCCTTATATGTGCCTTCGAGCCGATTACGTCATATTTTGCAAGGCGCATGTCCAGAATCCTGTCGTTTCCTACCGTAAAATCTTCTACAAGGTCTGTCGCCTGTGTTCCTTTACTCCAAAGTGTACTCATATCTCTCATTGTCATCTCGAGCGAAGTCGAGAGATCTTTATAACATGTTTATAAATTCAATATATGTTTTAATTCCTTTCCTGATCTCTTCCACAAAGACAAATTCGTCTTTTCTATGCGATCTTGATGAATCTCCCGGTCCCATCTTTATCGCATCGCAGTCTATTCTCATCCAGTCAGAGGTTGTCGGTGACGAGAATGTCTCTATACCCATCGCCTCTGCTGTCTTCTGAAGAGGGGAGTCCTCTAATGTCGCGCTTGAACGGTTGGTAAGATTGCGTGGTTTCAGTCCGCTTTCGCAGATTCCCTGTAATTCGTTGAATATCTCTTCATTTGTGTATTGCTCGGTAGGTCTGATGTCTATCACGAAGCTGCAAAGATCAGGTATTACATTGTGTGCACTTCCGGCATTGATCTGGGTCACATTGAGGTTGACCTGTCCCATCCTTGGCGAAATCTTGTCAAATGTGTGTTTCCGGATCTTATCTATATCTTCAAGAGCGATATACAAAGCGTTCTTCCCTTCGTTCCTTGCAGCATGTCCGCTAACGCCATGGGCCTCTGCATCAATTACGAGAAGACCTCTCTCCGATGTGGCAGCCTTCATGCCTGTCGGCTCTCCGATTATAGCGAAATCGATTTCCGTACATCCGTCCTTTTCCTCACCTCTCCTGCAGAATCTTGTGCCCCACAGCCCAGTCATGCCGTTCTTCCCGGATCTCTCCTCCTCGCACGTCAGCACCAATACCAGATTCATACTGACTGCATTTCCGGAGGAGACAGGGGTTTGCAAAACCGTGCTACCCCCCTGGCCGCAGGGGGAGGGGCCCAAGCTTGCTTGGGAGGGGTTGTTTTGCAAACCCCTGTCTCCTCCGGAAATCTGCTGGAAGTATCTGTATGCCGCAATCATGGCAACAACGGAAGCTCCATCATCATTGCTTCCGAGACCTGCCACAATCTCACTCTCACAACCGTCTGTACCGGAAGCTGCTCCTATCGCCTTGGCAGCGGCCTCATAATCCGGCAGGAACGGGTCGAAACTGTATTCAGGACTTGCATTTACTGTGTCAATATGGGCACACATCATCAATGTTGGCATTGCGGCATCTACGATATGCTCAGCGATGATGTTGCGTCCGACTCTTTCATGTGCCACGCCTTTCTCAGTCAGCCATCCGCAGATATGAGTACATACCTCCTCCTCACTGAACGAAGGAGACGGTATGGCGATCATTTCCTTAAGCAGCTCCACTGCCTCTGCGGTCAGCCTGTTGATATTTAACTTATCTCCCATCCGTAAATCTGATGTTTTTACGGACAATACCCCTTTTAGGATATGTCCTGTCCGTAATAAAGGCAAAATTACGGACTGAATAATTTAAATCAAAACTGTTCCTTTATCATTGAGCAGGTTCCTTACGTGCTTGATGACCACTCTTGCCACTCCGCTGTCAATCGCCTTGAAAGCATTCGTCAGTTTCGGGATCATACCGTCTGCCACGACGCCTTCTGCCTTCAGCCCGGCAAATCTTTGTCTGTCGATCTCCGGTATCACGCTGCTGTCATCATCCTTGTCATACAGGACCCCGTCCTTTTCAAAACAATAGATAAGTTCTGTCTCATGGGTGAGCCTGCCGTCATCACTGCAGTGCGTACACTCCTCACATCTGCAGCAGACTTCCCGTGGGGAACGGTATCTGTAATTCGCCATGGCGATTGCTACGGAGGAAGCGATCGTATCGGCATTCGTATTCAGCAGACTGCCTTGACCGTCATGGTTAATGGCATTGAATACCGGAACAATCCCTTTTTCCAATAGCGAATATATGAATCCTGCATTCACGCTTTCTGCATTCACGTCTCCCACATATCCGTAGTCCACATCCTTTCCGAGACTCTCTACATATATAGGTGCTCTTTTTTTTGCCTTGATGACATTGCCGTCCGCACCACATAAGCCTATGGCGTTGCATCCCTCAGCCTGAAGGAGGGATGTGATACTCTTGTTGCACCATCCGGCATATACCATTGTGACAACTTTCAATGTCTCCTCATCTGTCACCCTGCGTCCTTCCACCATCTGCGGGGCCATTCCCATGGCTTTCTGCATCTGGCTTGCCATAACTCCTCCACCATGCACCAGTATCTTCATTCCGGGCATGACGGCTAAATCCCTGACGAACTTTTTCAGAAGTTCCGGATTGTCAACAACATTTCCTCCTATCTTGATTATTCTGATCATATGCTTTTCAGGATTTCCTTCAGGATTGTCTGTGCCGAAACCACGCGGTTGGCAGCCTCGGGAATTACCAGGGACTGAGGACTTTCTATCACTTCGTCAGTTACGATCATATTTCTGCGTACCGGAAGACAATGCATAAAGAAGGCATTGTCTGTCAGTGTCATCTTTTCTGAGTCAACAGTCCAGTCGCGGTCGGTGCAGAGTATCTTTCCATAGTTGTCACCTTCATACGCCGACCAGTTCTTTGCATATATGAAGTCAGCTCCTTCGAAGGCTTTGCGCTGGTCATATTCAATACGTGCACGGCCGGTGAATGCCGGATCAAGCTCATATCCGTGAGGATGGGTGATCACGAACTCATAATCGGTCATGTTGATACCTTCAGCGAATGAATTAGGTACTGCCTGAGGCAAGGCTTTCGGATGCGGCGCCCATGTCATGACGATCTTCGGCCTGTCTTTCTTCTTATGCTCCTCGATGGTCAGAAGATCTGCCAAAGTCTGCAGAGGATGCCTGGTCGCTGCCTCCATGCTGAATACAGGCTTTCCGGAATATTGGATGAACTGATTGATTATGACTTCGTTGTAATCATAATCCCTGTTCTGAAGACCGGCGAATGCACGTACTCCTATGATGTCGCAGTAACTGCCCATGACCGGTATCGCCTCAAGAAGATGCTCCGGCTTGTCTCCGTCCATGATGACTCCATGTTCGGTTTCAAGTTTCCATGCGCCCTGATTGACATCGAGGACAATGACGTTCATTCCGAGGTTGAGAGCCGCTTTCTGGGTACTCAGCCTGGTTCGGAGGCTGGAGTTGAAGAAGATCATCAGGAGAGTCTTGTTCCTGCCGAGCTCCTGATCGGCGAACGGGTTCTCCTTGACATATTTTGCCGCTTCGAGCGCCTGTGACAGGTCTGTAAGCTGTTTTATCGATGTAAAATGTTTCATGATGCTTGATTTTAGCACCTCGTCAGGTTCGGGGTGACAGTTCAGTGAGTTCTTTCCAGGCCTTTACAAATGATTCCGCGGTTTCCTGTGATACGGTAAGCGAAGGAAGGAGTCGTATTACCTGTGCTCCTGCAGCTCCGGTGAAGAAATGCTTCTCAAAAAGAAGCCTGTTACGGAGGCCGACATATTCATCCTTGAGCTCAAGACCTATAATCAGTCCTTTGCCACGGTATTCCTTCAGAGCCTTGTCATCTTTGAATGCATTCTCAAAATATGTTCCGATTTTCGCGGCATTCTCTATAAGATTCTCATTCTCAATGATATCAAGGACGGCTAAAGCGGCAGTACATGCGAGATGATTTCCGCCGAAAGTCGTTCCCAGCATACCGTATGATGCCTTGATCGAAGGGCTGATCAGGACTCCGCCGATAGGAAATCCGTTGCCCATTCCCTTGGCCATGGTCACGATGTCGGCACGTACACCATAATGCTGGTGCGCAAAGAATCTTCCTGTCCGTCCATATCCGGACTGGATTTCGTCAATGATCAGAATACAACCGTATTTGTCACAAAGAAGCCTGAGCCCGTTGATGAATTCTTCTGTCGGTTCATATATGCCCGCAACACCCTGGATTCCCTCGATGATAACGGCTGCGAATCCTCCTCTTGAAAGTTCCATATCGACAGCTTCAAGATCATTGAGCGGTGCAAATACGATGTTCTGAGTGGCATTGAACGGTGCTTGTATCTTAGGGTTATCGGTTGCAGCTACTGCTCCTGAGGTTCGTCCGTGAAATGCCTTGCGGAAGGCGAGGACTTTTGCTTTTCCCGTGTGGAATGATGCGACCTTAAGTGCATTCTCATTAGCTTCCGCACCACTGTTGCAGAGGAAGAGAGAATAATCATCATATCCGCATACCTTTCCCAGACGAGCGGCAAGATCCCTCTGCAGCGAGTTCTGTACTGCATTAGAATAGAAACCCAGTTTCCCGAGCTGGTCGGAAAGCATCTTTACATAATGCGGATGGCAATGTCCCACTGATATCACGGCATGACCGCCGTAAAGATCGGTATATTCAACGCCATCCTTATCCCATAGCGTCGTATCCAAGCCTTTTACCGGCTCTATGTCCCATAAAGGGTAAACATCAAATAAATTCATATTCCTAAATCTAAAATGCAGAAGGCTTGAGACGAAGACCGGTGTCTTCAGCAAGCCCGAACATCAGGTTCATGTTCTGAACCGCCTGACCTGCAGCTCCCTTCACAAGATTGTCTATCGCAGAAGCAATATGTACATATCCGTCATGAAGCTCGACATGCAGCAGACCTTTGTTCGTATTCACTACCTCTTTCATCGAAATGCCCTCTGCGCTGTGGAAAACAAAAGGTGAAGCGGAATAATAATCTTCGTAAAGCCTGCGGTAATCAGCTTCAGACATGCCTTCTGCTGCCTTGGTATATACGCTTGCAAATATTCCCCTCGCAAAATCTCCTCTCAGAGGCACAAAATTCACTATAGGAGAAAAGGATCCTTTGCTACGCTCAGGATGACAGAGGGAAAGATTCTGCTTTATCTCCGCCAGATGCTGATGTGTGAACAGCTTATAGATGGAAATATTGTCACTTCTATAACTGAAATGAGTCGTCTCTCCTGGCTTCTTTCCGGCTCCCGTAGAACCGGTAATCGCAGTCACGTGGATCTCATCATTAATCAGCCCTGCTGCGGCCAGAGGCAATGTCGCCAGCTGGATGGCAGTCGCAAAACATCCCGGGTTTGCAACGTCATGGGCCTTGCGTATATCTTCGCGTGCCGACTCGCATAATCCATAGACGAAATGCCTTCCCGCATAATCACCGTCCAGTCTGAAATCATTACCAAGATCTATGATCCTGCATTCCGGTTTGATGTCGTGCGTGTCCACGAACTGACGTGAAATACCATGTCCAAGGCAAAGGAATATCACATCCGGATCATTAAGCTCCTTACCGAAACACAGATCCGTCTCACCGATGAGATCCCTATGTACAGAGGCTACGGGGGTGCCTTCCGATGAGGTTGTAGTGGCTGCCACAATCTCCACATCCGGATGATTCAGCAGAATCCTGAATAGCTCTCCTCCGGTATATCCCGTACCTCCTGCAATCGCCACTCTGATCTTTTTATCCATAACGACTATTCTACATCAGAATTTACCGAATAATAAATCTTCAAAGGATTGGCAATGACCTTTGTGAAACCGACGATGTCGCGTCCTGTATATGACTTGTTGATCTCGCCATATGCACCGAACTTCGAGCTCATGAGGTCATGGTCGCTTGTACATCCGAGAACAGAGAAATGGTATGGCATAAGCGCCACCTCGACTTCTCCTGTCACATTCTTTTCGATACTGTCCATCATAGCCTCCATATCCCTGCATACAGGATCGAGGTACATCGCTTCGTGCATCTGCTGTCCGTACCATCCAGCGATCTGCTCCTTCCAGTAAAGCTGTCCTTTTGTAAGCGTATGCTTCTCAAGAAGGTGGTGAGCCTTCACGATGATCAGAGGTGCGGCGGCCTCAAATCCGACGCGTCCCTTGATTCCGATGATCGTGTCACCGATATGGATGTCTCGTCCTATGCCGAACGGGCCTGCAGCATCGCGCACAGCCTTGATCACATCCACCGGACTCATCTGAACTCCGTTGAATGAAACAGGTTCGCCCTTATGGAAACCGATCCTGATATGTTCCGGAACTGTCTTGGTTACCTTTGTCGGATAGGCTTCCTCAGGGAGGTAGCCGTCAGAAGAAAGTGTCTCGACTCCTCCGATGCTTGTACCCCAGAGACCCTGGTTGATCGAATATTTAGCCTTCTCCCAAGAGAAATCGAAGCCATGCTGCTGGAGGAAATCTATTTCGAACTGGCGTGTGAAACCGTTGTCACGAACTGGAGCGATGATCTCGACCTCAGGAGCAAGAATCTCGAATACTATGTCGAAACGCACCTGATCGTTTCCTGCACCTGTACTTCCGTGAGCCACGGCATCAGCACCGAGAGCCTTGACATGATTGAGCACTTCAAGAGCCTGGAATACACGCTCTGAGCTTACCGAAAGCGGATATGTGGCGTTCTTGAGTATGTTTCCGTAAATAAGATATCTGATTCCCTTTTTATAATATGTCTCAACGGCATTCACATTCTTGTGCGAAGCGGCACCCAGCATGAGGGCACGCTTCTCGATGTCTTTTTCTTCATCTTCAGAAAAACCACCTGTATTTACCATTACGGTATGAACCTCATATCCTTTTTCCTTGAGGTATGGGACACAGAAGGATGTGTCCAGTCCGCCGCTGAAGGCGAGTACAACTTTCTTGCTCATATTATTATTTCTTTTGTTCTCCATCTTTAAGGTTTATAAGCTCCGGATGAGCCGGGCTCAATACTTCGATATGTTCTGCAGGGTCATATAGAAGACCTGTGCAAAGGCACATCCTGTGCTCGTTCGCTTCGAGGATCTCGTAGTTCCTGCATCCCTGACATCCCTTCCAGAATTCAGGATCGTCTGTAAGTGCGGCGAAGGTCACAGGTCTGAAGCCGAGCTCGTAATTCATCTTCATCACGGCAGCTCCTGTGGTTATGCTGAAGATCTTGGCGTTCGGGAACATTTTTCTCGAATGCTCGAAGATCTTCCTCTTGATCCTCATAGCCAGGCCTATTCCCCTGAAGGAATGTGCAACGATGAGACCGGAATTTGCAACGTATTCCTTGCCACCCCATGTCTCGATATATGAGAATCCGGCGAAACGTCCGTCTTCGGCGATGGCGATTATCGCCTTTCCCGCCATTATCTTTTCCGAAATGTATTCCGGAGTTCTTCTTGCGATACCCGTGCCTCTTTCACGAGCGGATAAAAGTATTTCTTCGCAGATTTCGTCTGCATACACTACATGGCTTGCATCAGCCACCATAACATCTATCAGCATGATGTCAACTACTTAAGGATTATATTTGCGGATTGTCCCGGATTTCGGGAAAATGATTGGCCCTAACGGCAAGACAAACCGAGATTGTCAATTGCAATTGGGAGGGAAATGCTTCGAGAGCCCCTCCTAAAGTCGGACGAATATTTGTCTTAAAATGGCCATAATGACTACAAAGATAACAATTTTATCGATAAAGTTGCTATCTTTGGCAAAAATTAATTTTTAACCAGCGGAAACGCATAATACAGATCCAAAGTGGCCGGCAAAAGAAAGAAAAATACATCGGGAATAGATCCTGAGTATCTCAAGAAGCAGAAGGAAGCTCTTGTCCGCCGTCACAGGCAGGTGATATATCTGAATGACAGCGAGATGGCTGCCATCAGACAGTATTGTGAACGCTTCCGCGTGGGCACGAAGGCTGTTCTGTTCAGGGAGGCGATAATGGAAAAGGTGCTTTCCGAACTGGATGACAACCATCCTACCTTGTTTTGATAATTAATATATAAGGAATATGAAAGGAATTCTAGCAGCATTCGCCATGATGCTTTTCAGCATGACGGCAATGGCACAGGAACAGCAGACAGTGGTTTCAGAAGTAGATGATTATGCAATCGTAAGCGATCAGGTGGTTGACGGGATCAGATATGTGACTGCAACACCAAGCGCAAAGGTATGTTCAAAGCAGATTGATATCGAGATCAAGGACGGTGTGATCCAGAAGGTCGTCTATACCAGAGGATGTGAAGGCAATGCCAAGGGAATCGGTGCGTTGATCAAGGATATGACCGTTGAAGAGGCCATCAGGCGTCTTGAAGGCATCACGTGCGGAAAGCGCGGGACATCATGTCCGGATCAGCTGGCCAAGGTTCTGAAGGCGCTGAAATAGAGAAAAGGAAGCTTCAGGCTTCCTTTTCTTCTTTTATTGCGGCATTGTAGCAGTGTCTGCACAATGGTTCGTATATGTCTGTCTCTCCGAGAACCACAAGTTCGCTGCTCTTTGAGAGTCTGTGCGAATGGTTGGCCGGGCTGCCGCATTTCACACATATCGCATGTACTTTCTGTACCTCTTCTGCTACAGCCATGAGGGCCGGCATAGGACCGAAAGGCTTGCCCATGAAATCAGTGTCAAGGCCGGCAATAATGACTCTTATGCCTCTGTTGGCAAGAGTCTGCACTACTTCAACGAGAGTGTCGTCAAAGAACTGTGCCTCGTCAATTCCTACTACTTCAACATCACTTGAGAGGAGAAGCATGCTCGCAGGGGAATCAATCGGTGTCGAAGGAATGCTGTGAGAATCATGAGAAACGACCTCGTCTTCGGAATAGCGGACATCGATGCATGGCTTATAGATTTCCACTTTCTGCTTTGCGAACTGAGCCCTTTTCATTCTTCTGATGAGTTCCTCAGTCTTTCCTGAGAACATTGAACCGCAGATCACTTCAATTGAACCTGCTTTTTTTGCGATTTCTAAAAACATTTCTTTACTTTGTGTATTACTCCCCTGATTAATCCCGTTTCTCATTTGACCGGGATGCAAATATAATGAATAATTGCCTTATGGAAAATAGAGAGCAGCAGATTTTATCTGAAATCAAATCCATGATGTCTTCAATCAGAACTCAGCTTGAAAGACTTGATGCCAAGATGGCGGAATTGCAGCAGATAGTTGATCCTGAAGATTTTGCCACTGAGTCCATCGATATCGAAATCGATATGGATGAACCGGTTGTTCCGGAAGTGGAAACAGTTGAGATTCAGGATGATGACCTGCCGTTTGGCGATATTCCTGAAGCCGCCCCTGAAGTGGAGCCGGTAGAAGAGCCTGCTGTAGAGCCAGAGCCTGAAGAAGAACCGGTGACTGTCGCCGCTAAGGCCGAGGGTATGGCCATGCCGACAATCAATGATGTGATGGCACAGGATCATGCATGGAGGAAGGATATGCCAGGAACTCCGGTCAGGGATATCAGAAGTGCGATTTCGCTCAATGACAGGATCATCTTCATCAATCTGCTCTTCAATGAAGATGCACAGACTTTTGTCGATACTCTCTCACGTATAAACACGATGGAGACCCTCGACCAGGTTCTTGAATATGTGGGCACGGAATTCCCGTCATGGGATATGAACTCAGAACTTGTGTATCGTTTCATGATGGCTGTCCGTCGTAAGGTCAGATAGACTATGGCAGGAATCTTATACATAGTACCGACACCTGTCGGAAATCTGGAGGACATGACCTTCAGAGCCATAAGGGTCCTGAAGGAAGCCGATCTGATCCTTGCGGAAGACACAAGGACAAGCTCAGTGCTCCTGAAACATTATGAGATCAAGGGAAGGCTGGAATCTCATCATAAGTTCAATGAGCATAAGACCGCTTCCATGATCAAGGAACGCATCCTTTCCGGACTGAATGTGGCCTTGATAAGTGATGCCGGTACTCCGGGAATTTCAGATCCGGGTTTTCTCCTTGTCCGTACATGTGCACAGGAGGGAATCGAAGTTCAGACACTGCCTGGTGCTACGGCTTTTGTTCCGGCCTTGGTTTCATCCGGATATCCATGTGACCGCTTCTGTTTCGAAGGCTTTCTTCCTCAGAAGAAGGGACGTCAGACACGTTTGACCGAACTTGCGGAAGAAACGCGTACGCTTATATTCTATGAGTCTCCATACCGTCTTGTCAAGACTTTGGAACAGTTCGCGGAGTTTTTCGGACCTGAGAGGGAATGCTCTGTGGCAAGAGAGATATCAAAGAAGTTCGAAGAACATAAGCGCGGAACCTTGTCGGAAGTCGCTTCCTGGTACAAGGAGCACGAGCCGAAAGGGGAGATCGTGATAATCGTTGCCGGGGCTCCTGAAAAGAAGAAGGAGAAGAAATCTTACAGGAAGTATGATGAAAACGATTAAGAAAAAGAAATAATCATAAAAAAGAGAAATACTTTCTTAAAAAAAGAGCAAAACTTTGTCTGAGGCATTGTTTTGCTCTTTTCTGTTCTTGACATTTGTGGGAAAACTGCAGATGAAATGAAAAGACGGGTTGAATGGAAAATGTCAAAGTCATTCATGACAGGGGTGATCGCATTGGTGTTTCTGGTAGTGGGATATCAGACAGCCTTGTTCATCCATAATGCCGCTGTGCTGCATATTGTGGCGAACAGGGATGAGCCGGACACCGTATATGTATATGACAGGAGTGATCCGGAGACTTCTGCCGGTTCAACTGGGAATGCCGGGACTGTCAGAAAGATCTCGTCTCATACAAAGCGTGCCGAGAATGTGCGTAGAACCGTTCCGCCAGCGAGAGTCGAGAGTTTTGTCTTTGATCCTAACACAGTGAGTGTGGAGGATCTTTGCCGTCTCGGATTCTCAAGAAAGCAGGCAGAGAGTATCGATAATTACAGAAGGAAGGGGGGCAGGTTCAGAAGGAAAAAGGATTTTGCCAGATCCTTCGTTGTGTCGGACAGCATATACAGACGCCTGGAGCAATATATTGATATCCCTTTGGTGGATCTGAATCTTGCTGATTCCGCAGCATTGGATGCCTTGCCCGGAATAGGAGGATGGTTCGCATCGAAGATAATTGAGCACAGAAACGCTTTGGGAGGCTTCTCCCATAAGGAACAGCTTATGGACATATACCGTTTTGATAAGGAAAAGTACGACGGTCTGAGTGATCTTGTCACTGTTTCTCCGGAGAATGTCAGTCCATATCCCTTATGGATGCTTCCTGCAGACTCGCTCAGGAAGCATCCTTATATTCATGATTATGAAACTGCCAAAGCCATAGTCCTGTTCAGAGAGAACAATGGAAGAGACCGATGGACTGTGGATAATCTTAGGGAAGCCGGTGTGATTTCTGCAGAAACGGCTGAAAAAATATCCGGCTGCGTATTGGCGCAGCCGGATGAATGATCCTTTATGAATGTATTATTCCAACCTTTCGTCCCAGGCATAATAGCCGTCTCCTGACAGGATGTCTGAAGATTCCCACCAGAAGTCATATGCCTTGGTGTAATCGTAGTTGTCCATCCAGTCGAAGAAATCTATTTCAAGTGATGCGGAGATGAATCCCGGCTGCACCATGCTGCTTAGTTCATAGAAGATGCCTTCGATGTCGCTGTCCCTGAGCGGTCCGTCCAGGTCATATGACTTTTGTGCACCTGATGAAGGCATACCTCCGGCATAGAAGCATGTGAGATATGCTGTGCAGCTTGTGTTGTCGAATTCACTGTGGATCACATCGCAGGAATTCAAAGACAGCAGAGCTATGATGCCTGCTGTCAGTATGGTCAGAAGTCTATTCATATCCGTTCTTTACGCAAAATCTAGTCCTGTACGTTCTGGAGCACCTCCCTGATCTTGGCCTCGATTTCCTCGCAAAGCTCAACATTGTCAGTGAGAAGCTGCTTGACCGCCTCGCGTCCCTGTGCCAGCTTGCTGTCGCCGTAGCTGAACCATGAACCGCTCTTTCTGATGATTTCATATTCGACGCCGAGATCGATGATCTCTCCGACTCTTGAAATTCCCTCTCCGAACACGATATCGAATTCTGCCTTCTTGAAAGGAGGAGCCATCTTGTTCTTCACGATCTTGACCTTGGTGCGGTTTCCGAGAGCCTCGTCTCCGTCCTTGATCTGGGTTGTCCTGCGCACGTCAACACGTACGGAAGCATAGAACTTCAGAGCGTTACCTCCGGTAGTTGTTTCAGGATTGCCGAACATGACTCCGATCTTGTCGCGGAGCTGGTTGATGAAGATGCAGCATGTGTTGGTCTTGCTGATGTTTGCTGTCAGCTTTCTGAGTGCCTGGCTCATGAGTCTTGCCTGAAGTCCCATCTTGGAGTCTCCCATTTCTCCTTCGATCTCAGCCTTAGGAGTAAGGGCTGCCACAGAGTCGATGACGATGATGTCAATCGCTCCGGAGCGGATGAGGTTGTCAGCGATTTCAAGTGCCTGCTCTCCGTTGTCCGGCTGGGAAATGAGCAGTGTCTCAAGATCAACGCCAAGATTCTTGGCATATGTCCTGTCGAATGCATGTTCCGCATCGATGATCGCAGCAATTCCACCCTGCTTCTGTGCCTGAGCTATGGCATGGATCGCGAGGGTCGTCTTACCGCTTGATTCCGGTCCGTAGATCTCTATGACCCTTCCGCGTGGATATCCGCCGATGCCGAGTGCCGCATCCAGTGCGATGGAGCCGCTTGGAATGACCGAAACCTCCCATTTTGGCTGATCTCCCAACTTCATGATCGTACCTTTGCCATAATCTTTCTCAATCTTGTCAATCGTCGCCTGCAATGCCTTGAGTTTCGCAGCATTGATGCCGGTACTGTCCTGTACTTCTTCTTTAGCCATAAATGTATTTTAGTTTAAAAGTTTGGTGTTTGCGGAACTTTTCCGCGAACAGAAGCAAAAGTAATGAAAAAACCTGATACACTAAGCATATTTTTTGCTTATTTTTGTGTCTTATAAAAACAAATACGCAGGATGAAGGGAAAGCTTTTAGGAAAGAACCTTGATGAGCTTAAAAGGCTTGTATCGGAAGAAGGACTGCCTGGCTTTACAGCCAAGCAGATCGCCCAGTGGCTGTATGTGAAGAAGGTCAGGACAATAGATGAAATGACCAACCTTTCAAAGGCCGCAAGGGCAAGACTTTCAGAGAAATACGAGGTTGGTGTCACACCATATGCCGGTCTTCAGATTTCATCGGACGGTACGAAGAAGTATCTGTTTCCGGTGAAATGCACTCATAAGAGGGGACTGAACCTGCGTGTATCCGAAGGGGAACTTGAAGCCGGTGCCGTAGAGGCTGTAATGATACCTGACGGTGACCGTGCCACCTTGTGCGTGTCTTCACAGTCGGGCTGCAGGATGGGATGCAAGTTCTGCATGACCGGAAGGCAGGGATTCCACGGGCATATGTCTGCGGCTGACATCATATCTCAGTTCATCGCCGTAGATGAGTCCGACAGCCTTACGAATACCGTTTTCATGGGAATGGGTGAGCCGTTGGACAATTATGAAAATGTCCTGAGGGCCATCGAGATCCTGACTGCGGACTGGGGATTCGGATGGAGTCCTAAAAGGATAACCTTGTCAACAATCGGCGTGTTGCCGAATCTCAAGCGTTATCTGGATGACTGCAGATGCCATCTTGCCGTCAGTCTGCATAATCCGTTCGCTCCCGAGCGACTCAGCGTAATGCCTGCACAGGGTGCATGGCCTGTTCAGGAGGTCATAGATTTGATAAAGCAATATGACTTTACCGGACAGCGCAGGGTAAGCTTCGAATATACCATGTTTGCCGGATTCAACGATACCAAGGCCCATGCCGATGCCCTGATAAGGATGCTGAAGGGCCTGGAGTGCCGTATGAATCTGATACGTTTCCATAAGATTCCGGATTTCCCTTATGAGACCTCTCCGGATGTGATAATGGAAAACTTCAAGACAAGATTGAATAATGCCGGTATAATGACGACCATAAGGGCGTCCAGAGGTGAGGATATCCTGGCTGCTTGCGGTATGCTTGCAGGCCAGCATAATGAAAAGGAATGAAAAGATTTGCCGAATATGTGCTGATGGTTCTCCTGCTGTTTGCTGGAGCGGTATGCCTGTCTGCCCGTGGAATAGATCCCCAGGCGGATTCTGCCGCTGTTGCCTCCATGAGGGCACGTATGGATGAGATACGCAAGTATCGTCCTACGGTGGCTCTTGTGCTCAGCGGCGGTGGTGCAAAAGGTGCAGCTCATGTCGGTGTCATAAAATATATCGAGGAGCTGGGCATTCCTGTCGATATGGTTCTCGGCACGAGCATGGGTGGTCTGATTGGAGGACTTTATGCCTTAGGATATACTACGGACCAGATGGACTCGCTTGTGAGGAACATGGATTGGGAGTGGGCTCTCAGTGACAAGCTGTCCAGAAAATATATCTCATATACTGATACGAAGTACAAGGAAAAGTATCTCCTTTCGATCCCGTTCTTTTATGAGAGGGACTATTTCAAGATGATGAGGGAGAACGAGACGCGTCTTGACCCTGTCCACAGGCAGGACATCCTTCATATCGGAGCCGATCAGGAGAGAGGCCCGGACTTCTTCAAGGAGAATCTCCTCGGAAGTCTTCCTTCAGGCTATATTTATGGACAGAATGTGAGCAATCTGATCAGTTCCCTTACCATCGGGTATCAGGATTCCATGAGTTTCCATGATCTTCCGGTTCCTTATGTCTGTGTGGCGGCAGATATGGTTTCCGGCAAGGCGAAGGTATGGCATGAAGGCAAGATAAATGACGCCATGCGTTCCACAATGTCGATCCCGGGCATGTTCGCTCCGGTAAGAGTCGATGGAATGGTGCTTGTCGATGGAGGACTCAGGGACAATTATCCTACAGCTCTTGCCCGTGAGATGGGTGCAGACATAATCATCGGTGTGGATCTTTCGGATGCAAGGAGGACATATGCTGATGTGAACAATATCGGTGATATCATCGGCCAGGGAATCGATATGCTGGGCCGTGATGCATTCGAAAGGAATGTCATGATACCAGATGTGAAGATTAAACCGGATCTCAAGGAGTTCAATATGATGAGCTTCAACGCACGTAGCATTGATACCATACTTGTTCGTGGCCATGAGGCTGCCGTGGCGCAGGATTCGTTGCTGAGGAAAGTTGCGGAACGGACTTCCGGAGGGTATTCTGCACCAAGGAAAAAGGCAGCATTTGATTTCATGTCCGATTCGCTTGTGATTGCCGATATTGATGTCGTAGGCGTTCTGCCGAAGGAAAAGGAACTGATAAAGAGCAAGCTTGATATAAAGTTCGGACAGAAGATAGCATATGCGGATCTTGAGGATGTGGTCGCAAAGATTTATGGAACGCAGGCATATGATTATGTCACATATGAACTTCACGGACATGAGGAACCTTTCAAACTCGTCCTGAACTGCCGCAAGGGGCCTATTCATCAGCTTGGACTTGGTGTTCGTGCGGATACGGAGGAAATCGTGTCCGTTCTTCTGAATGTAGGACTGAATGCCCATAATCTTCATGGTCATGTATATGATTTCACTGCAAGGATCGGTGCGAACCCTCATATGCAGTTCCATTGGTCGTATGACCTGCCGAAGATGCCTACTATAAATGCGACAGCTTCCATAAGATGGACAGATATGAATATGCTTAATTTCGGTACGAACCGATTGAGCCTCAATTATCTGAGCGCCAAGCAGGAGGTGTATCTGTCCAATATGAAATGGAAGAACTTCGACATTAAGGCTGGAGTGAGGAACGAAATATTCGACATCCGGAACATCAAGTCATCACAGGTGATCGGTGACTATGACTTCAGCCAGCTCTCCAACGATTTCGTGTCTTTGTTCCTTGATTCCCGTGCCGATACTTTCGACGACGGATATTTCCCTACACGTGGCTTCACTGCCGGTCTGTCATATAGCTGGACATTTTTCGGTTTCCCGGAGAAGTTCAATGACTTCCGTACGATCAAGGCTGATGCAAAGGCTGTTATTCCTATCGGGCAGAGAGTGGCACTCATCCCTTCCGTGAACTGCCGTTTCCTGGTGGGTATCGATATCCCTGTCGCTTACTTCAATGTAATGGGTGGATCCCTTGCCGGCAGATATGTTGACCAGCAGCTTCCTTTCCTCGGCATCACCAACATGACTGCCATGAGAAACATTCTTACGATATATCGTGCTGATCTGCGTGTGAAGATCGCAAGGAACCATTATATCACTGGTATAGTCAACTATTCAAGGGATTGCGACTATTTCTATTCATACGGATATTGGCCTGGTCAGTTCGGTGCGGCTATCGAATATTCCTATGATACCATTTTCGGCCCTTTGAGTGCAAATGTGCATTGGTCTGACATTACAAAGAAAGTAGGTGTTTATATCAGTGCAGGATACAATTTCTAAGTTATGGCAGCTGATTTGAAAGGCGATCCGGCTAAAGTGGCGGACAGGTTGAGAGGATTGTGTTCCAGACGTGAATATTGTCGTTCCGATATAATGAAAAAGGCTCTGGCCTCATTGGAGGGCAATGTTGATGAGGCCTCAGGAGTCGTGGATATCCTGATCGAAGAGAAATTTATTGATGACCTCAGATATGCGACGGCATTTGCACGTGACAAGGCATCGATTTCAGGATGGGGGGAAGCGAAGATAAGATATATGCTTCTGTCGAAAGGAATCCCTTCCGAAACGATAGATGAAGCATTGGGTGAGATTGATGGAGGAAAGGCTTCGCTTCGCCTGCAGAAGCTGCTTGAGAACAAGGCCAGGTCTCTTTCCGATGATCCGCAGAAGAAGCTTAAGCTCCTGCGCTTTGCCTTGGGAAGGGGATATGGCTATGATGAAGTCAGGAATGTACTTGACGATTTGTTGAATGAAAAATAAACAGTAATATATGAAAAACTACAGAAAACTGACATCTGATGAGATCGATTCACTGAAGTCGCAGCTATGTACGGCGACCGATTGGGATGCAATAGAAGTGGTAGATGGCTTTCAGGCTAAATATGTGCGTCATTGCCGCTTCTCCGGTTCCATCAGGCTTGGAAAGTTTGAGAAGGTGTTCTCTCTTCCAGGCGGCATGCAAAAGCATTCCGGAATATATTATGCCACGATGCATAATGTCACGGTCGGTAATGACTGCTGCATAGAGAACATCAAGAATTATGTCGCAAATTACCATATAGGCGACAATACATTCATTGAAAATGTTGATATATTGCTGACCGATGGCCCGACAAGTTTTGGAAATGGTGTGGAAGTTACTGTCCTCAATGAGACCGGTGGTAGAGAAGTGGTGATATATGACAGGCTTTCAGCGCAGACGGCATATATGATGGCTCTCTACAGACATCGTCCTGAACTCATATCTTCTCTTCGTGAGATGATTGCCGGACATGTGGCCTCAGTGACTTCAGACATTGGTTATATCGGTTCGAATGTCATTATCACCGATACCGGCTATATAAAGAATGTGAAGGTAGGTGACTATTGCAAGATCGAAGGAGCATCGAGACTCAAGAACGGAAGCATAAACAGCAACGTATATGCTCCTGTACATATCGGAGTCGGCGTTATCGGAGATGACTTCATCATTTCAAGCGGTTCAAACGTAGAGGATGGAGTGACATTCTCGCGCTGTTTCATCGGCCAGGCATGCAAGCTAGGACATAATTATTCGGCAACAGATTCACTTTTCTTCGGAAACTGTCAGGGGGAAAACGGAGAGGCCTGCTCGATATTTGCCGGCCCTTATACCGTGACTCATCATAAGTCAACCCTGCTGATTGCGGGTATGTTCTCGTTCATGAATGCGGGATCCGGATCGAACCAGAGCAATCATATGTACAAGCTTGGACCGATTCACCAGGGAATAATGGAAAGGGGAGCCAAGACAGCTTCGGATTCATATATATTATGGCCGGCCAAGGTCGGTGCCTTTTCCCTTGTCATGGGACGCCATGTCAGTCATCAGGATACTTCAGACCTGCCTTTCTCATACCTTATAGAGCAGCAGAACACATCATTCATAATGCCTGGAGCTAACCTCAAGAGTGTGGGAACCATCAGAGATGCGAAGAAGTGGCCGCAGAGAGACGCCAGAAAGGATCCGGACCGTCTTGATCAGATCAATTACAATCTTCTCAGTCCATATACCATCCAGAAGATGCTGAATGCCGTGAATATTCTTAAGCAGCTTCAGAAGGTTTCCGGAGTGACTTCAGATGCATATACATATCAGAGCGGAAAGATTAAGAACTCCTCACTTAAGAAAGGTCTGAAGTATTATGGTATAGCAATAGATAAGTTCCTGGGCAACTCTTTGATAACAAGGCTGATGTCATCTGATGTGTCTTCTCTTGCCGAGCTTAGGGAAGCTTTTATCCCGCAATCGGCATATGGTGAGGGTGACTGGATAGACATGGCCGGTCTGATCGTTCCCAAGCAGGCTGTTTCTGACCTGATGGATGCGATTGAAAACAAGGAGATTGACAGCGTTGATGAACTGCATTCCCGTTTCTGCGAGTTCCATAAGGAGTATTACAGGTATGAATGGCACTGGGTATATAAGGTTCTTGAGAATTATTATGGAATATGCCTTCAGGAGGCTACCATAGATCAGCTCTCTGATCTTGTCAGAAGATGGAAGGAATCCGTGGTAAGCCTTGACCGAATGATATATGATGATGCCCGAAAGGAGTTCTCGTTGAGCTCTATGACAAGTTTCGGTGCAGACGGAAATGCGTATGACAGAGACCAGGACTTCATGCAGGTAAGAGGATCTTCATTCGAATCAGATCCGTTTGTGCAGACTGTCAAGGAGCATATAGAGGTCAAGTCTGCTCTCGGAGAGGCCGCATTGGCCCGACTGGCATCTCTCAAATGATGCTTCTCATATAAAAATAAAAACGCTCTGCCGATGAAGCAGAGCGTTTCTTGTATGTGGTCGGATGATTACTTTCCAGCCTTGATTGCAGCCTGTGCAGCAGCGAGGCGTGCGATAGGTACACGGAATGGAGAGCAAGATACATAGTTGAGACCGATCTTGAAGCAGAACTCAACTGATGCAGGATCACCACCGTGCTCACCGCAGATACCGCACTTGAGACCTTCGCGAGTCTCGCGTCCTTCCTTGACAGCATAGTTCACGAGCTTACCTACTGACTTCTGGTCGAGAGTCTTGAATGGGTCAGCGTCGAGGATCTTGTTGCCGAGGTAGTCACCCATGAAAGTACCTACGTCGTCACGTGAGAAGCCGAATGTCATCTGAGTAAGGTCGTTTGTACCGAATGAGAAGAACTCTGCAGTACGAGCCATACGGTCAGCTGTAAGAGCTGCACGTGGGATCTCGATCATAGTACCGAACTTGTACTCTACAGCGAATCCGAACTGTGCCTCAACCTCTGCTCTGATCTTCTCGCAGATAGCCTTCTGGAAACGGAGCTCGCGGTCAGAGATGGTTACAGGAACCATGATTTCCGGCATTGGAGTGAATCCTTCCTTCTTGAGCTCGGCAGCTGCAGTGAAGATAGCGCGGAACTGAGTCTCTGAAATCATAGGATAAGTGACATGGAGACGTACACCGCGGTGACCCATCATAGGGTTGACCTCGTGGAGTGACTCGCCACGCTTCTCGATCTCGCCTACAGTGATGTTAAGCTCCTCTGCAAGCTCGTTCTTCTTGATTTCAGTCTGAGGAACGAACTCGTGGAGAGGTGGGTCGAGGAGACGGAATGTAACAGGCTTTGCATCCATTACCTTCATTGTACCCTTGACAGCAGCCTTGATGAATGGCTCGAGCTCTGCAAGAGCAGCCTTACGCTCTTCATCAGACTTTGCAAGAATCATCTTGCGGAGCTTTGAAAGCGGAGTCTCAGCGTTCTGTCCGTAGAACATGTGCTCGATACGGAAGAGACCGATACCCTCTGCACCGAAGCTGATAGCGCGAGCTGCATCCTCTGGAGTATCTGCATTTGTTCTTACGCCCATTGTGCGGAACTTGTCAACGATCTCCATGAACTTCACGAAACGTGGGTTGTCAGAAGCGTCCATTGTGTCGATGGCAACATCATAAACGTTACCCTTTGCACCGTTGAGTGAAAGAACGTCACCCTCATGGTACTCCTTGTCAGAACCCTTGAACTTGATTACCTTGTTCTCGAGGTCGATGTGCATAGCTTCGCAACCTACGATACAGCACTTGCCCCATCCACGTGCCACGAGAGCAGCGTGTGAAGTCATACCACCGCGCTGAGTGAGGATACCTGCGCAAGCACGCATTCCCTCAACGTCCTCTGGTGAAGTCTCCTCACGAACGAGGATTGAAGCGATACCCTTCTCGTTATATTCCATTGCAGCCTCAGAAGTGAATGCGATCACACCTACTGCTCCACCTGGAGATGCAGGAAGACCGTTAGCGATCACTGAAGCCTTCTTCTCAGAAGCAGGGTCGAGGATCGGGTGAAGGATCTCGTCGAGCTGAGCTGGAGCGATACGTGTCACAGCTGTCTTCTCGTCGATCATACCCTCCTCGAGCATGTCCATTGCCATGTTGAGAGCAGCAAGACCGGTTCTCTTACCGATACGGCACTGGAGCATCCAGAGCTTTCCGTCCTGGATAGTGAACTCGATGTCCTGCATGTCGTGGAAGTGGTTCTCGAGGTGGAGACGGATGCCGTCGAGCTCAGCATAAACCTCAGGCATTGCAGTCTCGAGAGACTCGAGATTCTGGTTGTGAGGGTTCTTTGTAGCCTCGTTGAGCGGGTTAGGAGTACGGATACCTGCCACTACGTCCTCACCCTGTGCGTTGATGAGCCACTCACCGTAGAACTTGTTGTCACCGTTTGCTGGGTTACGTGAGAATGCAACACCGGTAGCTGAAGTAGAACCCATGTTACCGAATACCATTGACTGTACGTTAACGGCTGTACCCCACTCGTCAGGAATACCCTCGATGCGGCGGTAAGCAATGGCGCGCTTTCCGTTCCATGACTTGAATACGCCACCGATAGATCCCCAGAGCTGAGCCTCAGCTGAATCAGGGAACTCTGTTCCGAGAACTTCCTTTACGCGAATCTTGAACTTGTCGCAAAGATCCTTGAGCTCGTCAGCTGTGATGTCTGTATCAGAAGCGTAACCCTTGGCTACCTTGAGTTCTTCCATCATTCTGTCAAGCTGCTGGCGGATACCCTGACCGTCAGCTGGCTCGATGCCCTCAGCCTTCTCCATCACAACGTCAGAATACATCATGATGAGACGACGATATGCGTCATATACGAAACGTGGATTGTTGGTCTTTGCGATCATACCAGGGATAGTCTCAGAGCAGAGACCGATGTTGAGGATTGTATCCATCATACCTGGCATAGAGCTACGTGCACCTGAACGGCAGCTTACGAGGAGAGGATTCTCCTTGTCACCGAACTTCATGCCCATGATCTCCTCAGTCTTCTTGAGAGCCTCAGCTACCTCACCCTTGAGAGCGTCGTTATAGCCGCCACCGAGCTCATAGTACTCGGTACAGCACTCTGTTGTGATTGTGAAACCTGCAGGAACAGGGATGTTGAGAGTACACATCTCAGCGAGGTTTGCACCCTTGCCGCCGAGAAGCTCACGCATAGTGCCATTACCCTCGGCGGTCTTGCCGCCGAAGCAATACACTCTTTTCTTGTTAGATTCCATAAACTTTGTAAATATTTGATTATTAATGAACAAATTGTCGTTTTTCAGGAGATTTATCCGCAATATGAATCAAAACAGAAAAATTCCGGCGCGAATTTAACAATTTTTATTCATATAAGCGCAAAGATTTTCAGTGAAAATCAGTCTTCTCCTTCTGTCGCCTGCTCCAGAAGTGAGGCAAGTATGCCGGCTACTCCTGTCTTTCTTTCATTTCTGAACTTTAATCCCGAGAATTCGCGGGACGGATGGCCGACAGGATAGTATGCTATATCCTGAAGAATGAGCTGTGAATCCAGATAATCATAATCACTGTCTCTGATCTGCAGCAGGACTCCAGGCACTTCGCTGAAAAGCATCTTTGTGGTGTCTTTTTCCTGATAAGACGCAAGCAGTCCGCTTATGTCAAGATCGATTCCGAAGTCTCCGCACATCCTGGCCGCTGCGGTGGCAAGTCCTCCGTCAGATACAGTCACTCCCGCCATGACGATACCGTCCTCTACAAGTTCCCTTACGACTTCATAGCAGTCGATGAAATAATCCGGATCCTGAATCATCGGCCCGGTACCTCCGTTGCGTCCCTGTGCCTGGGCAAGGAGCGAACCTCCGATCTTGAACGAACATGTGTCGAAAGGTATATATACTATCCAGCTGTCTGAGTCAGGAAGTGTCTTGTCCGGACATCCTCTTTCATCACTGATCCACGGATGGCGGCTTTCATAAGGGGATGACTTGAATGCTATTTCCTGCATTTCCTCATCTTCTGCTTCTGTCTTTTCCGGAAGCCATGCATAGAACCTTGCATAACTCTCTTCATCGCTTTCCTCGAAATAGTAGTCCTCCATCTTGACCCCGAGGTCGAACAGATAAGAATTCACGGCCTCTGCAGAAGCATAGAAGGCTGCCATATTTCCCAACGGACGGGTGTTCCATGTCCATTTCGCCCATATGTTGAGATTGCCGAGCCGGTAATGGCCTTCGTTCCAGAGGCGGTCCAGAAGTGCATAGGCTATTCTCTGCCTTGTGAACACATCAGGATAAAGCATTCTGAAGGTCCTCTCTTCAGATGAGGCGCCGAGACAAAGTTCAAGATATCTGCTGTTGAGGTAATTGTCATATGTGAATGTCGATACAGGAGGGTCGATTGACTCGTCTATGATGTCCTTGCATCCTTCCGCATCGGGATGAATGATATGAGAATCTCTCAGACACTCGTCCAGAAGTCCAGCCGGAGTGATGTCATATCTGATGCCGTCAATTATGTATTGTGAATGTAAAGCTGATTCTTTTTCAGTCATATTCGATACATGTTGGGGATAAACTTTGTAAAATTAATTAATTTTGTCATCATAACAAGTTTTTTTTGAAGATGGAGAAGATTTTTTCTGAAGAAGCATACAACGAAATGATCGGAAAGCTCTTTGTGAGATTTCCGTCTTTCCAGAAGGTCGGCGCAGGCGCATACAAGCCCGGAATCGGAAATATGGAATTCTTTGACCAGCTTGCCGGACATCCGCACAGAAATTACAGGATAGTCCATGTCGCAGGAACAAATGGAAAGGGATCCGTATCCAATATGCTGGCCTCATGTCTCTCGGCTTCCGGTCTGAAGGTCGGCCTATATACTTCTCCTCATATCCTTGACTTCAGGGAGCGTATCCGGATGATTGAAGATGTGACGGATTCATGCCGCAGTTCGCTGATATCGGAGGAATATGTATGGTCATTCGTCAATAAGTGGCAGGAGACATTCGACCATCTTGACATGTCCTTCTTCGAAATAACGACTTCGCTTGCACTCAGCTGGTTCGCCGATATGGAAGCCGATGTCGTCGTGCTGGAAACAGGCCTGGGAGGCCGTCTGGACAGCACGAACATAGTGTCTCCGGTTCTCAGCATCATTACGAACATAGGACTGGACCATTGCGATATGCTCGGCGACACCCTGCCGGAGATAGCCTTTGAAAAGGCAGGCATAATCAAACCTAAGGTTCCTGTCGTGATAGGAGAGAGCCATCCGGAAACTGATCCTGTGTTTGAGCGTAAGGTGCTATATTCAAATCTTCCTGAGCCTGATTTCATGGGAAACCGGACGATGATCATGTCGCTTCTGACTTTTGCGGACAAGGTGGAACCGACGCTATGGGGCAGTCATGAAGATATTCTCAGTAATATGGATCTTCAAGGGGAATATCAGAAGAAGAATCTTCGTACCGTCCTGGCAGCTCTTGATGTCCTTTCTTCCATGAATGTCTGCAGGCTCGATGAGACTGGCAAGATGAGGGCGATCATTGACACCGCTTCAAGGACAGACTTTCATGGGCGTTGGGAAAAACTCTCGGATGACCCTTATGTGATATGCGACATCGGTCACAACGAGCATGGACTCAAATACAATTTCGCCCAACTTTCAAAGATGAAAGCTGAAGGGAAATGCAGCCATCTGATAATGGTGTATGGATCTGTTGCAGACAAGGACGTTGATGCAGTTCTGCACCTGATGCCTTCTGATGCCATATATGTATTCACTCAGGCTCATGGCAAAAGAGCCCTGGCTGCGGAGGATGTACTTGGAAGGTATGTGTCCTTCTGCAATGAATCCGGACGTTCTTCTGAAGATATACATTGTTCAGGCACGGTCATTGATGCAGTAAACCTTGCATATGGCCTTGCCGCTTCGCTGAAGGAGGCCGATCCTGGTGCACGACCTCTGATTTATATCGGAGGAAGCACTTATGTCGTGTCTGAAGCGGTTGCCATGCTGAAACACTGAAACGTACCCCGACAGACAACTTGATATGAAACGGATTCTGATTATTCTGATGGCGCTGCTTTCTTCAGCAGTGCTGACATCATTCATTACCATGGAAAGTAAAAAGGAAGACAAGTCTCTCGAATCTTTATGGGCAGAATACGCCAAGGCCGCAGACCAGGACAGAGTCCGGAAGATGGCCGGAATATTGGAGGAAATTAAGGCGGAAGCTCTGGTGGAAAGAGCATCCTGGGATTATTATCGTGCTTGTCGTGATCATGTGGATGTTATGTCACGCAGCAACTGGAAGCTGAGGGACAGCCTTCAGAAGCAGATGAGGAATGAGATCATGGCATATGACGATCCCTTGCTCATATATCTGACTGACAGGGATTTCCTTTCGCGTGAGGAACTTCTGGAGTCGGTGGAGGAAATGCGAAGCCGTCTCAGGTCGGAAAGGAATGTCGGAGTCTATAAGGGAAGGGGTGACATGCTGAATGAGGCAGTCAGGCCGTTGATAGAGAATGACTATGAATATGCTCTATGGGATCTTTTCAGACTATGCATCTATGGACATGGCAAACCTGATGTCAGTGCGAGAATCTATGGTCTGCTGAAGGATGAGATCGCTGATTCATATCCTAAAGAAGGTATTGCTGATTACTATCATCTGATGCATATGTCTCCTGAATCGGAGAAGGTTGCAGGATATGAGGCTCTTGCTGCAAGGTATGAAGGCAGGGCTATGTCTCTCTTGCCGAATCAGGCTTTGACGGAAATCGAATTCAGGAAGAATCGTGATACTGCATCCTCGGATTATTTCATCGGTCTCAGGAAGAGGCTTGAAAGCTATGAGCATGAAAGAAGGTCATATCGTAGCGGAAGCGACAAGCTGATTGCGGAAGACTGCCATGGATTCAGTCAGCTGTTGGAACATCTGAAATCCAGGTCTGTCCTTGCTACGGTCAGGAACGGAAAAGCGGAACTTGCCCTGAGGAACCTTGACAAGGTGAAGGTGAGTATCGTCAGGGAGGATAAGAAGGTTTTCGAGATTGAAGTTGAAAACCAGGAAAGAAGCTTCTATAAACTTGATACGCTGGCGTTTGAACTTCCTGCACTCGATGACGGAGATTACAGGATCATCTGTCATGACGGGAATGAGGAGATCGGGGAATGTCACTATCCTAAGTTCACACTTTCTCTCGCATCAAGGGAGAATGACAAGGGTGTCGGTGTGTATGTGGCTGATTATCTGACAGGAGAGCCTGTGCCTTGTGTCGATATGGAACTTTATAAAGGAGACAGGAAGGTGGCGGAAGTCACCGGTGTGGAAATGGACGGCTTTACAGCTCTTCCGGAGGAGATGGTATCGATACTTGCCAGAAGCTCTTCCGGCCATTATCTTTCATGCAGATACATGGGCGATGACGGGAAGGTGCGCAGGAGTCAGAATATATATGTCTCAGCCGATACTGATTTTCAAGCGGAGGTCCCATCGGAATCATTTGCTGCTATAATGCTTGACAGGGCTGCATTCAATCCGGGTGATGTGGTCAAGTTCAAGGCTGTGGTATATGGAAACTCTAAAGATGGAGCCCTGCATGTGGTTCCCGAAGGACATGAAGTAATTGTATGGCTTCGCGACAGTCAGGGGAATGTCCTTGCAGAAAAAGAATTGTCAACCAATGATTATGGTTCTGTGGCTGGGGAATTCGTGCTTGACGGAATCAGACGTAACGGCGTCCATTCAATTTCTGTGAGGTCGGGAAACAGGCAGCTGGGATCGGCGGCGCTGACTGTTGATGAATTTGTACTGCCTGCTTTCGACGTGTCGTTTGACAGGGCTGAAAAAGCCTTCCTGCCAGGGGATGTCGTTGAAGTCAGAGGAAAAGTAGCAAGCTTTTCGGGGCATTCCGTCGCTTCTGCCAGAATGCTTGCAAGGGTCACGCTGGACGGCAAACTTGTGATGGAAGAACCATTGGAAATCGGACATGATGGCGCGTTCTTCCTGAATTTCGAGGATTCTGCATATGAAGATTCCGGTTCTCCATATGAGATTGAGGTCAGGGTGACTGATCTTACCGGAGAGACCAGGTCTTTCTATTACCGTCAGCATGTCCTGAGACATCCGATCGTCAGGGTGGAAGTAAAGAATCCTGCGGAAGGATCATTCAGTCTTAAGGACGGGGATTACAGAACTGGCGTAATTGTGAGCGATGAAGTAGCCCGTATATCTCTTGATGTCTTATATCCGGGGGCTCCAGACGATCTGCCTTCGGTTCCTATGAAATATTCTGTCTTGAAGAATGCCGAAGCGGTAATTGAAGGTGAGACTGTATCAGGCTCTGTCGTTGAGGTTGATTTCACCGGTCTGCCTTCGGGATTATATGAAATTGTCGCGGAAACTGAGGTTACGGATGCGCTGGGACGAAAGCTTGTGGGACGGGATGAAGAGATTATCGTGAAGATCGGTAGCAATGACGGGAATCTTGACGGGGATTTCGAAAATATGTTCCATGTGACGGATGAGGATGTTCCGGAACTGCAGATAGGGGCAGGATGCGGTCCTGTCTGGGCTGTAATCGAGCTTTATGGCGATAAGGGACAAAGGCTGAAATCCGATATTATCCACCTCGGTCAAGGTGAAATGAAGACGGTCAGATATGATTACCGCCCTGATTATCCTGATGCTTTGGTGCTTGATGTCCTATATTTCCGTAATTCAAGATGTTATACCTACTCCCATATGTGGGAACGTCCGGGGAAGGAGGAAAAACTGCCTCTGGAGTTCATGAGTTTTGAGGATGTCGCTGCTCCCGGGGATTCATGCTCTGTGCTTTTGAAGACAAGGCCGCGAGTCGAATTGCTTGCTTCGGTCTTTGATGTTTCTACGGAAGAGCTGAGGCGGAATGAATGGAGAAGGATATATGGCAGGAGACCGTCTGTTGCCAAGGTAAGGATGAGGGGTGTTGCAGGCATGGATGGAAGCGGATATCCTGCCATGATGGGAAATCCGATGGATCTATATGATTCCGGTTTCATGTTTGATGGCGTTGCGTTAGATGAGAATGTCGTTGTCGGTTATGGTACGAAAAGGCGCAAGTCTCTTCTTGCAGGCAGTATGCTCGCCGCTCGCTCTGTGAATGCCGAGTCCGCTCCTGTCACTCTTGCCGAGGAAGATGATGCTTCTGCTGATGAACTGCGTTCTGAATTTTCGACATCGCTGGCGTTCGAGCCATTCCTTTACTCTTCGGATGATGGTACGGTGAAACTGGATTTCAAGACATCGGATAAGATGTCAAGATTCGTTGTGTCAGTCTTTGCGCATGACAAGTCGATGAATAATAATGTCATACGTCGCGATGTGCTTGTGACCATGCCGGTCAAGGTATCGGTCGTACAGCCTCAATATCTTTATGAAGGTGACCGATATGTGCTGAAGGCTTCGGTTTCCAATAATTCGGATTCTGATATTTCCGGAAAGGTGGCTCTTCATGGTTCGGCATATGGATCATGTGAGGTTTCAGTGCCTGCAGGCGGTTCAGTACCTGTTTCCTTTGAATTATCTGTTCCTTCGGGAATTGATGAAATGGAGTTCAATGTCGTTTTCTCCGGCGAGGACTGCAAGGATGGCGTTCATGTGCGCGTTCCTGTCTGTCCGGCTTCGCAGGAGCTTGAGGAGGCGCATTCTGCCGTCCTGCTTCATGGAATGTCGGAAGAGCATGTGCTCGGCTTGTTGAGGGGAAGATTTGTCAATGTTTCATCAGAAGGTGCGGAATATTCGGCGGTATCGGTGATGGATATGCTTCGTGAGGCTCTTCCTCTTACTGTTGAAGCTGAAGGCAAGGATGTCGTTTCGCAGTCAGAAGCAATGTATGTCAATCTTCTTGCAGCAGGACTTCGTGCTTCGGAAGGTTATCCGGTACGGGAATATGCGGAGGCGGCCATGTCCGCTGTGTCCAGGATCCTTGCTTGTTCCAATGCTGATGGAGGTTTCGCCTGGTTCGAGGGTATGAAGTCTTCTCCGATAGTCACGGCGGTGGTTCTGGAAAGATTTGCCGGACTGAGGGACAGGAGGCTGCTGAATATCGTTTCAGAGGAGTTCGGAGAGGATGCTATGGATGAATTTGATGAGGCTGTCGTGTCTGCTGTCAGGTATCTGGATTCCGTTTGTTTCAGTGATCCGGACAGACCGTTGTGGTATGGACGTATTTCGCTCTGGCAGTATCTGAATGTACGCTCCATGTACGTCGGAGTGCCTTTTGATGAGGCTGCTGCACGAAAGGCAGCAAGGGGCAAGGTGTATGATGAATTCAGAAAGTCAGTCAGGAAATATCTTGTCCCGGGAAAGGGAGAACGCTGGACTGACGGTGCAATCCTGTCCAAGGTCCGTATGATCAGGGTCATTGATGCTCTTGCGGGCTCGGAACAAGGACTGGCTCTGGCAAACTCATGGGGCCTTCCATCGGAGAAAAAGCTGCGCAGATCATTGGCTGTCGAGCTCGAATCATTGAAGGAATATGCAGTCAGTCATCCTTCAGGGGGCGTTTATTACCCTAATGCAGTGCTTCCGTGGAGAGGATTGCTGGAGAGCGAGGCTTATGCACATGCGATGATATGCGATCTGTTCAAGGACCTTGCATCTGAAGGGTACGGGACGGACCTTGAGGCTCTTGCGGACGGTGTCCGTTTGTGGCTGATGCTTCAGAAGGAAACCCAGCAATGGGGTTCTGATCCTGGTTTTGTTGAGGCTATGGCTTCAGTATATGATGCTTCGAAAGCGGTGAAGGAGACAAAGGTTATCGTCTTGTCAAAACGCTATTCAAAACCTTTTTCTGAAATTAAGGCTGCCGGAAACGGCTTCAGGGTTTCGGTAACATATCATGTCGATGAGTCTGCAGAAGGGGAAGAGGTGGGATTGAGACCGCTTTCTGACGGTGATGTACTTCATGCAGGAGACAGGATCATTGCCAGATATTCTGTCTGGAGCGAAGAAAATCGCAGTTTTGTACGCCTTTATGTGCCACGTCCGGCATGTCTTCGCCCTGAGAACCAGCTCTCGGGATGGGCAGGAGGCTTCTTCCGTCCTCTTTCATATGGTACTTACAATGTATCGCCATATGCCTACAGGGAGGTAAAGGCAGACAAGACACTATACTGGATAGATGTCTTTCCTGAAGAGGAATCTGTAATCGAGGAGGTTCTTTTCGTGACTCAGGAGGGATGCTTCAGCTCTCCTGCTACGGAAATAGAATCACTCTATGCTCCTCACTACAGAGCGAACGGCTCTCCCTTCGGGCACTTTGTGTCAGGGAAATGACCGCTGTGAGAGCCATAAAATGAAAAAAGCCTTTCAGAATTTCTGAAAGGCTTTTTAGTGGGAGCAGAGGGAGTCGAACCCCCGACCCTCTGCTTGTAAGGCAGATGCTCTAAACCAACTGAGCTATGCTCCCTTTTGCGGTGCGGACGGGACTCGAACCCGCGACCCCCGGCGTGACAGGCCGGTATTCTAACCAGCTGAACTACCGCACCATTTGTTCAGACTTATGCGTTTTTCTCGAACGCGGATGCAAAGGTACGCAAAAAATCGGAACCTCCAAATTTTTTGCGCACTTTTTTACGAAAATTTTGCTATTTAACCTCGATTTCTCGTTTTGTGTCCTCGACTTTGGCCTTTTCAAGTTTAGGGATTATAACCTTGAGAATGCCGTTATTTACCTGGGCTTCAATGCCTTCTTTGTCCGCATTGTCGGGAAGAAGTAGAGTCTGGCTGAATTTTGAGTAAGAAAACTCTTTTCTGAGAAATCTGCACTCTTTTTTGTCTTCTTCCTTGCCCTTGCAATCGCATTCCTTCTTCTCCATCTCGATCACAAGGTTGCCGTCTTTGTTGAGATGAACCTTGAAATCATCCTTGCACATTCCGGGAGCAGCGACTTCGAGCTTATACTCCTTGTCGTTTTCCAATACATTCATTGCTGGTGCTGTTCCTGTCACCTTTTCCAGGGCCTTGTTCTCAAAGAAATCATTGAAGAAGTCTGTGAGGCCATACTGATTGTTGAATCTTCTTGATGGTAACATATCTTGTTCTCCTATTTGTTAAATTTGTTTATATGTACATGTCTCCATTTCCGAGACATATGCTGAATATCAATATCCAGACCAATTCTTGACGCTTTGTGGTGTAAAATTCGTATATTTGTAGGCTGTTAGAACCGGTGTATGCATAAGGGATGAAAGAGAAAGGAAACATAATCGTAAGAAGGGCCAAGGTGAATAACCTGAAAGATATCACAGTGGAGATACCACGTGGCAAATTCGTCGTGATAACCGGTATATCCGGATCGGGAAAATCATCCCTGGCTTTTGATACCTTGTTTGCGGAAGGACAGAGGAGATTTGCCGAAAGCCTGTCTTCTTATGCAAGGCAGTTCCTGGGACGAATGTCTAAGCCCGATGTGGAACTTATCGAAGGCATTCCTCCTGCAATCGCCATAGAGCAGAGGGTCAATACCAGAAATCCACGTTCAACTATAGCTACCAGTACGGAGATATATGATTATCTGCGCATGATATTCGCACGCATAGGCAGAACCTATTCTCCGGTGACCGGCGAAGAGGTGAAATGCCATACCGTGAACGATGTCATGTCTTTCCTTTTTGATGGAAACGGATCTGCAGCATACATATTGGCGGATCTGCGTTGGAAGGACAGGACAGACAAGGTAGAGCTCATGCTCCAGCTTAAGGAAGAAGGTTATTCCCGTATGTTTACGGACAAGGTTGTCAGGATCGAGGATGTGATGAGACTTGCTGATTCGGGAGACTATCCTTCAGATGCATGGCTTCTCATCGATCGCGTGAAGCTACCTGAAATTTCGGATTATGTTCCTGTAAATATGGATCAGACTGACTGGGAAGATCTTCAGACCAGGCTTCATTCTTCAGTCGATACGGCTTTTGATAAGGGCGAGGGAACAATATGGGTGAGGAAGGAGGTTCCTGATAATGCTCTGGAAGTCAGACAGTTCATAAATCGTTTCGAGGCGGATGGAATAGAGTTTGCCAAACCGGATGAATATCTTTTCAGCTTCAACAGCCCTCTTGGAGCCTGCCCGGTATGCGGAGGTCTCGGTCAGATCATCGGCATCAGTGAAGATCTGGTTGTTCCAGATAAGAGCAAGACCATTTATGATGGTGCAATCGCCTGTTGGAGAGGAGAGAAGATGGGATGGTTCAAGGACTGTCTTGTCCGTAATTCCACGAGATACGGGATTCCGATATTCGAACCTTACTGCAACCTCAGCCAGGAGGTGAAGGATCTTATATGGAAAGGACATGCTGCAGAAACGGAAGAGGACTCCATCATCGGACTGAACGAGTTCTTCAGATGGGTGGAATCCAACCGCTATAAGATCCAGTATAAATATATGCTGAGCCGTTATTCGGGAAGGACCGTCTGCCATGAATGCGGAGGAAGTCGTCTCCGTAAGGAGGCTCTTTATGTGAAGGTCGGCGGAAAGAATATCCATGAGCTGCTCTGCATGAATGTTGACAGGCTTCTGGAATTCTTTGAGAATATCCGGCTGTCTGAATATGAGCATAAGATAGCTTCAAAGGCCATAGAGGAAATAGTGTCGCGTCTGCGATACATTCAGGATGTGGGATTAGGATATCTCACTCTCAACAGAACATCCAATACTTTGTCGGGAGGTGAAAGCCAGAGGATAAATCTGGTTACTGCTCTTGGAAGTTCGCTTGTCGGTTCCATGTATATCCTTGACGAGCCAAGCATAGGTCTGCATCCTCGTGATACCGAGAGGCTGATTTCAGTATTGCGTCGTCTCAGGGACATAGGAAATACCGTAGTGGTAGTTGAGCATGATGAGGAAATCATGCGTGCAGCCGATATGCTTATCGACATAGGCCCTAAAGCCGGTATCAACGGAGGCGAAATCGTATTCCAGGGCAAGATCGAAGATAATGCCGATATGCATGACGGCCGTTCTCTGACCCTGCAGTACCTCAACGGGCAGCGTCCGAGATATGAGCGTCAGAAACGTAAATGGATATATTCGATAAAGGTCGAAGGTGCAATGGAACATAACCTGAAGGATATTGATGTGAGATTCCCTCTCGGAGTGCTTACTGTCGTCACAGGCGTGAGCGGAAGCGGAAAGTCATCGCTCGTCGGTGATATCCTTTATCCTGCTGTTTACAGGGAGCTGAATCATACCGGTTCTGCGCCAGGAACTTTCAGAGGACTTTCCGGTAATGTTGACCGTATCACACAGGTGGAATATGTCGATCAGAACCCTATCGGAAAGAGTTCCCGATCAAACGCTGTCACATATCTTAAAGTCTATGATGAGATCCGCAAGCTGCTGTCTGACCAGCAGTATGCTAAGATGAACGGATATACTCCATCCCATTTCTCTTTCAATATGGATGGAGGACGATGTCCTGAATGTCAGGGTGAGGGTTTCGTCAAGATCGGCATGCAGTTCATGGCCGATGTCTCGATGGTATGCGAGTCCTGCGGCGGAAAGCGCTTCAAGCCGGATATACTTGAGGTCAGGTATAAGGGAATGAACATAGATGATATACTTAACATGAGTGTGGAAGAGGCTATATCATTCTTCGGATCTCAGAATGATCCGGCGGCATCCAGAATAGCCGAAAGACTCCAGCCTCTTGTGGATGTGGGTCTGTCATATATAAAGCTCGGACAGAGCAGCAGCACGCTTTCCGGTGGAGAAAGCCAGAGAATAAAGCTGGCTTATTTCCTGTCCATGAATGATACGGGAGCCAAGACCAGAAATCAGAAGATACTCTTCATTTTCGACGAACCTACTACAGGATTGCACTTCTATGACGTTGAGAAGCTTCTCAAGTCGTTTGATGTCCTTCTTTCGAAAGGGCATTCCATCGTAGTCGTTGAACACAATCTTGATGTGATCAAGTCTGCGGATTGGGTGATCGATCTTGGACCTGAGGCGGGAGATGCCGGAGGAAACCTGGTCTTTGCCGGAACTCCGGAGCAGCTTCGTGACTGCAAGGAATCATATACGGCAGAATATCTAAGGTAGGTTGACCTCGATCACGAACAATGCCGCTTCATTCACCGGCTCTCCGGCCTCCATATATATCAGGCCTCTTCCCGGGCCAGTAAGGCTCAGAGTGGCACCGAAACCATCCTCATCGATTTCGTAATCATATATTCCTTCAGCCTTGTCGTCTTCCATATAGCTGATGCCGACGTCGAAAGGAGTGCTCCTTGGGGATACATCGCACCATATGTGGATCTTGTCACCGATATCCCCGACTATGTATTCGGAAGGATATGCCTTGAAGCTTATCGGGCCATATTCGTTAAGGCCGCTTTTGTCAACTCTCCATCCGTCGTCTGAAAGACCGTCATCTTCCGGGGTTACCGTAATATGATAGTGGCAGTTGCGCTCCACGTCAAGATTGTTCCGGTCTTCGCCAAGATAAAACCTATAGAGAAGCCCTTTTCTTGTACTGTAGTACCTGTCTGAGATATATTCGATGTCCATCTCGATGTAGGAGCAGGTCTCGCGCCTGTGATCGTCTTCATCGAATACCTTTTCGTTGTCACTTGATATAGGGCTGTCAAGCTCGCCCTGCATGTTTTCAAGCATATATAGCGATATTTCCCGGCTCAATCCGCCATCCAGACTGGAGTTCAGCCCATAGACCTCTTCATCCTTGCGTATGAATCCTACCGGGAAGCAGTCGTCCTCGTCTCTTGTCTTGTTCTCGGTAAATACAGCTGCGGACCTCGGACAGTTACCGATCCTGACACTTCTGACATACATGCTTACATCTTCCGAAAGATGTCCTCTGTCTATCTGTATGCTGATCTTTGCCATCAGTCTTCGGAGAGACAACGAGATCTCATCATCATCTTCTCCAAGAACAATTTCCTCTCTTGCAAACATCGGCATACCGTTTCTGTAATCATCCGGATATGCCATGTGATATCTAACTTCTTCCAGCTGTTCAAGATCGTCGGTATAGATGCGGTATCCGAAATTCGCGCAAGCACAGATCGTATATTCCTTTCCGATCAGCAGAGAAGTGTCAAATGAGTCCTCTCCTCCCTCAGACCGGAAATATCCTTCCAATTCTCCGGATTCATCAAATATGAATACAGAGAGATCGCTTATCAGATCCTCGTCAGGATCATATGCCTTGACCTCAATATCTGTACTTGTGAACCGGATTCTGACATCCTTCTTCCTGATTGTCTCATGAACCGGGTTGCTGCAGCTGATCAGCGCATAGAGTGTCAGTATTGTCAGAACAGCACTTCGTATTCTTCCTTCTCTTTCCATTCTGAAACCAGTTTGCTTATTACAAAATCCTCTGACCTGACCGGAATGTCCGGATCAAGCGATCCTTTTCTCGTGATCCGGATGTCATATATGTATCTGTGTCCGGCCTGGATGCCTTCGCCGATGTCCGTGTCACGATTTATGTCAATGGGCCAATAATATGTTCTGCCATCGATTGTTCCCTCGATTACAAGGCGGGTATATGGGGTTCCCGGGCCTTCCTCCGGCCTGTTGTTCCTGTAGCATCGGAATCTGACGTCAAGAAACTGCGTCCGGGTTCCTATGCTTCCCTTGATTTCCTTGAAGATCAGTTCCTTGCATCTGAATTCCTCCAGGTCTTCTTCATATAGCTTTCCGGCATTGATTATCCTGCTCGGCCCGCTGTCCTCGTCTTCCAGCAAGTAGCTTTCTGCACTGACGTTTGTCAGATAGACCTTGACGTCGTGAAGCTGTTCGCCGACATATGGCCTTCCGGTGAAATCGCAGCTTATGGACTGAAGCATGACTTCAGCAGACAGAGGCTTGAGAACAACCTCGTGATCAGCACTTCCTGCATCTTCTGGAGAGAATGTACATTCCCCGAACATTACAGGTTTATGTATATCTTCATCCTCAAGCCTGATACTGAAGCTTTTGAGATGACTTCGTGAACTCAGGGAATACCAGTGCTCCTTTTTATGAGGGCTGTTCGCTATGACGGTCATTATCCTTCCTCCGCTTCCGGATGCCACTGCTCCATTCCACATCTTCATATTCTCGAACCTCTGATAGCTGTCCAGTTTCTGGAACAGGTCATCGTTGAACACGAAGACATCCATGGTTTCAAGTTCAGAAGAACTGTGGCTCAGGCTCACCTTTGTCTCGCACCATGCTGGGGAAGGCATGGGGGACTCAGGCGAGTCTGAACAACAGTAGAGGACTGCCGGGAGAATGCCGAATAGACTCAAGGTGCCCAGAACGGACGTGATAACGTTTTTGATTGTGAAGTTCAAACTGATTGTGGCAGATTTAGAATTCTCCCGGCGTATGTTCCAAATTTCTTTCATGTCAGAATCTGTAAAATATTCCAAAATTCATGTGTCTTTTCCTTCGTGTCCCATTCCCGGCTATGCTCAGGACATGTATTTCAAATCCTGTTTCTATACCTAAGCCATTCCGGATGGTTATGGCATAACCGGCTCCAGAAACCATATCGGCTCCCATACCGATGCCGCATGTACATCTTAAGGTCAGGTAAGGACCATTCATATGCTCTTTGGGCCAATATGTCATACCGATGCCGTATTCAGGGTATTCCATGACGGGATCCGTTGTCGGACTCTGCTTCCATGACAGTCCGGAATCATGCTCCTTCTCATCCGGATCCGCCTCGTGTTTCTGCAGGACGGGCAGGGAAGTCCTTCCTTCCATGGACCAACTCTCGTGAAATGAATATCTGATGCTCATAGATAGTCTTCCTTCGTCAAGCAGATGCAGAAGATCCAAGGATGCAGATACCTCCTTTCTTTCATCCTTCCTGCCTGATAACGGATGGCAGCATATGTGCAGGCATAATAACATCATTGTCAATCCTTTCATTTTTGCTGGCAAAGCTATGGAATGCTTTTTTCAGTGACGGCCGATTTAAAAAAAGAAAAACGAGATTTTTCTCTTTTTTATGATTTTTGCTTTTTTTTATAGACAGTAAAATTTTTTTTATTCAAAAACTGACCATGCAAGTGCAGAACTCTGATGTTTTTTGCTATGATGTTAGGCGGAAAAATCATATATTTGAAGTTCCTTAATCGACATTAACATGAAACTTGTAAAGGTGATAAGAAGACTGTTCGGCCCTAAGCAGCATTATATTCCGGTGTTCATCCAGCAGTCAACATATCTGCAGCAGGCATCCGAGGCATTATGCAGGATGACCGAGACTACAGATGAAGCTCAATGGATGCTTCATGAGAAGGAAGTCAAGGCGTGTGAGATCCAGGGAGACGCATTGCTTACGGAATTTCATGAACAGTTATATGAAAGCATAATGGCCAGCATACGTAGAGGCGATATGCAGACAATTGCGATGAGCATGGATGATTTCCTTGATCATATAAATGATTCGGCAAAGTCAATACGTCTTTACAGGCCATGCAGGATCGATCCGCAGATCAAGGACCTTGCCCAGTATATAGCTGCTGAGGCGGATGCATTAAGGAAAGTGATGGAGATGCTTACGGATCCAAGGAGGAATTATGCTCAGATAGTATTGCAGTGTGAACGTATAACAGAGCTTGAGCATGCCTCGGACGATGTGTTTGCTGAATATATAGGTCATATATTCACAAATGAGGAGAACGCGATAGAAGTGATGAAGTATAAGAATATCGCAGAGTCTTTTGAAGCTGCTACCGATGCTGCGAAATCAGTATCGGATATCGTCAGGAAGGTGATATTAAGATATATAGACTAAGGTTTTATATGGATATAGTCATAACATATGTAAACGGAAAGGATCCTGTCTGGCAGAAGGATTACGAGAAATATACTGATGTACCGGTTCTGGAAAAGCGTTTCCGTGACTGGGGAACTCTTCAGTATCTTCTTCGCGGAATCGAGATCCATATGCCTTTTATACGCAACGTCTTTCTTGTCGTGTCACACAGAAGTCAGGTTCCCCAGTGGGCAGATACGGAGAATCTCAAGATCGTGCTTCATGAGGACTTCATACCAGCTGAGTATCTTCCGACATTCAACTGCAACACCCTTGAGATGAATCTGCACAGGATCGAGGGTCTCGACGAAGAATATCTTTATTTCAATGATGACCTTTTCCCTGTAAGGGATTGCCGTCCCGAGGATTTCTTCAGAGATGGCAAGGCATTGATCGGGTTCACGCGTCATTATTTCGGCTCCGGAATGTTCAAGCAGATATGCAGAAACTCGGATTCCATCGCAAGAAAAGCTCTTGGAATGCCTGCTTCAAGGTCATTCATGAGGCCTCAGCATATATGTGCACCTATGTTCAGAAGTGAATGTGAAAGATTGTGCAATACAGTGTCTGAGGATATAGCCAAGGCCTATACCAGGACAAGAGAGGCCGGGAACTACAACCAGTATATGTTCACCGATTATCTTTATTATCAGGGAAAGGCTCTGTCAGAGAAGATTTCCAGCAAGCATCTTTCTGTGGCTGTATCATCTTCATCAAGGATACGTAAGGCTATTCTTTCTCCGTCGCGTAATCTGATATGTATCAATGATGTGCGTCTCTCGGATGCCCGTTATGAAAGGCTCAGAAAGACAGTCATCGAGGCCTTTGAAGCCAAGTTCCCTCAGAAGTCGAGATTTGAGAAATGATGAAGATCGATGCTGTAATAACATGGGTCGATGGAAATGATCCAGTACATATGGCAAAGCGTCACAGCTATGGGCCATCTTCATTGTTCAAGATGGATGATATCGCTGGAAGTACCCGTTATGCCAGTGTCGGGGAGATTTTCTGGTGTGTCGCTTCTTTGAACCGTTTCGCTCCATGGATCAATAAGATATATATTGTCACAGATGGTCAGGATCCGAAACTTGATGAATTCATTGCCGGGAATTTCCAGGATCCCATACCGATGGAGATCATCGATCATAATGACATATTCAAGGGTCATGAGGAATTCCTGCCGACGTTCTGTTCAGTCTCTATCGAAACGATGACATGGAGGATACCCGGATTAAGTGAGCATTATCTGGAATTGAACGACGATATGATGCTTGTCGCCCCTGTACAGCCTTCGGATTTCTTCACTCCTGATGGGAAATCGATCTGTTACGCTGATAAATACAGCATGTTCTGGACTTGGGTTACAAGGCAGCTGAAACCAAAGAAGAACGGTAAGTCACAGGTGACATTCAAGGGGCTGATGTATAATGCGGCCCGTCTGGCCGGACACCGTCATTTCTTCTATAAGATCGATCACACTCCGAGGGCAATGAACCGTCTCTTCTATGAATCCTTCTATTCAGAGCATCCCGAACTGATGATCAGGAATATCAGGCATAGGTTCAGAGATCCTGACCAATACACTCCGGAGGTTCTTCAGTACATGTACCTTCAGGATAAAGGACTTTGTGAGCGCAGACCTGTCAGAGGTAATCTGCTTTATCTCATCCCTAAGGACAGACCCGGATATATTGAAGGAAAGCTTTCGCTTCTGGATGCCGGTAGATACCGGTTCTGCTGTTTCAATTCCGTAGATCAGGCTTCTCCTGAAGATCTTGCCAAGATAAGATCATGGATCAGCAGACGTCTTTCTTTGGAATTATAGATAAATAATGAAGCCCGACCGTAAGGCCGGGCTTTATTGATTGTGGATTACGCTCCGAAGTTGTCATAGAGGATATTCTCTGGTGGAACTCCGAGAGAGTCGAGGAGGTTTACAACCGCTCCGACCATCATAGGAGGACCGCACATGAGGTAAAGTGCATCCTCTGGATTCTCATGCTGCTTGAGGTAAGTCTCGAACATCACATTGTGAACGAAACCAGCTACGTATGGAACGCCGGCTGCATCAGCCTCCGGATCCGGTCTGTCAAGTGCAAGATGGAACTTGAAGTTAGGGAATTCCTTCTCGATTGCATGATAGTCATCAAGATAGAATGCCTCCTTAAGTGCACGTGCACCATAGAAGAAGTTCACCTTGCGGTTTGTCTTCTCTGTCTTGAAGAGATGCATGATGTGGCTTCTCATAGGAGCCATACCTGCACCACCACCGACGAAGATCAGCTCAGTCTCAGGCGAGAGATCTTTTGGAAGGAAGAACTCACCGTAAGGGCCGGAGATAGTGATCTTGTCACCTGGCTTGAGAGAGTAGATGTATGAAGAACAGATACCTGGGTTCACATCAACCCACTTGCCCGCAGCCCTGTCGAATGGAGGAGTTGCGATACGAACGTTGAGCTTGATGATATCACCCTCTGCAGGATAGCAGGCCATTGAGTATGCACGTACTGTAGGAGTAGGGTTGACCATCTTGAGGTCGAATACGCCCATCTTCTTCCAGTCCTCGCGATACTGCTCGTCAACGTCGATATCCTTGTAGTCAACTGTTACGGCAGGAACGTCAATCTGGATATATCCACCTGACTGGAAGTTGAGGTGCTCACCCTCAGGGAGCTTCACAACGAATTCCTTGATGAATGTAGCCACATTGTGGTTTGAAACGACCTCGCACTCCCACTTCTTAACGCTGAGAGCGGAAGCAGGAACCTCGATTGACAAATCTTCCTTGATCTTCACCTGACATCCGAGACGCCAGTTGTTTGCGATCTGCTTGCGGTTGAAGAAACCGACCTCAGTAGGGAGAATCTCTCCGCCACCCTCGGTCACGCGGCACTTGCACTGTCCGCAGGCACCCTTACCACCACATGCAGACGGAAGGAAGATCTTCTGTTCTGCGAGTGTAGAGAGAAGGTTTCCGCCAGGAGTTACCTCGACGATCTTGCTTCCCTCGTTGATGTTGATCTTTACTGTTCCTGAAGGTGTCAGCTTCGTCTTGATGAAGAGGAGAAGCGCCACCAGAATGATTGTGACGATCACGAAGACGATCACAGCAAAAAGTATTGTTGTCTGTAGCATAATTGTCCTCCTATATTAAAGCTGAATACCCATGAATGTCATGAACGCGATACCCATGAGACCTACGGTAATGAATGTGATACCGAGGCCCTTGAGTCCTGCTGGAACATGTGAATAAGCCATCTTCTCGCGGATAGCGGCAAGGGCAACGATGGCAAGCCACCAGCCGATACCGGAACCGAGAGCATAGACAACAGGCTCGCCAAAGCTTACGAAATCTCTTTCCTGCATGAAGAGTGAACCACCGAGGATGGCACAGTTCACTGCGATAAGAGGAAGGAAGATACCGAGCTGCGAGTAGAGGTTCGGAAGGAATTTCTCTACAACCATCTCGACGATCTGTACGATAGCTGCAATGACAGCGATGAAGATGATGAAGCTGAGGAAGCTGAGGTCAAGGCTTGCATATTTCTCGCCCATCCATGCCAATGCTCCTGGCTTGAGGATGTACTCATTGAGGAGGTAGTTGACAGGAAGGGTGATCAGGAGCACAGCGATAACGGCAATACCGAGACCGTTAGCTGTCTTCACATTCTTTGATACCGCCAGGTATGAACACATACCAAGGAAGTAGGCGAATATCATATTGTCGATGAAGATCGACTTTACAAATAAGCTAATATAATCTGCCATTTCTTTTCCGAGTTAAGTGTTATTTTTCCTGAAGGTCCTTCTGAATCGATCTCTGTACCCAGATGACGCATCCGAGGATGATGAGTGCCATCGGAGGAAGGATCATGAGACCGTTGTTCATATATCCGAAATCGTAAACTGCCTGTGGGATAATCTGGAATCCGAAGAGCGTGCCGCTTCCGAGAAGTTCACGGAAGAAAGCGACGATCACGAGGATCATGGCATATCCGAGACCGTTTCCGAGACCGTCCATCAATGAAGCGAAAGGCTTGTTACCGAGAGCAAAGGCCTCGATACGTCCCATCACTATACAGTTGGTGATGATAAGGCCGATATATACTGACAGAGTCTTGCTGACGCTGTATGCATATGCCTTGAGCACCTGATCGACAAGGATTACCATCATGGCAACTACAACGAGCTGGACGATGATACGGATTCGGTTAGGAATCGTGTTTCTCAGAAGTGAGCAGATGAGGCTTGAAACACCTGTCACGATGATAACTGAGAGACCCATTACGAATGCTCCCTTCAGCTGTACTGTAACAGCAAGTGAAGAACAGATACCGAGGACAAGGACAGAAATCGGGTTGCCCTTGAAAATCGGATTCAAAAATGTTTCTTTAATGTTTCCCATCTCTTATTCCTCCACTGTGTTAGCTGGTTCAACTTCTGAGCATTCTGTGCAGTGCTCGCATGCCTGCTTGCAGACTGCTCCGTTCTTTGCAAGATAGTTCTGATAGAAACCGAACCACTGGTTAAGTGTTTTGCCAAGAGCCTGAGAAGTGATTGTCGCACCAGAGATGGCATCAACACCATTGTTCTCAGTCTGACGGTTAGCCGGCTTGGCAATTTCAAAAAGGATGTCGCCTGTGCCTACCTGCTTGCCGACAAATGCCTCTGCAAATGAAGGCTCGTCAGCAATCTTTGCACCGAGACCTGGAGTCTCACCCTTGTGTCCGAAGCATACTGCCTTGATTGTCTTGAGGTCGCCTTCAAATCCTACATAGCCCCAGATCGGTCCCCAAAGTCCTGCACCGTAGCAAGGAACCACTGTGATGCCGTTCTTGAATATATATACCGGAAGAGCCTTCTGCTCTGCAGCGATCTGTCTCTTGAGGTCTGCTGTTCCATAAACCTCGCAATCCTGAATGTCAAGGTCATCAACCTTGTTGCCATCAATGTCAACGAGGATTGCAGCCTCAATTGCATCCTGATATGTAGCGAGGATGTCTTCACCTTCAACTGTAGCGGCTGTAAGGATCTGGCTGATTGTATCCTTCTTTACGTTGGCATCCTGAGTTGGCTTGAGGAACATTGCAGCGAATGCAAGAACCGCAGCGACTATCACAACAAGGACAATCGAATATATGACTGTATATGTATTACTGTTTGTATTCATACCTATAATATATTAAGCGGTTTTTACTTTCTTCGCTCTTCTCTTGATAGAGCCTTCGATCACATAGTGGTCGATGAGCGGTGCAAATGTGTTCATGAGGAGGATGGCAAGCATCATTCCTTCAGGATAACCAGGGTTCCAGAGACGCACGGTAACAGCAAGAGCACCTACGAGGAAACCGTAGATCCACTTTCCGCACTCTGTCTGAGCTGATGTCACAGGGTCTGTAGCCATGAATACGGTACCGAAGAGGAAACCGCCCATCACGAGCTGATAGTAACCAGGGAGATCAGTTGCTCCGACTGCATATCCGAGATATCCGATTGCAAGACCACCGATAACCGATGATGCCATGATCTTCCAGCTTGCCACACCTGTCCAGATAAGGATGATTGCACCAAGGAGGATAGCGATCACAGAAGTCTCACCGACAGAACCAGGGATTGTTCCGAGGATCATGTCCCAGAGTCTTGGCTGAAGGTTTGCAAGTGTAGGGTCTGCAAGAGGAGTCGCTCCTGAGAAACCGTCCACGAGACCGTTGCCGGCCTGGAATGCCACACCTTCGTTCATGAATCTCTCGACTCCACCTGTCCATACTGTGTCACCGGACATCTTGCTTGGATAAGAGAAGAAGAGGAATGCACGTGTGAGGAGTGCAGGGTTCCAGATGTTCATACCTGTACCACCGAATACTTCCTTGCCGATGATCACTGCGAATGCCACTGCGATGGCAAGCATCCAGAGCGGAACGTCAACAGGAACGATGAGTGGAATGAGCATACCTGATACGAGGTAACCCTCGTTTACTTCATGACCCTGGATCTGTGCAGATACGAATTCGATGCCGAGACCTACAAGGTATGAAACGATATAGAGAGGAAGTACCTTTACGAGTCCGTAAAGAACGATGTTCCAGAAGCCCCAGTCGAGGCCGAATGCGAGGCTGTGCTGATAACCTGTGTTCCAGATACCGAAAAGCATAGCTGGAATGAGGGCGATCACAACCATGATCATGACTCTCTTCAGATCGACGCAGTCCCTAACGTGAGCACCACGGCGTGTCACTGTATTAGGAACGAAGAGGAATGTCTCGAAAGCGTCGAATGTCGAATGAAGGAATCCGAGCTTGCCGCCTTTCTCAAAGGTCGGCTTGATCTTATCTACAAAATTTCTTAATCCGTTCATATTCTAAGCTTTTTAGCACATTTCTTTCAACATGAGAGCGATACCGTCAGTTATGATCTGCTGGATGTAGATCTTTGACGGACATACATATTCGCAAAGTGCGAGATCCTCTTCGAGGACTTCGTAGATACCGAACTTCTCCATCTTGTCGATGTCATTTGCAAGACATGCCTTAAGGAGATATACAGGATAGAGATCCATCGGGAGAACCTTTCCGTAAACGTCGTTCACTACGAATGCACGCGGACCGCCATGGAGGTTTGTATCCATGTCATACTTCTTGTTAGGGGTAAGCCATGAGAAGTATGTGCGGGATGCACTGAAGAGCTTGCTTCTGCAAGGCTTGGCCCAGCCGAGAAGCTCGTACTTGTCGCCTTCCTCGAGGATGGTGATCTGGTTGTCGAAGAATCCTGTGAATCCCTCGGCACCGACATTTGTTCCTGTGAGAACGTCACCGCTGATGTAACGGAGATTCTCGGAAGCATTGTAGAACTCCTTCACATCCTTCATCGAGATGCCAGGGTAGCCTTCTACATAAGCCGGGTTGATTGCCTTAGGTCCTGTAACGGCGATCTTTCTTCTTACGTCGTACTTTCCTGTGTTGAAGAGCTTGCCGATCGCAGCGAGCATGACAGGTGATACAGTCCATACGATCTCTCCCTTCTGAACAGGTGAGATGTGGTGGATCTGAACGCCTACGTTGCCGGCAGGATGCTTGCCTGAAACAGAGTGGAGAACGACATTCTGAAGTTTGCCGAATGGAGTAGCGGAAGCATTGACTGCATTCACGCATACATGAACCTTGCATCCTGCAAGCTTGCCGAGAGCGTCAACGGCTGTCTGCACATGTGCAATCTGCTCGTTGAGTGCATACTCTGTGTCGGCAGCGAGAGGAGCTGTAGAGAATGCTGATACGAAAATCGCTTTTGGCTTGGTCTCAGGGTTTGCGATGATTCCGTATGGCCTCTGAGTGAGGGCAGGCCAGAGACCTGCAGCAAGAAGGGATTCCTTGATCTGCTCTGCAGATAATGAAGAAACCTTCTTTGCTCCGAAATCAACATACTCCTGTTTTTCATCCGCCTTGATGCGGACCTCAAGCAACTTTCTCTTTTCGCCTCTTACAACCTCTGCCACTGTTCCGCTTACCGGAGATGCGAAGAGGATGTTCTGAGACATCTTGTCTGCCAAGACCGGGGTTCCTGCAAGGACCTTGTCGCCTTCCCTTACCAGAAGCTTCGGAACGAGACCTCTGAAATCGGTTGGCTTCACGGCCATAACGTCAGGAATAATCACCTTCCTGGTGTTCTGGGCTGCCTTTCCATTGATTGGAAGGTCGAGGCCCTTTTTCAAATAGATGTTGTTTGACATTATATAAACCGTTTTGAGTATAAATTTCAAAATGCGCCCGCGAAGTTAGTCAAAATTTCCCTATTTATAAAGTAAAAAGGCGCTTTTTTGTCAACATGAATGATTTTGCAAAAAGGTTCTGAACAATTGCAATGTTTTGCCTATTTTTGCATCCGTTATGGAAAACAGGAGCAGTACAATATTGGAGGGGCTGAACAGCGAACAGAAGAAAGCTGTCAGTTGTGTGGACGGGCCGGTGCTTATCGTGGCTGGTGCAGGTTCAGGCAAGACCAGGGTCCTGACCAGCAGGATCGCATATATTCTGGCAGAAAAGAATATCGATCCTTCGAGGATACTTGCGCTTACCTTTACGAAGAAGGCGGCCTCAGAAATGAAGGAGAGGATTGCCCTTATGGTGGGTGAGAGACGTGCCAGAAGGCTTTATATGGGTACGTTCCACTCTGTGTTTATCCGTTTCCTCAGGGAGTTTTCCGAATCTCTGGGATATCCATCAACGTTCACGATCTATGATACAAGCGATTCCATAAGCGCAATCAAGGCATGCCTGAAGGAGCTTCAGCTGGATGATAAGGTGTATAAGCCTAAGGACGTGCTGTCCAGGATATCCATGGCGAAGAACAATCTTGTGACAGCTGCCGCCTACAGGAGGAATGCGGTGGCAATGCAGAATGATGCAGCAGCTAAGAAACCGCGCATAGTCGATATCTATGACCTGTATTCATACAAATGCAAGATGGCGGGAGTCATGGACTTCGATGACATCCTGCTGAATATGAATGTGTTGCTTCGTGATGATCCTGCGGCACTGGAGTCCATTGCCGGAAGATTCGACTATATCATGGTCGATGAGTATCAGGATACGAACCTGTCACAGTATCTTATTCTCAAGAAACTCAGCCAGTTCCATAAGAATATTTGTGTGGTCGGTGATGATTCCCAGTCGATATATGCATTCAGAGGCGCCAAGATAGAGAATATCCTAAACTTCAAGAAGGACTATCCTGAGCATCATATTTTCCGTCTCGAACAGAACTACCGTTCGACAAAGATCATAGTCGATGCTGCCAATTCTCTGATCGCCAGGAATTCAGCCCGGATCCCAAAGGAGTGTTATTCGATGGGTGATGAAGGGGAGAAGATCAGGCTGATCCAGGCATATACCGAGCAGGAAGAGGCTTTGCTGATTGCTTCTTCCATCATTACCCGTATCCATGCGGAATCGGCTCAGTATCAGGATTTTGCCATTCTGTACAGAACCAATGCCCAGTCCCGAGCTTTGGAGGAGGCTCTGAGGAAGAGGAACCTTCCGTATGTGATATATTCGGGAAATTCCTTCTTTGAAAGAGCCGAAGTCAAGGATATGATGGCATATCTGAAACTGGCTGTCAATCTGAATGATGACGAGTCTTTCAAGAGGATAGTGAACAAGCCGGCAAGAGGAATCGGAGATACTTCCATGAATGCTTTGGCTGCTGCTGCCGTGGAGAACAAGACCTCGCTTTTCAAGGCTGCCTTTCTGGATGATCTCGACCGCTTCGGGCTTAAGGCTGCGGCGGTGCAGAAGATCAGGGCTTTCTGTGAGATGATGAGCAGGATGTGTCTCAGATCCGCCAAGGAGGATGCCTACACGGTCGCGACGGCTCTCGCCATGGAGTCCGGGCTTCTCATGTTCTATAAGAGCGATACAAGCATTGAAGGACAGTCGCGAACGGCCAATGTGGAGGAACTCCTGAACAGCGTGAAGAATTACATAGAGGAAAGACAGAACGAAATGTTCGAGGAAATGCAGGCCGAGGGAACTGTTGGTGAAGGGGTCGAACTTGTTGCCTCTGATCTTCCGGTCGTGACTTTGGGGGATTATCTCGAGAATGTTTCCCTTCTCAGCGCCGTTGATCTGGAGGATGACGAGGACAGCTCGAACAAGATAACTCTGATGACTGTCCATTCCTCTAAAGGTCTTGAATTCCCTTATGTCTATGTGGCGGGTATGGAGGAAAACATATTTCCGTCCGGCGGTTTTCTTGCCTCGGAGACAGAGATCGAGGAAGAACGACGACTGTTCTATGTTGCGATGACCCGCGCAAAGAAGGCGGTGTCTTTCTCGTTCGCACAGACCAGGACCAGGAACGGAAAGCATGAATCGAATTCACCTTCTCGTTTTGTCAAGGAGGTTGATTCTCAATATATTGCCAATCCTCTGACATCTTCGTTTGACGATGAGGATGATGATGACAGACCTTCACGCGGTTTTGGTGGATGGAACAGATCGTTCTCTTCCGGTTATTCGTATGGAAGGTCTTCCAAGCCGCAGACCGAAAGGAGGATCCCGCAACAGCAGGCATCCGTAAGACCTGAACCGGTCAGACGTTCGGAGCCCGTTCCTGTGAGAAGGCCTCAGGCGGTTCCGAAAAGGGTTCCGGATGCCGACTTCGAGCCGACTCCTATCCTTCAGCTCAAGGCAGGACAGAGGATCGAACACAACCGTTTCGGATATGGAAGGATTATGGAAATCTCGGGAAATGTTACTGATCTCAAGGCTAAAATAGCTTTTGATGATCACGGAGAGAAGATATTGATCTTAAAATATGCAAAAATCCGTGTAGTAGATTTGGAAAATAATTAATTATCCGTACCTTTGCATCGAAGTTTTTCATAGTTTAAGTTTAGGTTAAGTAGCGGGGCGTTCGCAGGAGATGCGAGTGCCTCGTGAATTTTTTATGTTACTGTTTCAATAAATAATGTATCAGTTCTGATAGAAATCGCGATTGTAAAAATTTGACAATCTGTTTAAAAAATAGAAAAATTTTCATTAAAAAACAGAAATAAAAAATATTTCTTTTTCTTTAACATCAATTCGTTCTGCCTTCATACATTTGCTACGTCCGTAATGGTGCGGACATGAAACAATGAGGAGAATGATTATGAAGAAGTCAGATTTCAGGCTCGTTCTTTTGACGGCCGTTTCTATTGCCTTGATTACAATGCAGTCATGTGAAATGCTGGGACTTGCTTCCCTGGTTCCTGATGGGGAACTCAGGGTGTCATTTGCCAGTGAACAGGAATCTCTTACACGATCCGGACTGGAGATCCCTGACACGAGTGATTTCCTTTTGACGGTCAGGGATTCCAAAGGAAAGATCGTTTATAATGGAACTTATGGCGATTCGCCTGAATCGTTTTCATTGAATCCTGGAAGCTACACGGTTACAGTCATCTCGGAGGAATTCAGCAAACCCGCCTTTTCGGCACCTCAGTTTGGGGATGAGCAGTGTGTGATGATTCCTTCCGGCAAGACTCTGGATCTCAAACTGGTATGTAGTCAGATCAATTCAGGAATCAGACTTTCGATCGATCCTCGTTTTCTTGATGCATATCCGGAAGGTGTGCTTTTACTCAAATCCTCGTTCGGACGTCTGGTGTACGGCTATTCCGAAAGGCGCATCGCATATTTCAAGCCGGGAGACGTGTCGCTGATACTCAATGAGGGCAAGACTGACCAGCTGCTTATGACAAGAGAACTCAAGGCACGCGAGATCCTTGAACTGAAGATCGGGGTGGCCAGCGGCAACGGTTCAGGAAATGCAGATGGCGGTAAATCGATCATATTGCAGCTTGACACTGCAAGGGTTTGGAAATCAGATGAATATGTGATAGGAGGCGAACCCGGAAAGGGTAATGTCACATATGATGCCCTGACTGTTTCCGAAGCGTTGAAATGTGTCGGGGAAGAAGATGTCTGGGTGTGCGGCCATATAGTCGGAGGGGATCTTTCCTCTTCCTCTGCTTCGTTTGATAAGCCTTTTGAATCAAGGACAAATCTGCTTCTCGGTCCCCGTTCTTCCACTGACGACAAAGAGGCTTGCCTGTCGGTCCAGCTGTCGTCAGGAGAGATCCGCAATGCACTTAATCTTGTGGATAATCCGGAGCTTCTCGGTCGGAAGGTGTGTATCAAGGGCGATATCGTCGAATCGTATTACGGGATTCCGGGTATTAAGAATATCACTGAATACGAACTGATGTAGAGGAGTTGTTATATATAATTATCAGTAAAATCAGTATTTTCCTGTAGTAAATAGATTGCAGTGTGCAAAATTATCAGTATATTTGCTTGATTATACTTAACTATGTAAATTATACTGATGAAAAATATTAACAGGCTGTTTCTCATTCTGATCCTCATGGCTTCCGGCTGTGTCCTCATGCGTGCGCAGAACTTGGTGAAAGTCAGTGGAATAGTGACATCTGCCGATGATAAGATGCCGATGATCGGAGTGGCTGTCATGGATGGTTCCGGCAATGGAGTCATCACTTCTATCGACGGAGATTATACAATTGAAGTTGCCCCAGGTACCAAACTCGTGTTTTCAAGTATCGGATTCCTGGATGAGACCGTGACAGTGCCTTCTGTCGAGAGCTTTACATGCAATGTCGAGATGAAAACAGAATCGTTGAATCTCGATGATGCGGTGGTTATCGCATACGGTGTCAGGAAGAAAGGAACAGTGGCCGGTTCTGTATCGACTGTCAAGTCCGATAAGCTTGAGAATACCCCGACAGCAGCATTTGACCAGGCTCTCCAGGGTCAGGTCGCCGGTCTCACGGTGTTGTCAAGCACAGGTGAGCCGAGTGCGTCTGCAACAATGACCATCCGTGGTACGAATTCCATCAATTCCGGAACGGCTCCGCTGTACATCCTTGACGGAGTGGCGATTTCAGCTGCAGACTTCAACACGATCAATCCTGCAGATATCGAAAGCATGTCCATTCTGAAGGATGCCTCATCAACCTCGATATATGGAGCCAGAGCTGCAAATGGTGTGATCGTGATCACTACCAAGAGGGGCCGGAACATGGATCGTCCTAATGTGAATTACCGTTCGCAGATGGGTTGGTCAGCAATGGCGCATGGAAACTGGGATCTGATGAATACTGCTGAGAGAATTCAATATGAGAAGGAACTCGGCCTTACTTCGGGTCAGGATTATGGTTATCTGGCAAAGACCGACGTGAACTGGATGGATGCGGTGTTCAATGACTCTGCCATGCTCCAGAGCCACGAACTTTCCGTTTCCGGTGCTACTGAGACCACGAACTATTATTTCTCCGGAGGATATTACGGTCAGGAGGGTATTGCTCCGGGTTCGGAATTCCAGCGTTATTCTATGCGCTTCAATTTCGAGCAGCAGATGGCCAAATGGCTGAAGATGGGTACGAACACGATGTTCAACTATCAGAACATCATGCAGGCTGATGAAGGAGCCTATACTCTGGTGACCCCGATTTCGGCAGCCCGTTTCATGCTCCCTTACTGGAATCCGTTCAACAAGGACGGAAGTCTGGCTTCGATAGGTGACGGCTCATGGAAAGGACAGGGACAGAACCCTTTGGAATGGCTTGAGAACAATCCTCTCGCCTACAAGAAGTACAAGATGATATCTACGGTCTTTGCTGACCTGACTCTTTATCGCAATCTCGTCTTCCGCAGCCAGTTTGCTGTTGACTTCTCGCATACTACTGGTTTCAGCAAGTCTTTCCCAGACTATGAACCTAACCTTGGAGAAGGTTCTGCCGCAAGGAGCTCTTCAGACGGATTGGGACTTCATCTTACGAATACACTTACCTACCGCTTCGACATAGATGACATTCATGATTTCAACCTTCTTCTCGGACATGAATGGCAGGATTTCCATGCCGAAGCATTCAGCATAACGACAGAGGGACAGACGAATTCCAAGCTTACCGACATTTCCACCGGAACAAGAGCCACCATGTGGACAAGTACTGCGGATTCGGATTATTCAAGAGTCTCGTTCTTCGGAAGAGGCGAATATAATTTCTCTGACAGATACTATGCGGAAGTTTCGGTCAGAACAGACGGTTCGTCACGCTTCGGAAAGAACAACAGATGGGGAGTGTTCGGAGCAGTGGGATTCATGTGGAACCTCCGCAACGAGGACTTCATGGCTGATTCGCGCGATTGGCTTACTCTCGGCCAGGTTTCTTTCAGCAGCGGAACATCCGGTAATTCCGAGATCCCTAACTATGAGCATCTTGCTCTCATAGGCGGAGGATCCGATTATGTCGGAGATGCCGGTGTGGCTCCTGTTCAGCCTGGTAATGAGGATCTTACATGGGAGAATACATGGACTACGAACCTTGCTTTCCACCTCGGGTTCTGGAACAGACTGAATCTTGACTTGGAGTTCTACAACAAGAAGACTACCGACATGCTCATGTCGGTTCCGCTTGCATACTCCCAGTCCAACGGATATGGTTACAAGTGGTCTAATGTCGGCGCCATGGTGAACAGGGGAGTGGAGCTTAACTTCAATACAGTACTTCTCCAGATCAGGGATTTCTCATGGAACGTGAATGCGAATGTCGGTTACAATCATAACAGGTTGACAGAGCTGTATAATGGAGTTGATGAATATGAGACATCGAACACAAGTACCAAACTTGTTGTAGGACATCCGGTCGGAGAGTTCTATATCAACCGATTTGCAGGTGTCAATCCTGCCAACGGTGACGCATTGTGGTATGACAAGGACGGAAACATCACTAATGAACTCAGGGATGAGGACAAGGTAATGGTCGGAAAGTCCTACCATGCTCCTTGGCAGGGAGGATTTGGAACAGCACTGGCATGGAGGGGCCTCAGTCTCAGCGCGCAGTTCAGCTGGGTAGGTGACAGATGGATGATAAACAATGACAGGTATTTCGACGAGTCAAACGGACGCTTCATGACATACAACCAGTCACGCAGGCTTCTGAACCGCTGGAAGCAACCTGGTGATGTCACGGATATTCCGCGTCATGGCGAATATACCGAGTTCGACAGCAGGCTTCTCGAAGATGCTTCATTCCTTCGCCTCAAGAATCTTATGATTTCCTACAGTCTTCCTTCGGATCTTCTCAGGAAGACAGGTTTCATAAGAGGACTCAGGATATATGCACAGGGTCAGAATCTCCTGACATTCACTAATTTCTCAGGTCTGGATCCAGAAGGAACCCGCAATATTTATGCAGCGCAGTATCCTATGTCGCGTCAATATACGTTCGGACTTGATATCATGTTTTAAAGAATGGGTGAGATGAATAATATATACAAGATAATGATAAAGCTGCTCCTGATGGTATCATTTACCTTCAGTCTGACATCCTGCCTTGAAAAGCTTCCAGGTGATTTCATTCTGGAAGAGGAAGGCATGCATTCTCTTTCTGATGCGGAGCAGACTGTGACAGGAATCTATTCCGCTTATATGAGCAGTGCCCTGTATAGCGGATATCTGACCTTATGTCCTGATATTCAGGCAGATCTTGCGTATGCGGTTCAGGGAAATTCCAACCAGTTCGGTACGCTTTGGCTATGGGACATCAGATCCACCAATTCGGAAATCGAGGCTGTATATGCCGCACTGTACAGGATAATCGGTCGCTGTAACTTCTACCTCGATCAGGTAGGCCGGCTCCGTGACAGTATGACTGATGACTCTGAGATCCAGATGCTGGATTATTTTACTGGAGAGGTGTATTGTGCGAGGGCATTGGCATATTCAGAACTGATAAAATGTTTTTGCAAGGCATATGATCCTGCTACTGCTGATTCCGAGCTTGGTGTTGTGCTTGCCGATACATATTTCGGTGAAAAGCCAGCAAAGCGTGCTACCCTCAGAGAATCTTATGAGTTCGTGATCAATGACCTTGTAAAGGCAGAGGAAATGCTGGACGATGAGAACGACTATTATGATGCTGCATATTTCACGAATGCGGCAGCTCATGCCATCCATGCCCGCGTAGCCCTTTATATGCAGGACTGGAAGTCTGCGATAGATCATTCGACTGTTCTTATCGAATCCGATGCCTTCGCTCTTGCAACAGCCAGAGGCAATGTGACAAGCACACAGACATATCTCGATTATCTTTGGACAAATGACACGTCATTCGAGAATATCTGGAGAATAGGCTATACGGCCACTTCATACGGAGGAGCCCAGGGAGCGGTCTTCCTCAATTTCACGACAGATTATACCTATTATTATCCTGATTATGTTCCGGCTCAGTGGGTTCTGTCTCTGTATGCTGCAGCGGATATGAGATACAATGCATATTTTGCCGAACTTCAGACCGGCTATGCCCATCAGCTGACATGGCCTCTGCTCGTGAAATATTATGGAAATGAAGCACTTATACAGAACATGATATTCCATGTGAACATGCCTAAGCCGCTTCGTCTGGCCGAGCAATATCTCATTCGTGCTGAGGCATATTGCGAACTGGGAAATTATTCTGCGGCATCTGCTGATCTTACGGCTCTGCGTGAGACCCGATACAGTACCGGTGGTACGGTTTCAGTGAATGCCGGCAACTGGCTTGAGACAATCTCCGATGAAAGGGTAAGAGAACTTTATATGGAAGGATTCCGTCTTCATGACCTGAAGAGATGGGGAAAAGGCTTTGAGCGTACTCCTCAGTCCCAGACCCAGTCGGAAGGAAGCTCTCTGAAGATCGAGGCTGGCAATCCGCTTTTCGTATGGCCTGTTCCTAACCATGAAATAGTATCTCCTGGCTCTCAGATCCAGCCGAATGAAAGTAACAGATAATGAGAATGAACATGAATCATTTATATAAATATGCGACAGCTGTTCTCCTGTTGATGTTTTCCTTCACTTCCTGCAAGGAAAGGTATGTGACCTATTCCGATGCGGAATATATCATGTTTGCTGATACGATGTCGATATATCCCGTTCAGAACGATGTCGAGTATTTCTCCATTCCTGTGGTCTCGACTGTCGTAAGGGACTATGACAGAACCATCGGAGTCGAGATCATAGATAAGGGAAGCAATGCGATAGAGAACCTCCATTACAGACTTCAGTCCAATACTGTGACGATCAAGGCAGGTGAGAACAGGGCGGATGTTCTTGTACATGGATATTATGACAATATTGAAGCTACGGATTCCCTTGGATTTCAGCTTCAGTTAGTGATGGACGATAGATTGGAGATGCCTCTGTACGGAAAGCAGACCAAGGCGGTGCTTATGAAGAGCTGTCCGTTCGATATAAACAGTTTTACCGGCTATTGCGTCCTGACATCTATGTTTCTCTATAATTACAGTATTACGGGAGACTATCAGCGTCTTATCTATACCGAAAAGCATCCTACTGAAGAGAACATGATCATATGCCGCAATTGGATCAATGACGGATATGATGTGACTATCACTTTCCATCCGGAAGATCCTATGAAGCCTTTTGTAACAATGGATCGTGATCAGGTAGCCAGTGACGAGGGATCGTTCTTCGGTACCAATCATGGAGATGACAAGATCCTCGTGACAAGCAGTTCTCTGTATGATTCTGTGTTCTATCCATGTGGCAGCTACCTTTATCTGTGGGCTGAAGTCTATGTGGAGGATCTTGGCGAGCCTGTTGGAACTGTAGGACACTTCTACAATATTATGGAGTGGGTAAGCGATGAAGAGGCCGAGCGCCTGAAGAAAGAGGAGGGAATGTAAAAATGAAAACTATGAAAAATATGGATATGAAGTTTTTCTTTCGTTCGATGACTGCTGCTTTTGCTGTGTGTGCGGTTATGGCGGTATCTTGTGAAGAGCCTGTTCCACCGGTACCACAGGTGGAGCCGTCGTTCCCGACATTGGTAGAAAAGAGTGATGTTGAACCTGGAAGTGTCCTTACACTTACTTTTGATGCTAATATGGATTGGACTGTCACAGTTCCTTCCGAGACTTTCCAGTGGTTCTGGCTGAATGACGGTTCGTTCAAGGTCGATAAGTTGTCCGGAAAGGTTATAGATGGAGAATCTGAAAGGGTGACTCTGTCTGTAGGAGTTTCCGCAACTGAGGAATTTGATATGAACCGCTCATGTGATGTCACTCTTACAATGGGTGGAAAGTCGCAGGTCATTGCAAGATATATGCGTCCGGCAAAGAACAGGACATTGAATGTCTATGTGGCGAAAGCCGCTGACGGGGACTTTGTGATGAACGGAACCGGAGGATTTGAATATGGATACGCTGATGGTCCGGCTGATTTCCTTTGGTCTGCTGCTGATGCTGAATACATATTGCCCCTTCGGGTTGAATCTAACTGCGAATGGACGGTCGTGACTCCTGAGTGGCTTGACATCCAGCTGCCGGAAAGCACGACCGGAACAATAGAAGTGATCCTGACAGGTGCGTCGCTTGAAGCTGCAACCGGCACGTTGAAGTTCATTGCCGGAGATACTGCTCTCGGTGAACTTGATGTCAACATTCCGGCTTGCGGAATCGTGGAGCTTTATACGACACAGTCGGAAAACGGTGATTTCCTTTTTGATGATTCCGGTGAGTACCTGTATTCGGAATCCCCTGCTGACAAGCTTACACTTGTATGGCCGGGCAGCGATTACCGTATGCCTGTCCTGGTTGATTCAAGATGCGACTGGGCTCTGGAGATGCCGGAGTGGCTTGATGTGAAGTATGTTGGAGATGTACCTGAAAGAAATGCCGGAATCACCAGATTCATTCTGATGGGTGACCCTATGCACTATCCTCTTGAAGACGTGACAGCTGAAATCAGATTCAATTATGATGGCCGGACAGTGCACGAAGTGGAGGTGACTATTCCGGGATGCAGTGACAGGTTCGGCTATGGTCTGGATATGTCATTGACTTCATTGGAGTTCGACCCGGTAGGAAAGGTGATGACATCGATGGGATTTCAGGATCTGCCTGCAACAGCATGGCTTACAGGAACATCTCAGGCTGCCGTATATGCCGTTGAAACCATAGATGGAAAGTATGCCGGCAGGAATGCGGACTGGATCACAGTCGATATCGATGCATATGTACAGGGCGAGGAAGTACTCCAGAAGAGGGCTCTTGTCATCAGACCGGCAGATAATGACGGGGAGAAAAGATCGGCATATATCCTCTTCAGCAAGGTCGGAGCCGGAGCTGACTCCTTCTTTGAGTCTGACGGTGCGTTGAAGCCGGATATGGAGGAATTCGCTATCAGTGTCGTTCAGTATGGAAGCGATATGGAATATGTCATCATGACATATTCTGAAGAGGAAATGGCTTCTGCAGGTGCGACAATGACATATTCTGATAATCCGAGACTTCAGGGCTGGTTCGGAAAGACGGATTTCGTGTATGAACTTACATACTCTAATCCATATGCAAGGGACAAGGCCTTCATGACGTTTGCAACTCCGTATTCTTCATACAAGGTATTCAATAATTCAAGGGAGGATGTCACTGCCAACGAGTCTTTCTGGCTGCGTTTTACTTCTAACGATGGCGGCAATACAGCTGGAGTCATCGATATGTATAATGGAATGACCCCTCCTGAGACCGAGAATCTCGGATATGTCGTCTTCTATGATGCCGACGGCTCTGTCCTTGCCATCATTGTTGCAGTTTATGACCCTGCAAAGGTAGCCGATGTGGAAGTCAATGTGGAATTCATCGGTGAGTCTGCCTCGTATGCAGAAATGGTAGGAGCTACCCTGGAAGAGGTTACGGCAGATACTGACAAGGAACTCTTTGATACGTTCAAGGAATATTGTGCTCCGATATATCATCTCACATACAGGACACAGGGATTCCCTATGAGGATTTCTATTCCTTCGAATGCCGTGATGTATAATCCTAATCCTTATGCGAAACGTCACATTTTCGTTGTGAACGGTCTGGATTACGACGAGTATGTCGGTGATTTCGAACTGATTGATGGAGGTGTGGATATCTATATGATCCTTGATGAGGGCTCGGATTCAGTTTATGAAAGGGGACAGATCCTTTTCCATGATGCTGAAAACAATGTGGTTCTGGTACTCGTATGTACTCTTGACCTTACAGGTTCATTTTAACTGAAAGTATTGTAATAAACATATATGAAATCATCAAGATTCAATATATTGCTGCTGATCGCTTTCATATCCGTCTTGTGCGGATGTGTAAGGGAGACGGTTCCCGATTACAGGGAAAACGAATATGGATATATCCAGTTCAAATTGTATAAGGAGGCTTCTTATCCCGGAACAAAGGCCGGACAGCTGGAGTATCTCAAGGATGTTGCAAAGCTCAAGGTTACCTTGAGGTATGAAGGCAATCTGATGTCTCAGACAATGGTTATGAACGCCTCAAATGATGAGGCTGCGGAATTCGGTCTCAGAAGCGAGAAGCTGAAAGTGCTTTCCGGTGACTATCAGATTGTTACGTATGTGCTTTATGATAAGATGGACGAAGTAGTTTCAGAGGGGACTCCTGATGCGTCCGCTGCATCGTTCAGTGTGGTGGCGGGAGGCCTTTGTGTGCATGACCTTGTAACTCCTGTTGTCGGCAGGGGCAAGGTGCGCTTCTCTTTTGTAAAGGACTTCTCTGATTTTGATGACAATCCAGCCACAAAGGCGGCAATCAAGGAATATTCTTTTGATGAGATCAGATATGTTACTCTTTCTGTCAGGACATCCAATACCACTACTGTGCTTGAGATGCTTCCTACTGAATATTCGGTACATTTCGAAGATGACGACGATGTGGAAGACGGTTATCAGACATCTTCATTGTCGTGCGACTCTCTCATAACGCTGAGGGCAGGAGAATACAGCATTGAATCTTATTCTGTATTTGATTCCGGCAGGAAGCTTCTGGAGACTTCATCTGACGTGGACGCCTCATTCGTGATCGAGGACAACAAGGTCACTGATGCCGACGTACCTGTTTCCCTTCATGAAAGCGATGAGCATATCAAGGACTATTATGCCTTGTATGAGATATGGAAGTCACTTGACGGAGAAAACTGGTATTATATAGGAGAAAATTTTCCTGAAGGATGCAACTGGAACTTCAACAAGGATCCGGATCTCTGGGGAGAGCAACCTTGCGTTACATTACATTCTAACGGTCGAGTAGCTCATATCAATATTAGTGATTTCGGCTTTTCCGGCCATCTGTCACCAGCCATAGGCCAGCTTACCGAACTTGTTGAACTTTACCTCGGCAACCATAATGATGGCAATCTGATTAGTTATGATCCTACCATATCTGACGGTAAAGGCACTTCCAGAAGAATGGAAAGGCATATGGAGTACGTAAGGATGACTCATCCGGTAACCCAGATGTCGGAGCCCATTGCCCGTGCCATGGCTGAACATGGCATATCCATTCCTGAAACAGCATTGTATGATACAATGAAGGAGGATGAGATAATCGAATATGGTACAGGCAGAATGAAGATACAGCTCAAGGACATGATTCATGGAAAGATAAATAACGGCTTGAAGAGCCTGCCTAAGGAAATCGGAAAACTTACGAAACTCGAGCAGCTCTTCATTGCTAACGGTGAACTTACATCCATTCCTGATGAGATTTCGAATCTTGTATCTTGTACTGATCTCGAGATTTATAACTGCTCGAAGATGACATCATTCCCGATGGCTATTGCCGAAATGCCTTCTCTTGTTTCCCTGAACCTTGCAAACAACAGACAGTGGAGTTCTGAAGAGGTACTTAAGGGATTCAAGGCTCTGGCTACCGGTCCGTCAAGAGAGAAGATCCAGCTCCTGTATTTCAATGAGAACAATCTCGAGGTAATACCGGCAGAGATCAAGAATATGAAGAAGCTTGGAATGATAGACTTCTCCTATAATAAGATACATACCATCGAGGAGGCATGGGGGAGTGACATCAAGCCTGTCCAGATATTCTTCGACCACAACAGATTGTCATCGTTCCCTGTTGATGAGAACGGAGTATTCTGCTATATGGAAGATGCTGAGACATTCTCTGTGACCCATAATGAATTCACCGAGTTCCCGAATATCTTCGATGCAAACTCGATGTATGCGATTGTCTCGATTGATTTCTCATACAATCATATCGGCGGTTTCCCTGATGATTTCAGGGGAGTATATGTACAGACTCTGACGATAACGAATAATCCGGAATTCACGGTCTATCCTATAGAACTGGCCAAGTCGAATTCAAAAATCCTGAACATCAATTTCAGAGGATGTAACATAAGGGAGATTCCAAAGGGATCGTTTGATTATGAAAATGCCGTTAACTTCAGCTCTTTCGATTTCTCATATAATGATCTGAAGGATCTTCCGTATGAAATGCATGCGGGAAACCTGCCATATCTATATGGTGTCGAACTGTCATACAACCAGTTCTCTTCATTCCCGTGGGAGCCTCTTGACAGCCAGTATCTGACAGTCTTTGCACTCAGAGGACAACGTGACGAGGAAGGAGCAAGATGTATGTCTGAATGGCCGACTGGAATATATCAGCACAGGGGTTTGAGAGGCTTGTATCTCGGTTCCAACAATCTTGGAAAGATCGAGGATACCATATCTACAATATGTTATTATCTTGATATCAGCGATAATCCTGAGATCATCTTCGATGCGTCGGACATCTGCTATGCATATCAGGCCGGTGTATATTACCTTATATATGACAAGACTCAGGATATAAGGAACTGTGATTATCTGCTTAAATGATGAGGGAGGGAAAGATTATGAAATTGAGATATATCATATCAGCATTCGTGACTGCTGTTCTGACGGCAGCATGTATCAATCCGAATCCTGACATACCTTTTGAAGTTGATACCGACAACATCAATATCGGTCCGGCGGGAGGTATTTCCGATATAAAGATCAGCTCTTCAGGCAACTGGGTGGCGATTACAGAGGAACCATGGATTACTGTTTCTCCTGCCAACGGAAGAGGCTCGGTGGATTGCCAGGTAAGTGTCGATTCATCCCTTGTCGTAGGCCAGAGGACAGGAGCTGTCAGGATTCATAATCTTGATACAGACGAGAATAGGGATTTCACTGTTGTCCAGGATGGATTCGAATATCAGATAGTGCTTCCAAAGACCCAGGTCGAAGTAGAGGATTTTGCTGCTTATGGCTCAAGATACTTCAATGTGAAGGTGAAGACCAATGTCGATTTTGAAGTCATTCTTCCGGATGGCGCTGAAAAGTGGCTTACATTTGAAAAGGGTGAACTTGAATTGGATAGAGGTGCAAGACCTCGTGATGTGAATATACGTTTTGACTGGAAAGTGAATTCTCGTGATAATGAGAGGATTGCAGATGTCGTGTTCAAGCCATTGTCTGATGTGGATATGGGAAAGCACGATGTCCTGAAGGTAGTTCAGAAGGCAGCCTTGCCGATTCCTGCCGGAACTCCTGCCGGAGACTCTTTGGCAATCCTTGCCGTCAGTCGTGCATTGAATTCATATGTTGAGATCGATCCTTCGGAACGACTTGAGCATTGGAACAATGTGCATGTGTGGAAAAGCGGTCCGGATAAGGGACGAGTGAGATATGTCGAATTCTTCATGTTCAATACCCATGAAGAGATCCCGTTCGAGGTCCAGTATCTTACAGCTGCCGAGGAAATCGTGTTCTATGCAAATACAAATACATTCCTTCGCAGCCTTGATACAGGTGAACATATCACCAAGCTTGTGAACCTCAAGAGACTGACGATAGGTGCATACGGACTTACCACTCTTCACCCTGATTTCAAGAACCTGAAGAATCTGGAGTATCTCGATATCAGTGCCAACAATTTCCAGAGTATTCCTGACATTCTCACGCCGGAGAATTTCCCGAACCTCCATGCCCTTGTCATGAATGCCAACCAGCGTTATACCATATATGATCTCAGCAATGATGACAGGGAGAACATAGGTGGTCTTATTGAAGAGCATAAATTTCCGGAGAGGATCCTCAAATGGAATGCTCTTGATACGATAAGATTGTCTGTGAACTATCTGCATGGAGAGCTGCCGACAATGGCTCAGCATGAAAAATGGACAGCAGAAGAGGTCAATGCATGTGATACTCTTCCGGAGATTCTCATCGGTCTTCCTAAAGTCCTTCCTGACACGAAGTTCTTTGCAATCAACTACAACAGGCTGACAGGTGAGCTTCCAGACTGGCTTCTTTACCATCCTAAGCTCGATATATGGTATCCTTATTCTCTGGTATTCAATCAGGAAGGCAAGACTCAGGATGGAATGAACGCCGGCTTTACAAACGAACCTGTAAGCCTCGACTACTATTACCAGCATTATACGAACAAGAAGTACAATCCGAATAATATCAAGGAGTAATGAATATTAGAAAAACGATATATTGTCTTGCGTCAGTCCTGATTGCCGGGTTGACATCATGTTCGGTAATTGGTCCGGGAACTGATGTCCCTTCAGATGAGGTCAGGCTGCCGCATCTGTCAGAAGATGTCCTCCAGGGACAGCTTCTTGTCCGCTTTGACGAGCATGTAAGCGATGTTCTTGACAAGGCTGGAGTGACAAGAAGCAGTGCTGACTGTCCGATGTCCCGTTCCGGTGTCCTAAGTGTCGATGAGATTCTCGACCTTGTTGACGGATATCATATAGAGAGAGTTTTTCCTGTTGATCTTCGTTCTGAAGAAAAAGCCCGCAAGGAGGGACTTCATCTATGGTATATTGTTCGTTTCAGTGATGAGCATTCGGTAGAAAAGGTCGCTGCAGACCTCTCGAGACTCGGTGAAGTGAGCCGTGTGGAATATAACCGCATACTCAAGAGAGCTTCTGATGACAAGCCTAATCCTCTTACCCTTGAAAGACTTCAGGAATATGCTGCAATGGCTGCCGGAGGTGCTTTCAATGACCCGCTTCTTGTGGAGCAGTGGCATCTGGTGAATGAAGGTAATCTGCGTCCGACCAAGTTCATCAAAGGTGCTGATGTAAATGTTGAGAAGGCGTGGGAACTTACAACAGGAGACCCTTCCATCATAGTTGCAGTCCTTGATGAAGGTGTGGATATATCGCATCCTGATCTCAAGGCAAGCATGTGGGTGAATGAAGATGAGATATGGAAATCTCACGAAGACAATGACGGTAACGGTTATGCCGGTGATATCCACGGTTACAACTTTGTCAAAGGCAATGGCGTCATATCTGTTGATACGAGATATGATTCGGGACATGGTACTCATGTCGCAGGCGTTATAGCGGCTGTGAATGATAACGGTCTGGGAATCAGCTCGATAGCAGGTGGAACATCTTCGGCTCCAGGTGTGAAGATCATGTCATGCCAGATATTCTCCGGTGCATATGCCGGCACAGTTCTGGAAGAGGTCAGAGCAATCAAATATGCCGCTGATAACGGAGCTGTGGTTCTTCAGTGCAGCTGGGGATATATTTCCGGAGCCGCGAATCCTTTCGATTGGACACCTCAGTATTCTACAGATGAAGAGTGGGGGACATACAATGTCCTTGAGAAGAAGGCCCTTGACTATTTTGTTCATAATGCAGGCTCTCCTGACGGAGTCATTGACGGAGGTATCGTAGTATTTGCCGGCGGCAATGAATCAGCACCGGCTGCCAGCTATCCTGGAGCTTATCCTGATTTCGTGGCCGTAGCTGCGACTGCCGGAGATTTCACTCCTGCGGTCTATACCAACTACGGTCCCGGTACGACGATTTCTGCACCGGGAGGAGATCAGGATTACTATTGGGATTATGTTGATGAAGAACATGCTGTGGGAGATATCGGCTGTATCTTGTCAACACTTCCGCTCCATCTGAGCGAAAGTGGATACGGATATATGGAGGGAACATCGATGGCCTGTCCTCATGTGTCGGGAGTTGTGGCTCTCGGTCTTTCATATGCGGCCAAGCTGAGGAAGCATTTCAAGGCTGACGAATTCAAGGCGCTCATATACGATACAGCTACTCCGATTGAAGATTATATGACCGGAATCAAGCAGTACAGGAAATATGTACTTGACCTCGAAGGTTCTGCACCTATGATGTCATATGACCTCAAGGATTTCAAGGGTGGAATGGGAGCCGGACAGATCAATGCATATGCCCTGCTCAAGGCTGTCGAAGGTTCGGGAACAGATATGACATTCCCAAATCTTTATGTATCTGTCGGAGGTCAGACTGTTGCTTCTCCTTCCATGTATATGGATGGAAACAGTTTCTCTGTGACGGTTGAGGATACCTCGATCGCTACAGCGGAAATCGTTGACGGAAAGATGATTTTAAAGGGACTGAAGGCCGGACAGACAAAGGCTGCAGTGACCGGAAACCGTAAGGATGAGTTCGTGATCACTGTCCGCGAATCAGCCGGTGGTAACGGATGGCTCTGATAATGAGCAGGTTCAGCCTCATATCGTGTCTTCTCCTCTCTCTCTTGCTACATGCTTCTGCCCTTGCGCAGATAAAGATCATACCGAGAGAAAGGATTGACAGTGTTGTGGCTCCGCGTCTGTCACCTGATTCTGCGTCATTGAAATTTGAGACCACGCGCATTGTTGCAGCGATGAATGAGGATGATGCTCCTGCGGTTTTTCGTTTTCGTTTCACGAATGTAAGCGGAAGGACCATATATATAAACCGACTTGTGTCATCGTGTTCGTGTGCAGCTGCATCGGTTAATGTCAGGGAGGTCGCTCCCGATGCTGAAGCCGAGATAGCTGTCAGGTATGATCCTAAGGGACATCCGGGAAAGTTTGAAAGAAGGATATTCGTATATTCCGGTGATGGAAATGAACCAGCAGCTGTGCTGAAGCTCGCAGTCGATGTTGAAAACGGAGCTGACATTTCCGGAATATGGCCGGTGCAGATGGGAAAAATACGTCTGAGACGTTCTGAAGTGACATTCGATGAAGGCAGGAAGGCTGTAGAAAAGCTGCGCTTCATCAATCTGAGCGGCAGGGATATGAAGCTTGAATGCGAGACCGCGTTTCTTCCGGGATGCCTTTCATTCAGGACAGTTCCGGAAACTGTTGCAGACGGCGAGGAAGGGGAGATTGTCATATCATATGATCCTTCGGTCGGATCTGTGCGGGAAGATAATAAGATAATCCTTAAAGGATTGGGCCTGCCTCCGAGCAGATCCTCATTGAAGGTTTCGATAAGGCAGACAAAAAATGAATAATGAAAAAATGAGATATATGAAAAGGTTAATGATACATCTTCTGGTTTCTATATCAGTCATCAGCATGGTTGCGACTTCATGCATTGACAAAACGGATGTGGAGGTTGAGGAATATCTGGATGTGAATGCGAACAACATATCCGGCAAATGGGAACTTGCCGAGTGGAACGGTTCTGCCTTGACAGCCGGCACGTATGTGTTCATGGAGATTGTCCGTAATGACAGGACATTCACGCTTTATCAGAATCTTGACAGTTTCAATGATGTCCCCCATGTCGTGACAGGATCATATTTCATTGAGACGGATCCCGAGCTGGGGGCAATCATCCGTGGAAGTTATGATCATGATTCCGGTGACTGGGCCCATCGCTATATCATCCGTGATCTCACAAGGGAATCCATGATATGGGTGGCAAAGGACAATCCTGAATTCGTTCAGAAGTTTGTCAGAGTCGAGTCCATTCCGGTAGAATAACGTCAGGATATTGAATTGCAGAATATCATGAAGTCGCGTATCTGTCTTGCTGATGCGCGACTTTTCCCTTTTCAGGATATGTTTAAATGCCATTTTCCCAATAAATGGTTATTGCCATTTTGTTCCAATCCCTATAAATTTGCACCCCGAAAATCAAAAAACACTATACAGACTATGAAGAAAATGATTGTTTCCACAATATTGATCCTGGTGTCTCTTGTTTCATTTGCAGCGGATAAAAGACCGTCAGAGGCAAGTGTACATGGACATGTCATCGACAGAAACAGTGGTGAACACGTACCGTTTCTGGTCGTGTCTCTTAAGGGAACGACAGTAGGAACCACTACCGGTGATTCCGGACATTACTTTCTTGAACATCTTCCTGAGGGTACCTTCATTCTTCAGGTTTCCGGAGTCGGATATAAGACCGTTTCCAAGGAAATCGTTCTGAAGGATGGAGTGGCACTTGAGGTGAATTTCATGATAGAGGAAGACAATGTCCTTCTTGATGGAGTCGTGGTGTCTGCCAACAGGAGCGAAACTGCAAGAATGATGGCTCCGACTCTGGTGAATGTGGTCAATATGGATACGTATGACAAGGTCAATGCGACTTCTCTATCGCAGGGACTTGTGTTCCAGCCGGGAGTGCGTGTCGAGAACAACTGCCAGAACTGCAGTTATCAGCAGGTACGAATCAATGGTCTTGACGGCCCTTATACCCAGATACTTATAGACTCCCGTCCGATTTTCAGCGCACTTGCAGGAGTATATGGAATCGAGCAGCTTCCTGCCAATATGGTGGATAGGGTAGAGGTGATGAGAGGTGGCGGATCCGCACTTTTCGGCTCATCTGCCATTGCCGGAACCATCAACATCATCACAAAGGAGCCGGTACGTAACTCGGCATCACTTGCACATACGGTCAGCAGCATCAACGGAACAGGGGCGTTTGATAACAATACTTCTCTCAATGCATCTCTTGTAACGGAAGACAACAAGATGGGAATTGCCGTTTTCGGTCAGAATCGTCAGAAGGACGGATATGATCATGATGGAGACGGCTTTACTGAGCTTACGGAAATGAGCGGTCAGACCCTCGGAATGCGCGGATATCTCAAGACCGGTCTTTACAGCAAGGTCACAGCGGAATATCACCACCTTCAGGAGTACCGTCGCGGAGGAGACAATCTCCATCTTCCGCCTCATGAGGTCATGATCGCCGAGCAGGTGCGTCACAGCATCAATACCGGTTCGCTCAAATATGACTGGTTTTCCCGTGACGAGCGTCATCGTCTCAATGTGTTCGGATCGGTACAGCATATAAACCGTGAAAGTTACTATGGAGCAGGAAAGGATCCCAACGCATATGGTGAGACTTATGACCTTACATGGGTTCTCGGCAGCCAGTATGTCTATAAATTTGACAACTGTCTGTTCATGCCTGCGGATCTTACGGCAGGAATCGAGTACAATCAGGATCATCTTGAGGACAATATGTGGGGCTATAACCGTGTGACTGACCAGCTCATCCGTATCGGAAGTGCATATCTTCAGAATGAATGGAAGAACGCCCGCTGGAGCTTCCTGCTCGGTGGTCGTCTTGACAAGCATAATCTGATTGACGGCATCATTTTCAGCCCACGTGCCAACCTGAGATATAATCCGGTAAAGAACGTGAACCTGCGTGCAAGCTATTCATATGGCTTCCGTGCCCCTCAGGCCTTTGACGAGGATCTCCATATCGATAATGTGGGCGGTATCGTTTCTATGATCCGTCTGGCTGACGACCTGCGTGTCGAGAAGTCACAGAGCCTCAGTTTGTCTGCAGATATGTATCATTCATGGGGTGACTGGCAGGGAAATCTCCTTCTGGAAGGTTTCTATACAGACCTCTCGGATGTGTTTGCCCTGACCGAAATAGGAGTTGAGAACGGTGTGCTTATCAAGGAGAGACGTAATGAGTCCGGTGCCAGGGTATATGGAGGAAACCTTGAGGGCAAGCTGGCCTACAAGAGTCTCTGGCAGTTCCAGGCCGGAGTTACCCTTCAGAGATCGAACTATAAGGAGGCACATGCATGGGCAGATGATGTGGAGGCTGTTACCCAGATGTTCAGAACCCCTGATTTCTACGGCTATTTCGTGACATCATACAATCCGTTGAAGCAGTTCATGCTCTCATTGAGCGGAACATATACCGGCAGTATGCTTGTGGAGCATCATGCAGGCTGGATTGAAGCTAACAGGACTGAAACCACCCAGGGCTTCTTCGACATGAACTTCAAGGCTGCTTACGACTTCAAGCTTTACAACAACATAAAGCTTCAGCTCAATGCCGGTATCCAGAATATCTTCAACGCCTTCCAGAACGACTTCGACCAAGGCCCGGACCGTGATTCCGGCTACATCTACGGCCCGGCCGCTCCCCGCAGCTTCTATTTCGGCGTGAAGCTCAGCTATTAATTCTTATTCTCGAGCAAAGAATCGGGTGAAAACGTAATCTGGAGGCAAAAACCTTGAAAGTTTTGCCTCCAGATTATCATATAGTGCGAAATGATATCCGTTCGCGGTATGTCAGCTCTTACTGCTCGTCAACTCCCTGATCATCAGCACCCTGAGGACCTGCCTGGCCGTTGAAAGGACCCTGCTGGGCTCCTGGCTGAGGACCTGCCTGAGCAGCCTTTGCCATATCCTCTGAAGCTGCATGCCATGCTGCTTCGAGTTCTGCATTGTACTTGTCGATGTCAGCGATGTTCTGAGCCTTTACAGCCTCCTGAAGCTTGTTCTTCGCCTCCTCGATTGCTGCCTTCTTCTCAGCTGGAATCTTGTCACCATACTCCTTGAGGTTCTTGTCAGTCTGGAAGCACATTCCGTCAGCGTTGTTGATCTTGTCGATGCGTTCCTTCTCAGCCTTGTCAGCAGCCTCGTTAGCCTTGGCCTCGTCCCTCATCCTCTGGATCTCAGCATCAGAAAGACCTGATGAAGCTTCGATACGGATGTTCTGCTCCTTGCCTGTAGCCTTGTCCTTTGCAGAAACATTGAGGATACCGTTGGCGTCGATATCGAATGTAACCTCGATCTGTGGAACACCTCTTGGAGCCGGTGCGATACCGTCAAGGATGAAGTTTCCGATGAGCTTGTTGTCCTTAGCCATAGGACGCTCTCCCTGAAGTACATGTACGTCAACTGCAGGCTGGTTGTCAGCGGCTGTAGAGAACACCTGTGACTTTCTTGTAGGGATAGTCGTGTTGGCCTCGATGAGCTTTGTCATGACGCCTCCGAGAGTCTCGATACCGAGAGAAAGCGGAGTGACGTCGAGAAGAAGCACGTCCTTCACATCACCTGCAAGCACACCACCCTGGATGGCAGCACCCATAGCTACGACCTCGTCAGGGTTCACGCTCTTGTTAGGAGCCTTTCCGAAGAACTTCTCGACAACCGCCTGAATTGCAGGGATACGTGTCGAACCACCTACGAGGAGAACCTCATTGATGTCTGATGCGTTGAGACCTGCATCCTGAAGTGCCTTGCGGCATGGCTCTACAGTCTTCTGGATAAGGCTGTCGGCGAGCTGCTCGAACTTGGCTCTTGTAAGAGTCTTTACAAGGTGCTTAGGCATACCGTCAACAGGCATGATGTAAGGGAGGTTGATCTCTGTGGAAGTCTGGCTTGAAAGCTCGATCTTAGCCTTCTCGGCAGCTTCCTTAAGTCTCTGGAGTGCCATAGGATCCTTCTTGAGGTCGATTCCGCCGTTCTCGGATGCGAACTCAGCAGCGAGCCAGTCGATGATCACCTGGTCGAAGTCGTCACCACCGAGGTGTGTGTCACCGTTTGTAGAAAGAACTTCGAAAACACCGTCTCCGAGATCCATGATAGAGATATCGAATGTACCGCCACCAAGGTCATACACTGCGATCTTCATATCCTTGTTCTGCTTGTCAAGACCATATGCGAGAGCAGCTGCCGTAGGCTCGTTGATGATACGCTTCACATCAAGACCTGCGATCTGACCCGCTTCCTTTGTAGCCTGACGCTGTGAGTCTGAGAAGTAAGCAGGAACGGTGATTACAGCCTCTGTGACTTCCTGTCCGAGATATTCCTCGGCAGTCTTCTTCATCTTCTGGAGAATCATTGCAGAAATCTCCTGTGGTGAGTAAAGACGTCCGTCGATATCGACACGTGGAGTATCGTTGTCACCTTTCACTACCTTGTAAGGTACGCGGTTGATGTCGCCGGTAACCTGGCTGTACTTCTCACCCATGAATCTCTTGATAGAGAAGATTGTCTTGTGAGGGTTTGTAATAGCCTGACGCTTTGCAGGGTTACCGATCTTTCTTTCACCACCGTCAGTGAATGCTACTACTGAAGGTGTGGTTCTCTGTCCCTCGTTGTTGATGATGACTGCAGGCTCATTACCTTCCATCACTGCCACGCATGAGTTGGTGGTTCCAAGGTCAATTCCAATGATTTTTCCCATAATATTTATCTCCTTTTAAAATTATTTCCTGTATTAAGATCCTTCGCTTCGCTCGGAATAAGATCCGTCCGGCTGTGAATCTGTCATTTTTGATGACGCCTGGATAATAACGAAACTTGTGCCAATTTCCGGATGCAGGAAATATATGTCAAAATGTCAGAATTTTCATGACAATGTTAGCCCGATAATGACATATTTGCTATTTTTGCAGCCGTATTGACATATTTGCCATGATATACAGAGAACTGTTTCGCGAGGAATTCGAAGACCTCGCATCAAGAATATTATATGAGGACAATCATCTTCTTGTAGTCAACAAGAAGGTAGGGGAGATCGTTCAGGGAGACAAGACCGGAGACGAACCTCTGAGCGAGAAGTACAAGGCTTTCATCGCCCAGCGTGACTCAAAGCCAGGTCAGGTGTTCATGGGACTGCCACATCGTCTTGACCGTCCTGTAAGCGGAATCACGGTTCTTGCAAAGACCTCCAAGGCACTTGAACGTCTGAATGCCATGTTCCGCGAATCCGATGTCCATAAGTTTTACTGGGCTCTGGTATGCAACGCTCCGAGGCCTGAAGAAGGCCATCTCGAGGATATGCTCTGGCGAAATGAAAAGCAGAACAAGTCATATGTATGCCGTCAGGGAGCGATGAGAAAGGATGCCAAGCTGGCAAAGCTGAATTATAAGCAGATCGGAAAGACAGACCGTTACTGGCTGGTGGAGGTGGAGCTTCTCACCGGACGCCACCATCAGATCCGCTGCCAGCTGTCAAATCTCGGCTGTCCGATAAAAGGAGATCTCAAGTACGGAGCTCCCAGATCAAATCCTGACGGAGGAATATCCCTTCATGCCCGCAGAATCACTTTCATGCATCCCGTAAAAAAGGAGCCTCTTGTAATAGAAGCTCCTGTACCTGGCACCTGGAAAGGTGTATGATGTTATCTGAATATTGTGTTCAGCACATGTGCAAGCCTGTATCCTGCATTAAGCAGCTGTTCTTCAAGCAGAGGTGAGAAGTCATATACGAACTGGTATGACAGTACCGGGACAATCTCTTCGGAAGCTTCCACATATTCATATATGCGTGCGGCCTCCTCTACGGTGTCGCTGAACCACTCTTCGTATGAACCGTCAGAAATGCTCTTTCTGTATTTCCTGTCCTTTCTGTCGAGCTGCTCGCACCATTCGCTGTAGCTCCATGTACGTGCAGACTCTATCATTCTGCTGTCCCAAACCGAATGGAGATTGGTCTCGTTCCTGAACCACATCACCTTGGTTCCGTTGCCTCCGCGGTCTGACAGACGGCCTGCGTGCATAGGACAGTGAAGGTCACCGACCATATGTACTATCATCTTGAGATAATCGACTCTCATACTGTCAGTAAGATTGTCGTAATTGTTCATCATCTCGTCAGTCAGCTTCTCAAGACCGGTTACGACATCCCCGGCAGGATTCTTCTGCATGGTATCGTATGTGAGGCCCTTGTCAACATTGGCGTAGTGCCATGTCTTGGTAAGGTTGTAGCCGTTTTCCCAGTATGGGGAATTCTGTATGTTGTCCATCCATGAAGAGAAATATATGATGGATTTTCCGTCAAGGAACTTGTCTATCTTCCTCTTGGCTTTTGGCGTGAGGTGCTGTTCCGCAATGGCAGCTACAATGTCATGTCCCTTTGAACCCCAACCGAAAGCAGCTGTCGCATCAAAGAACATGATGAGACTGATGATAATGATGAATGATCTTTTCATATGTGATATCTGTTAGTTTCCATAAAGTTCCTTACGTGACTGAGGGCCTGATCCCTTCCATACGTCAGGGTCGTCGATCCATGCTTCCACGATACGCCTCTTACCCTTCATGACATTGTTCTCCAGGAATTTGAACTGGAGGTCTGTGGTGGTGCCCATAGATCCGGCAATCTCATGTCCGTAATCGATGAAATGGTACATATTGTAGTTCAATCCGTACTTCTGGAATCGCTCGACAAGCTTTCCGCCGCCGAAGAATCCGAGGTTGAATACCTTTATCTGATCGTAAGGTACCAGTTCGTCTGATGTGCCGTGGAGCATCATGACAGGGCATGGAGTGCTCTTGAAGTCAACCTTTCCCTCTCTTGAGAGTATCGCTCCTGAAAATGACATGACTCCGGCATAGTTGAATCCGGCAGGAAGTGCTGATGCCCATGAAGTCCTGTTGGCAATCTCATATTCCGCCTGCATTACAGTTATCGCTCCTGCTGATGATCCGCTTATGACTATGTTCTCAGGATCGACTCCAAGCTGCTCCGCATTTTCAATAATGAAGTCAGTCGCGCTGAAGAGATCTTCTACAGCCATATGTATGGCCTTGTCAAGGACATTTACCTGGGCGACACCGACCTTGTTCGATCCCTTGAGGCCCAGCCGGTAGTCGATAGATATGACCCTGTAGCCGTTTTCAGTCATTGTCCTGAACCATCCGTTGTAGCTCTCGTCATCTCTGGTGCCTCGGATGAATCCGCCTCCGAACATGAATATTATCGTCGGCTTTTCAATGCCGTCCAGCGATGTCCGGCTTCCTGCTGCCGGATCATAGACATCCATGAACAGGTCGCATGTGTCTCTCTGTACATACATGTATGTACCGTCTGGTGTGATTGTGTTCTGCGCTGATGCCGCTATGCCGATGATAAGCGATGCACTCAGCAATGTGATGAATCTCTTCATATCTTAATCTTCTTCGTTTGTTATCAGTTTTTCTGACGGAATAAGTCTTCTGATCGCCTTGATATGTCCGAAGAACCGGAATGCTATCACTCTTACTACGGTGTAGCAAGGTATTGCGATGATCATGGCGAGAGGGCCTCCGATATGTCCGACAATGAGGAGCACGATGAATATCTCGAGCGGCTTGGCCTTGATGCTGGTTGAATATATCACCGGCTGGTAAAGGAAATTGTCTATGAGCTGCGCGAAGCAGAAGATCGCTATGAGAATGCCTGTAAACAGCCAGAAATTGACGTCCATGCCGATAGGTGTCGCGCTGCTGTACTTCAGTATCAGTCCCAGTATCGTTCCCAGTGCTCCGCCGAGAAGAGGACCTACATAAGGTATCACATTGAATATGCCTGTCATGAAGGCGATACCGAGAGATACGTTGAATCCGAGCCTTGCTACAAAAGTGAGTCCGATGAAATTGACAAGAGCTACTCCGGCGATTTCCAGAAGCACTCCGATGAAATATCTTGACAGGAGATAGCCGATGTCGGATATGGCCTTCTCGGTAGTCTTCTCATGCTTGTCCGGCACAAGGGCGCATATGATCTTGGTGAAGAGCCCGTCATCCTTGATGAAGAAGAAACCTATGAATACCACGGAGAACATTCCTACACCGAAGCTGGTCAGGAATGATGCAGCCGATCCTATGATTGACGAGAATGCCTCAGGATTGAACATCTTCTGGAGCTCCTGGAACAGCACTACCTCGATCCTGAATCCGGATCCGAGGCTTGGAAAGCTGCTGCGCAGGAATTCGTTGAATTCTGCGAGTGGTACGGATATGCCTCTTACGGTGTTCTCGACATTCGCGAGCGATATTCCTTTCACTATGCTGCTGATGATAGGGATGATGATGACTATTACCGATAGCATCAAACCTATGACGAGAATCAGAGCGAGAGCTGCCAGGATCCAGTCAGGAGCCTTCTTTCCCTTGATCCTTATCTTCTGCATGAGTCCCACAAGCGGTTTCGCTACAAGCGAGACTACAACAGCCACCAGTATATATCCTATCACGCTTCTGAAGTACCAGCATAATGCGGCAATGATGGCTGTGCCGGCTGCCAGCAATATGTACTTGGCAAGCTTGTCCGTATATCTTTCCGTGTTTTCCATATCTTATGTGTTATGGCATCGTCCGTTATGATACAAAGATATCGTTTTATTCGGAATCCTGTACGACTGCCTTCGTGATTTCTTCCGGATTTTCGACCAATAGCCAAGGATTGCAGGCTGAAAGTTCTTCTCTTGTCCTGAATCCCCATGTCACACCAATGGTACGGACTCCGGCGTTCCTTCCTGTCAGCATGTCAACATCAGAATCTCCGCAATAAACGATTTCATCAATACTTATGCCCGGAACTGATTCCATGATTTCGTGAATTATCTCAGGATCCGGTTTTATCGGTCTTCCGTCCCTCTGTCCCAAAATGCTGCAGAAACCGTATTCCCTGAAATATCTGTTCACAAGAAGCTCCGTTCCCTCCTGATATTTGTTTGAAGCTACTGCGACTTTGATTCCAGCTCTCTTCAGGCAATCCAGCATGTCGAGGATACCAGGATACGGTCTGGTGCTGTCTGCAATATGCTCATTGTAATATGGAACGAAATATTCCTTCATCTTCAGCACAGTCTCTTCATCTCGTCTGTCTGAAGGTAGTGAGTTCCTGAAGAGGTTCATGATTCCTCTTCCGACGAACATGTTGTATTCTTCAAGCCTTCTTTCCGGGCATCCGCACATCCTCAATGCATGGTTGCATGCGTCTGCAATGTCCTTCCGTGTGTCCAGAAGGGTTCCGTCGAGGTCAAATATCGCCAGTCTTGTCATTTTTTTTACTGAAAAGCCCTTTTTGTGCCGTATGTTGGCACAAGGTGGGCGTACCTTTGCATCAACGTTAAGGAAAACAATTAAAACATAAAGATATGAATACCGATAACACTCTCTCATTCATCAGCACGATGATCTCTTCGGAAACATCCTACATGACTCTCGTTGACATGATAAACGAGATGGATCTCGAACTCATGGATGTATGCGTGGCCTAACGCCATTCGACAACAGTACCGTCCTTCTCTCCGTTCAGTGCCACCCTTATTCCGGCATGTTCCTCATGCTTCCTGCCGGACATCATCCTGCTCATTATGATGTGCTCTGACACAGGATCCTCTATATGCTTCTGTATGGCACGTTTGAGCGGTCTGGCACCATAGCTCGGATCATATCCGTCTTCGGCAACGAATCTCTTTGCCGAAGGTGTGACTGAAAGATCGAAGCCGGCATCCTTCACCCGCTTCTTGAGTCCCTTGAGCTCGATGTCGATGATCTTCTCTATGTCCTCACGCGTGAGCGGATTGAAGAAAATCTGTTCATCCACCCTGTTTATGAATTCAGGAGGGAAGGCTTTTTTCACAGCCTTTTCCAGGACAGCCTTCCTGTTTCCGCTTACATTTCTGCCTGACGTGCTGAAGCCTACTCCGCTTCCGTACTCTTCCAGTTCACGGCTTCCCACATTCGATGTCATTATCACTATCGTGTTCCTGAAGCTTACGGTCCTTCCGTTGCTGTCAGTCAGCCTGCCTTCATCCATGACCTGAAGCAGTACATTGAACACATCAGGATGGGCTTTTTCTATCTCGTCAAGAAGAACCACGCAATATGGCTTGCGTCTTACGCGTTCGCTGAGCTGTCCTCCGTCTTCGAATCCGATATATCCCGGAGGAGCTCCTATGAGTCTTGAAATATTGAACTTCTCCATGTATTCGCTCATGTCAAGCCTTATCATATTGTCCTCAGAATCAAAGAGATACTCTGCAAGTGACTTTGCCAGCTGCGTCTTTCCTACTCCTGTCGGTCCGAAGAACATGAAGGTTCCGATAGGCTTTCCGGGATCCTTGATGCCAGCCCTGTTGCGCTGTATTGCACGTACAACCTTCTCTATTGCCTCATCCTGTCCAATGATCCTGCTCTGAAGCTTTGCCTTCATCTTGATGAGCTTGCTTCCTTCCCCTTCGGCAATCCTGCCGGAAGGGATGCCTGTCATCTTTGATATCACGGAAGCAACATCTTCAGCAGTGACGTGCCCAGTCTTTTTCGGATTCTTCAGACGGACCATCGATCCGGCTTCATCCATAGCGTCGATCGCCTTGTCAGGAAGACATCTGTCCGTGATGTATCTGTCAGACATCCTGACACATGCCTCTATGGCCCCGTCTGTATAGATGACGTTATGATGCTTCTCGTAATTAGTCTTGAGCCTGTCCAGGATGGATATGGTCTGAGGTATGTCGGTATGCTCCACGACGATCTTCTGGAATCTCCTGTCAAGTGCTCCGTCCTTTTCGATTATCTTCCTGAATTCATCCATTGTAGTGGCTCCGATGCACTGGATATCGCCGCGGGCAAGAGCCGGCTTCAACATGTTTGCCGCGTCAAGGCTTCCTGATGCTCCTCCGGCTCCGACAATGGTGTGGAATTCGTCAATGAAGAGAATGACGTCAGGACTTGCAGAAACCTCGTTTGTGATGGCCTTGAGCCTTTTTTCAAAATCTCCACGGTATTTCGTTCCGGCGACTATCGAACCGAGGTCAAGCGAGACAAGACGCTTGTCGGCAAGTGCCGGCGGGATGTCTCCGGTAACTATCTTTATGGCGATACCCTCGACTATGGCTGACTTACCTGCTCCAGGGTCTCCGACAAGCATCGGATTGTTCTTTCTCCTTCGTCCCAGGATCTGTATCACCCTCTGTATTTCGTCTTCACGTCCTACAAGCGGATCGAGTCTGCCTTCTCGTGCAGCTTTCGTTATGTCGTATCCGAACTCTTCGAGAGGTGAAGTCTCCGGTTCTTCCTTCTTCTCCTCATATGCCGCCCTGATATGTATGTGAGGCACTTCCTCGTCCTTCCTGTCCTCGTCATCGGCCCCGTCGGCAGTGCCGGCATCCAGCATACTGTTCTTTTCCATATACTTGTATATGTGCCCGTAATCGATGCCCAGATCGTGCAGATATGTACTTCCGTATGAGCTGCCGGCCTTGCAGAGTGCCAGAAGCAGATGCTGTGAGGACGCCTGACTGGTGCGGAGTCTTGTGGCTTCAAGTATGGTGAAACTCAGAACATTCTGTGTGCCTCTTGAAAACGATACCTTGTCGATGTCCGAATAGGGGATATGCTCGTTCGTGAAAATCTTTTCGTCGATGAATTGCTTCATTTCCTCGATATCAACCATGACACCGCGCAGCGTATCGGCCGCGGTATTCTCCCTGTGGCGGATTATTCCGAGGAAAAGATGATCGGGTGCAATGCCGTAGCTTCCCGTCCTCATGGCCTCTTCTCTTGAGTAATTTATAATCGAGCTGAGCTCGTCTGATATGCTGATCTCCATGTTATGCAAGAAAATAAGTCGGTGTAACTCGAAAAACGATATTGATTGCACAAAATTACTAAATTTTTATTAACTTTGCCAAGATGTATAATCAAGTCAAAAAGTAAAATATCATATATGGAAAATGAGGTAAAGACAGGTAGGATCGAGCAGGTGAACATAGACCAGCAGATGAGAAGCGCGTACATCGATTATTCGATGTCGGTCATTGTTTCCCGCGCACTGCCTGATGTGAGGGACGGTTTCAAACCTGTACATAGAAGAGTGCTGTTCGGCATGGACGGACTGGGACTCAGACATACAAGCCAGACAAAGAAGTCTGCACGTATCGTCGGAGAGGTTCTCGGTAAGTTCCATCCGCACGGAGACTCAAGCGTTTATGATGCCATGGCGCGTATGGCACAGGACTGGAGTCTCAGATATCCGCTTGTGTTCGGTCAGGGTAACTTCGGTTCAATGGACGGTGACCCGGTAGCGGCGATGCGTTATACTGAGGCAAAACTTTCAAAGCTTTCAGATGAGGTCCTTGCAGACCTTGACAAGGATACGGTTGATTTCCAGAACAACTTCGACGACTCTCTTCAGGAGCCGACAGTGCTTCCGACAAAGGTTCCGCTTCTTCTTCTGAACGGATCCTCAGGTATCGCCGTAGGTATGGCTACAAACATGGCTCCGCACAATCTTTCGGAGTGCTGCGATGCGATCTGCGCATATGTTGACAATCCTGAAATCACTGTGGAAGAGCTCATGCAGTATGTCAAGGGTCCGGATTTCCCTACAGGAGGTATAATCCAGGGACGTCAGGGCATCAAGGATGCATTCGAGACAGGACGCGGACGTATCGTGATCCGCTCAAAGACAGAGATCGAGATAAGCGATTCTGGAAGGGAGACTATCGTGGTGACAGAGATCCCTTATATGGTCAACAAGCGTGAGATGATCGAGAAGATCGCCGAGCTTGTCGAGACAAAGAAGATCGACGGTATCGCATATATCAACGACGAGACTACCATGAAGGGAGTGCGTATAGTCATAAGGCTGAAGAAGGATGCAAATGCCAATGTGGTCCTCAACATGCTTTACAAATATTCTCCGCTCCAGTCAAGCTTCTCTGTGAACAATGTGGCTCTTGTGAACGGACGTCCACGTACGCTCAATCTCAAGCAGCTTATCAAGTATTTCGTAAGACATAGACATGACGTCATCGTAAGAAGGACGAAGTTCGATCTTGAAAAGGCTCAGAAGAGGGCCCATATCCTCGAGGGACTTCTCAAGGCGCTTGATGTTATTGATCAGATAATCAATATTATACGATCTTCAAAGAGTGTCGATGATGCCAAGAGCGAACTTATGGCTACTTTCGGCTTTACCGATGTTCAGGCTACAGCCATCGTCGAGATGCGTCTCCGCCAGCTCACCGGACTCGAGCGTGAGAAGCTCCAGAGCGAATATGACGAGCTCATGAAGTTCATCAGATACTGTGAGGATGTTCTTGCAAACGAGAGCATGCAGATGCAGATCATCAAGGACGAGACCCTCGAGATGAAGGAGAAATATGGCGATGCCAGAAGGACAGAGATCGCGCTTTCTGCCGAGGAATTCAATCCGGAGGACTTCTATGCTGACGAGGATGTGGTTATCACCATTTCTCATCTCGGATACATCAAGAGAACATCCCTTACCGAATATCGTCTCCAGAACAGGGGAGGTGTAGGTATGAAGGGAAGTGCTACGAGAGAGGAGGACTTCATCGAGCATATCTATGTGGCGAACATGCACAGCACCATGCTGCTCTTCACTCAGAACGGTCGCTGCTACTGGCTCAAGGTATATGAGATTCCGGAAGGATCGCGTGCTTCTAAGGGACGTGCCATCCAGAACGTCATCAACATCGAGCCGGACGACAAGATCAAGACATATCTCAACGTGAAGAACCTCAAGGACGAGGAATATATCAATAATAATTACATCGTTCTCGGAACGAAGAGGGGAATCATCAAGAAGACATCTCTTGAGGCATATTCAAGACCAAGGACAAACGGTGTCATCGCCATTACCGTGCGCGATGGTGACGAACTTCTCGATGCAGTCATGACAAACGGACATAGCGAAATCCTCCTTGCAGGCCGTCACGGAAGATGCTGCCGCTTCGATGAGAGTGATGCCAGGGCGCTTGGCAGAACCGCTTCAGGAGTCCGTGGCATAAATATTGATGAAGACGATGAAGTAATAGGAATGATAGCTTATGATCCGGCCGCTGAAGACTCACAGGCTCACAGCCTGCTTGTAGTCAGCGCGCATGGCTATGGAAAACGTTCAGACTTCGAGGAATATCGTAAGACCAGCAGAGGTGGAAAGGGTGTAAAGACACTGAATATCACAGAAAAGACAGGTGAACTTGTGGCAATGAAGAATGTCACTGATGACAATGACCTGATGATCATAAACCGCTCGGGAATCACAATCAGGATGTCGGTGGCTGACATCAAGGTTGCCGGACGTGCGACCCAGGGAGTCCGTCTTATCAATATCAAGGAAGGTGATTCCATCGCAGCGATTTCAGCAGTGAACAAATCAGAGGAAGATACTCCGCAGCAGACAGAAGAAAACAATTGATAATCAACTTAATACCACAACATTATGAAAAGAATTTTGATCGCATTGGCAGTACTGCTTTCAGTACAGGTCGCTGATGCACAGAACAAGACTCCGGAGGCTGCAAAGAAGGCCGTGGAGAGTGCAGAGGCTGCATCAAAAGATGCAAAGAAGGCTACAAAGGTTGCAACATGGACAAAGCTTGCGACAGCTTACATGGATGCATATAATGCTCCGGCTGGAAACGTTTGGCTTGGTGCTTCAAAGCAGGAGCTTCAGCTTCTCATGGCAGGTCAGAAGCCTGTATCTGTTGAAGAGACAGTTGTCGGTGGTGAGCCGCTTGTAAAGGAGGTTTATGCTGACAAGGAGTTCTATTACAATGGAGCAGGACAGCTTGTAATCATCAATGTTACAAAGCCGGTTGTCGAGAATGCTCTTGCTGGTGCTCTTGATGCATATAAGAAGGCTTATGAGGTTGATGCAAAGAAGTCAAAGGTGAAGGATATCACTGAAGGTCTCTCTGTTATCGCTCGCAAGTATCTTGATGAAGGTATGACCGCTTATCAGTTCGGTGAGCTTGCTAAGGCAAGTCAGCTTTTCGAGCAGGCTGCTGCAGCTGCTGCAACTGAGCCATATGCTCAGGTTGACACTACAGCTATCTATAATGCAGGTTACACTGCATGGGCTGGCAAGGACTATGAGAGAGCAAAGTCTTTCTTCGAGAGATGTCTTGATGAGAAGTATTATTATGAGGGTGGCGAAGTGTTCGCAAAGCTTGGCGACGTTTACACTAACCTCGGCGATGCAAAGAAGGGTGCAGAAGTTCTTGAGAAGGGATTCGTAATGTTCCCACAGAGCCAGAGCATTCTCATCGGTCTCATCAACTACTATATCTCAAGCGGTGAGAACACAGACCGTCTCTTTGTCCTCATTGACGAGGCTAAGAAGAACGAGCCTAACAACGCATCACTTTACTATGTAGAGGGTAACATCTACAAGGAACTCAAGAATGTAGAGAAGGCTGTAGAGTCTTACTACAAGTGCGCTGAGATCAATCCTGAGTATGAGTTCGGTTACATCGGAGCAGGTATCCTTTATTATGAGCTCGCTATCGAGCTTCAGGAGAAGGCTGGCGAGGAGCTTGATGACAATAAGTACAATGAGCTCGTAGGCCAGATGGAGCAGGCTCTCATGAACGCTCTTGATCCATTCGAGAAGGCTTATGCAGTAACAAAGGATCAGCAGCTTAAGATCAGCATCGCTGAGTACCTTAAGAACATCTACTACCGCTTCAGCAGCAACGGTCCTGAGTATGAGGCTGGTTACAAGAAGTATGACGAGGTTGTAAAGACAGGTCAGGCACTCTAATCACAGTGATCATATGAATAAGAAAGGGGAGACGGTCAAACCGTTTCCCCTTTTTCGAATGCCTTGACAATCTTTGCTACCAAAGGATGTCTGACAATGTCTTCGTTCCTGAAGAATATTGTCCTGATTCCCTTTATATCCTTAGTCAGCTCTATTCCTCTGAGGAGTCCCGAATCTCTCTTGTTCGGGAGGTCTATCTGGCTGGCGTCTCCGGTGACGATGAATTTGGCATCGCATCCCATTCTTGTCAGGAACATCTTCAGCTGTCCGAGGTTGGTGTTCTGTGCTTCGTCAAGTATTACGCAGGCCCTATCCAGCGTTCTTCCTCTCATATATGCAAGAGGAGCTATCTGAATCGTACCTTCTGCCATGAATTCCTGTAGTCTTTTTGCCGGAATCATATCGCCCAGAGCATCATACAGAGGCTGGAGATATGGATCGAGCTTGTCCTTCAGGTCTCCTGGAAGGAATCCCAGTCTCTCACCTGCCTCTACTGCCGGACGTGTAAGGATTATCCTCTTTATCTCCCTGTTTTTCAGGGCTCTGACGGCAAGCGCTATGGCTACGTAGGTCTTTCCTGTACCTGCAGGGCCGACGGCAAAAATCAGGTCGTTGTCAAAATAGGCCTTGACCATCTCCTCCTGAGTACGGTTGCGCGCCTTGATGGGCTTTCCGTCGTTTCCATGGACGATCACGGAATCTCCGCACAGCTTGAATCTGTCCGGCGAAATATCTCCGTCAAACAGATCCTCCACATCATATGGTGTCAGATTCATCTTATGACGTCTTCTTTCAATAAGCATCCTGAGCTTCTTCTCGAATTCCTCAATATCCGTATCCTTTCCCTCCAGGATGACTTCATTTCCTCTCGCCACGACCTTGAGGGCAGGAAAATATCCGCATAAGGCTTCAAGATTCTTGTTGGCTGCTCCATATATCTCGATCGGGTCGATCGCTTCAAGCTGTATGTTCTTCTTACTCATTTGAAATAGTATGTATGTCTTTTATTCCGGTTATTCTTGCTACGTGGGCATATGTCGATGCCATCTTGTCATAGTCATGACTGTTCTTCCATTTGTCTTTCTTGTCGAGAAACTCTTCCACTGGAATCACTGTAAATGAGTCTCCGTATCCTCCGGGACGTGAACACCAGAGGTAAGTGAATTCGACAGGCAGAACCCTTATGTCGCCGTTTGTCTTTCTGACGATCTTTACGACGGCCATGAGCTCCAGCTGCGTGTTCGGAGCGCTCATGTTCGATACGGCGTTTCCAAGCGAGTATGCGACCGGAACGTATTTCTGTTCACCGTCCTTGCATACCTCCATGACCTGAAAGTCCTGTATCACATGCGGATGCGCGCCTATTATCATGTCGGCTCCGCTGTCTGCCAGCCATGCCGCTGTCTTCTCCTGTGCCTGTGAATGAGTCAGTACATATTCGGTGCCCCAATGCGGAAAAGCCATGATTATGTCTGCATCAGATTCTTCTGCCCTTGAAAGAGCATCTGATATGGCCTCCTGTGCGGAAAGCCTTGTTGTCCGTGGCCAATGTGTCGTAAGACCGATGTTTGTTCCATATGTGGCATTTACGAATGCCAGTCTGACCCCTCTTTTCCTTATGATCAGAGGGGTGTTGGCTTTCATCTCATCTTCGTCGGCGGCGATGCCGGTGAATCTGATTCCATTTGTCGCACCGAGCTCCCGGTATTTCATTATCGTACGTTCCGCACCGGCTGTTCCTTTGTCGAATATGTGGTTGTTGGCGGCAAGAAACACATCGAATCCGCATTTGGCCAGATAGTCTGCAAACTCATCCGGAGCGGAAAAGCAGGGATATCCGCTGTAAGGCTCTCCTGCCAGTGTGAACTCCATGTTCGCTACCGCTATGTCAGCCTTCCGGATCTCATCTTCAATAAGGCTGAAATATGAGCTGAAATCGTAGCCTCCGTCGCTGCCGGCATGTCTTATCTGGTTTTCATGCATCATCATGTCTCCTAAGATGCATACAGTGACAGTGTCATCTTCGAATATCGGCCGTACCTTTGTCAGAGGATCTTTCCACCTGTCTGGAAACGACACTTCCTGAGCTCCGGAGTAATGGCAGGAAAGCAAGATGAATGCGCTCAATGCTGTGATGACAGTGGCATATGTATGTCGTGACAGTTTATTCAATGTGGAATAATGGTTTAAGATTACAAATATATCAAGAATAATTTTGTCTCAGAGCATTAAATCGTTAAATTTGCACGAATGTGCAATATTATGACAGTATGAAAAAGCCTTCTTTGTTCTTTGTTTTGCTTATGTTGGTTACAGTGACCGGCTGTGACTTCCTGCGTGCCGTGGCTGGAAGGCCGCTCAGCGGAGATATAGAAAAGAAGAGGATCGAGATAATCAAGGCCGAGGAGGATGCTCTTCAGGCTCGTCTTGATTCGATCAGGATGGCAAAGGAAAAGGCCGTTCTGGATTCTCTGACCGCTATGGATTCTCTCAAGTCATATGGCGTGACGATGAGCGGAACCGACAGGTTGGGAGGAAAACCGCACACGGAGCTGACCAGCCGCTACTATGTGGTGGTCGGGGCTTTCCGTGAAGAGGCAAATGCAAGGAAATTGTTTGACATGGCACATGAAAAGGGATACTCTCCGGTTCTTATAAGCTGCCGCAGCAGAATGATTGCAGTTGCTCTGTGTCCTACGGACAATATTGTTGAATTGGAAGCATCATACAGATCGATAAAGGAGGAGTCCTTCTGTCCTAAGGAGGCATGGATATTGGTAAGTGAGTAGAGTATGAATGTAAAAGGGATGATTCTTATGTTTGTCGTAATGCTCTTTGCGACAAATGCTGGCGCGCAGTTCAGAGATGGCGCCGTATATGATGATCTGTACGACGGAGAGGTCGCGAGATCTCTCAAAAAGCATGTAAGGGAGCTGTCTTCAGCTCATCTTGAGGGAAGGAAAGCAGGTTCAGAGGGTGAGAGACTAGCAGCTGAATATGTCGGGACGGTGATGGAAGAATACGGTATCGATCTTCTTTCTCCGAAAGACGGCGAGATCTTCGGCATCGCATCTGAAGAAGGTGATACATTGGTTTCAAGGAATGTCCTGGGATTCGTGTCAGGTTATGACAAGGAGCTTCGTAATACATATGTGGTGGTCGGAGCGAGGCTTGATAACAGAGGAACAATGACCGTCACTGTCGATGGACAGCCCGTGGAACGCATATTCTTTGGTGCGAACGGAAATGCTTCAGGTCTTGCCGTGCTTCTTGAGCTGGCACGTATGGTCCAGACGAATTCCATTCTTTTCAGGCGTTCTGTGATCTTTGCCGCCTTCGGTGCATCATATGAACTCCATGCCGGTGCATGGTATTTCCTGAACCGCTCGTTCGCCGATGCGGGAAACATCGATTCCATGATCAATCTTGACATGCTTGGAACAGGAGACAGGGGATTCTATGCTTTCACTTCGTCCAATGCAGACATGAATGCAATAATCAGGACTCTTGCCGGTGACCTTCAGCCAGTGCTTCCTGAAATAGTCTCGTCAGAGCCATATCCTTCCGATCACAGGGCATTCTATGACAAGGAGATACCTTCCGTATATTTTACCACCGGTCATTATCCGGAGCATGACACATACAGGGATACACAGTCGATAATTGACTATGATTCGATGGAACGTGAGCTGGAGTACATATATAACTGTACACTTGCTCTGGCCAATGTGAGCACTCCTGTTTCTTTCCGCCCTTCCGATGTTCCTTCACGTGAAAAGAAATATGATGATGTGGTGTCATACCATGACTGTGACCAGCGTCCGATGTTCCTGAACAGTCCGGATCCGCGTCAGTTTCTTGAGAAATGGGTTTATCAATACCTGAAATATCCGGAACAGGCTGTCATTGACGGAGTTCAGGGACGTGTGATGGTGGATTTCATCATCGGAAAAGACGGCAAGGTGTCAGATGTCAGGGTGGTGAAGGGAGTCTCTCCGGAACTGGATGCGGAGGCTGTGAAAGTGGTGAGTGCATCTCCGAAGTGGAAGCCGGGGCGTGTCGATGGAAACAAGGTGCGCACATCCATAACCATACCTGTGGAATTCCGTCTTGAAAAGAAAGGTGGAAAATCGCGTATAGGATTCAGGAAATAATGTTACTTTTGCAAGATATATCATATACCTATGGACTATAATTTTAAGGAAATCGAAAGCAAATGGCAGTCATTCTGGGCTGCCAACCACACATTCAAGGCTGAGATAGATTCTTCAAAGCCTAAATATTACGTTCTTGACATGTTCCCGTACCCATCAGGTGCCGGACTTCATGTAGGACATCCGCTCGGATACATCGCGAGCGATATTTACAGCCGTTACAAGAGACTCTGCGGCTTCAATGTGCTTCACCCTATGGGATATGACGCATTCGGCCTCCCTGCAGAGCAGTATGCCATCCAGACAGGACAGCATCCTGCAGTGACTACCGAGAAGAACATTGCGCGCTATCGTGAGCAGATGGACAGGATAGGCTTCTCTTATGACTGGTCACGTGAGGTACGTACATGCGATCCGGGATATTACAAATGGACCCAGTGGGCATTCCTCAGGATGTTTGACAGCTGGTATGACAACAGCCAGCAGAAGGCACGTCCTGTTTCCGAGCTTGAAGCAGCGTTCGCTCAGGGCGGAAGCATGGCTGTTGATGCGGCTTGCGGAGATGTCAAGCCTTTTACTGCCGAAGAATGGGCTGCCTTCACAGATAAGGAGAAGGCTGATGTCCTGATGCAGTATCGTATCGCATATCAGGGAGAGACTGCCGTGAACTGGTGTTCTGCCCTTGGCACAGTACTCGCCAATGACGAGGTGAAGGAGGGATATTCAGTCCGTGGAGGACATCCTGTGGAGCAGAAGAAGATGACTCAGTGGCAGCTTCGTGTATCTGCTTATGCAGGTCGTCTGCTTGAGGATCTTGAGGGTCTTGACTGGACAGATTCACTCAAGGACATGCAGCGTAACTGGATCGGAAAGAGCCAGGGTGCTGAGATGAACTTCAAGGTATCCAACGGTACTGAAGAATATGACATGACCATCTTCACGACCCGTGCCGACACTGTATTCGGTGTTACCTTCATGGTGCTTGCACCGGAAAGCGAATGGGTGGAGAAGCTTACGACTCCTGAGCAGAAGGATGCCGTGGATGAGTACCTTGCAATGGCAAAGAAAAAGACTGAGCGTGAGAGAATGACCGAGACAAAGAAGGTTACAGGTGTGTTCTCGGGTTCATATGCTACGAATCCTCTTACAGGTGACAAGGTCCCTGTATGGATTTCGGAGTATGTCCTTGCCGGATATGGAACAGGTGCGATCATGGCGGTTCCGGCTCATGACAGCCGTGACTATGCTTTCGCAAGGCATTTCAACCTTCCTGTCGTTCCTCTTATCGAAGGCTGCGACGTAAGCGAGTCCAGCTTCGATGCAAAGGAGGGAGTAATGTGCAATTCAGGTTTCCTCAACGGCTTGACCGTCAAGGAAGCTATCCCTGCCGCTATAGATTATGTGGAGAAGCATGGCATAGGACACAGAAAGATCAATTACCGTCTCCGTGATGCGATCTTCTCGCGTCAGAGATATTGGGGTGAGCCTTTCCCTATGTATTTCAAGGATGGCATAGCTACTCCTATGACTCTCGAGAATCTGCCTCTCCAGCTTCCTGAAGTTGACAAATATCTTCCTACCGAGTCGGGAGAGCCGCCTCTCGGACGTGCTGCAGACTGGACTTATGAAGGATATCCTATCGAACTCAGCACCATGCCGGGTTTTGCAGGCAGCAGCGCATACTATCTCCGTTATATGGATCCTCATAATGATGAGGCTCTCGTAAGCCGTGAAGCTGACGAATATTGGAGAGATGTGGATCTGTACATCGGTGGAACCGAGCATGCGACGGGCCATCTCATCTATTCTCGTTTCTGGAACAAGTTCCTCTTCGACCTCGGCTATGTATGCGAGAAGGAACCTTTCAGGAAACTCATCAACCAGGGTATGATCCAGGGACGTTCGAACTTCGTATATCGTATCATCAACACCAACACCTTCGTGTCATATGGTCTTAAGGATCAGTATGAGACCACGGAGATCCATGTTGACGTGAATATCGTCCGCAACGACCGTCTTGACATCGAAGCATTCCGCAACTGGATGCCTGATTTCGCGAATGCGGAATTCATTCTCGAGGATGGTGAGTATATATGCGGATGGGCTATCGAGAAGATGTCTAAGTCCATGTTCAATGTCGTTAATCCTGACATGATCTGCGATACCTATGGCGCTGATACTCTGAGACTTTATGAAATGTTCCTCGGCCCTCTCGAACAGTCTAAGCCTTGGGATACCAAGGGCATTGACGGTGTCAACCGTTTCCTCAGAAAGGTGTGGAGGATGTTCTATGACCGTGACGGCTTCATCGTTACTGATGAAAAGGCTTCTCCTGAGGAACTCAAGGCTCTTCACAAGCTGATCGGCAAGGTACGTACGGACATCGAGGAATTCTCGTTCAATACGGCTGTCAGTGCATTCATGATCGCTGTGAATGAACTTAATGACCTCAAGTGCACAAAGCGTGAGATCCTCGAACCGCTCGTGATACTCCTTTCGCCTTTTGCACCTCATATCGCCGAAGAGCTCTGGGAGGCTCTCGGACACAAGGAAAGCATAACATACGCATCATTCCCTGAATATATCGAGGCATATACTGTTGAGAACTCATGCACATATGCAGTGTCATTCAACGGAAAGACACGTTTTACCGTGGATCTTCCTAAGGATATGTCAAGAGAGGATGTGGATGCTCATGTGCGAGGACTTGAACTTACATCAAAATATGTGGGTGAAGGCAATATCGTCAAAGTCATCGTAGTACCAGGAAAGATTGTAAATATCGTTGTGAAATAAATCACGCTGACCTATGAAAACAGATAAACTGCTGGCGACGCTCTGGGATTATTTCCTTATGACAGTCGGCTCTGTCATCTTCTGTATGGCATGGACATCATTCATTATTCCGAACGGACTTGCCAGTGGAGGACTTACCGGTTTCTGTACCATCATCCAGTATGGTACGGGAATCCCTGTGGGAATAACATATCCTGTGCTGAATGTCCTTCTGCTTATAATGGGCTTCCTCGTCCTCGGAAAGGGATTCGGTATGAAGACAATATATGTCATCGTACTGACATCCGTACTGTTCGACGTGCTTCCTATGTTTCCTCAGCTGCAGGTGCTGATGGATGAAAAGCTGATGGTGGCTCTTGTCGGCGCCACTCTTGAATCAGTCGGAATCGGACTTGTGCTTCTCAGAGGCGGCAGTACGGGAGGAACGGATATCATTGCCATGATCATAAACAAATACTGGCCGGTATCACCGGGAAGAGTATATCTGTTTACGGATATGGTGATTATCCTGAGTATCCTTCTTGTACCGGATAAGGGTATCGTAGATGTGATCTATGCATATGTACTTATGCTCGGATTCTCATTCGGAGTGGATTTCGTCCTTCTCGGAAACAAGCAGACAGTTCAGATTCTCGTGTTCTCTTCTCAGTATCAGGAGATTGCGGATCATATGGTGCATACTGTTGACCGTGGAGTTACAGCTCTCCAGTCCATGGGATGGTATTCTCAGAAAGAGAGCAAGGTTCTGCTTATCGTTGCCAGAAAGCAGCAGATGAACATTATTGTCAACGAGGTCAGAAGCATTGACAAAAAGGCCTTCATTTCCGTTTCTTCTGCAATGGGAGTGTTCGGAGAAGGCTTTGAAGAGGTCAAGACCGGTGTGAAAATAAAGAAGAACAATAAGATAGAGGAGGCCAAGTAATGGGAAAGAATCTTTTGAAGGCATCTTTGGGTACACTTGTCAAGGAGTACGCCCTTGTGACTCTGGGAGTCATGTCATATGCGTTGGGATGGACGATCTTCCTCCTTCCTAACAACCTGATCGGTGGAGGCGTATCCGGATTTGCATCCATCCTGTTCTATGCGACAGGACTGCCGATGAGCGTGACTTATTTCATCCTGAATGTCCTCCTGCTCATAATAGGAACAAAGATCCTGGGAACCGGTTTCGGTGGAAAGACCATCTATGCCATCTTCATGACCTCGATCATGCTCAGTGTCATGCCTAAGCTGATACCGGCAGATTTCATTCATGAATTTGCGATTTCCAACGGAAAGCTCATATGTACATTCCTCGGCGGTATCATCGCAGGCTGCGGTATAGGTCTTTCGATATCACAGGGAGGCAGTACTGGTGGAACTGACATCGTAGCTCTTGTATGGTGCAAGTTCAAGCCGGCTTCTCCAGGCAGGGTCATATTGATCATTGATGTCGGAATCATCCTTTCATCACTTCTTTTCCCTTCATATACCGAATCAGGAGACCTTCTTCCGTTTACGGAAAAGCTCGCAGTAGTGGTGTATGGTCTTATCCAGGTTGTTGTCAGCGGCTATGCCATCGATCTTTATCTTTCAGGATCTAAGCAGTCAGTCCAGGCTTTCATATTTACAAAGAAGGCAACTGAAATGGCTGACGCAATCGCATTTGACATGAAAAGGGGAGTTACCGTTATTCCTGCCAAGGGTTGGTATTCAAAAGAAGATAAGGATGTGCTTATGGTCGTTACCAGAAAGACCGACCTCAATCTTCTCCTGAGGTATGTGAAGTCGATAGATCCTGATGCATTCCTTTCGGTTTCATCGGTAATGGGCGTCTATGGACAGGGCTTTGATACCATTAAGGTCAAGACTACCAAGGAAAACCGTTAAAAAAAAGGAAATTTTTATAAAAAAAAGAAAAATGTGACGAATGCCGGCGTTCAAGCGACCCTTGAAACGCTGGCATTGTTTATTTTTGCTCTGTTGAAACTCTCAGGATCGTCAAGTTATGAAAATGACAGTTATGATAATAGCCATCCTTTCTATGGTCTGTCTTGCAATATGTCAGATCATAAAGAACCGTGGTATCCCTTATCCCTCTGACTTCAGGATGAAGATATCTCCTGTATTCATGGCAGTTGCAGCAGCTGCTGCCGCTTCCGGCCTGGCTGCATCTGAGGACGGCTGGATCTCATGTGGCCTTCCCGAACTTATGCCGGCTGCCGCTGCATTCTGGCTCATGACCTCTTCGTTATGGGAATCTGTCGATGCGTCCCGGGTTGTGAAGATCTTTCTGATCATTGAAGGCGTTCTTGTATGCTTTAATGTTTCATGTGCATTCGGATGGCTTTCCCTTCCTTCGGATGAATCCGGACTTGTCTTTATCTCATTGATGGATATCCTTATCGTCGCAATGCTCATATATGCCTTTACAACCCGGCTTATGGACGTCAAGACCGTAATGAAGATGGGAACGGTATGGCTGCTTGTGTGTCTGGCCGTCGATGTTTCATACGTATTGGCATTCATCGCAGCATCAGCCTTATGGCAGCTTGGCCTGGAGTCTCTTGCGGTTCTGCTCATGTGCGGAGCCGTTGCAGGTATGGGAATCAGGATAATGACTGATTCTGAATTCGTAATATGGAAAAGTCGGGAAAGAATGATAATAGAATCTATGAAAGTTACATCTGTTACGACCGTTGCTGACGGTTCCCGGATCGATCAGGTTTATAAGGATCTTTATGAAAGGATCGTGGCATATTTTGAGACGGAGAAACCATATCTCAACAGCAATCTGACCATAAATGAATTAGTCAGGTATCTGTATTCCAACAAACTGTATATTTCCAGGGCAATAAGCCAGTTCACAGGCAGGAACTTCTGCCAGTATGTCAATTACCACAGGGTCATGCATTCTATGGAATGTTTCAGGGAGAATCCGGAACATAAGATCCATGAACTGGCAACGATGAGCGGATTCAATTCAGTCGTTTCGTACAATATGGCCTTCAGGCTTTTCATGGGAGAAAACCCGAGCGAGTGGTGCAGGAAAGAGAAAAGCGTGTTGATAAAGAAGAAAAAATTAGTTGTGGAATCGCAGAAGTAAGATTATCTTTGCGTCAGAATGTGCATTTAATTAAAATATAGTCATTTATGGCAGACGAGAAGATTATTTTTTCGATGAACGGGGTAGGTAAGATCCTCCCTCATAATAACAGGGTGATCCTCAAGGACATCTATCTCTCATTCTTTTATGGTGCCAAGATCGGTATCGTGGGTCTCAATGGTGCAGGTAAGTCAACATTGATGAAGATCATCGCCGGCATTGAGACCGGATATCAGGGAGAAGTCGTATGGACTCCAGGATATTCTGTCGGATATCTTGAGCAGGAACCTCAGATGGATCCTGACAAGACCGTGATCGAGGTTGTTCAGGAGGGAGTGCAGGAAGTGATGGACATACTCAGGGAATATGAGGAAGTCAACATGAAGTTCTGCGAACCGATGTCTGATGATGAGATGGCTGCCCTTATCGAACGTCAGGGAGAACTTACAGAGAAGATAGAGAATTGCGGTGGATGGGAGATTGATTCTAAGCTTGAAAGAGCGATGGATGCCCTTCAGTGTCCTCCTTCGGATGCCAAGGTATCAACATTGAGCGGTGGTGAGCGTCGTCGTGTGGCTCTCTGTCGTCTTCTTCTCCGTCAGCCTGATGTACTCCTCCTTGACGAGCCTACCAACCACCTCGATACAGAGAGTATCCAGTGGCTTGAGGCACATCTTCAGCAGTATAAGGGTACGGTGATCGCTGTTACCCATGACCGTTATTTCCTCGACAATGTGGCAGGATGGATTCTTGAACTTGACAGGGGAGAGGGAATTCCTTGGAAAGGAAACTATTCTTCATGGCTTGACCAGAAAAGTACTCGTCTTGCTCAGGAAGAGAAGCAGGAAAGCAAGCGTCGCAAGGCTCTCGAACGTGAGCTCGAATGGGTGCGTATGGCTCCTAAGGCGCGTCATGCCAAGTCTAAGGCCCGTCTCGGTGCATATGAGAAGCTGGCTGCAGATGACGGCCGCGAGAAGGAGGCTAATCTCGAGATCTTCATCCCTAACGGACCAAGGCTTGGTAACAAGGTCATCGAGTTCAAGAATGTTTCAAAGGGTTACGGTGACAAGCTCCTTTATGAGGATCTTAACTTCGTGCTTCCTCCAGCAGGTATCGTAGGTGTGATCGGACCGAACGGTGCGGGTAAGACCACTCTTTTCAGACTGATCATGGGACTTGATACTCCGGATTCAGGAGAAATAACCATCGGTGAGACAGTAAAGATCGCATATGTTGACCAGCAGCACAAGAGCATAGATCCGGACAAGACAGTATATGAGACCATAGCGGAGAATTCTGAGTTCGTGAAGCTTGGCAAGAGAGAGGTCAACGCCAGGGCATATGTTTCCCGTTTCAATTTCTCGGGTGCCGATCAGGAAAAGCTCTGCGGCATTCTTTCCGGAGGTGAAAGGAACCGACTTCATCTTGCTCTGACTCTCAAGGACGAGGGTAATGTACTCCTTCTTGACGAGCCTACCAACGATGTGGATGTAAATACCATCCGAGCACTTGAGGAAGGTCTTGAGAATTTTGCAGGATGTGCTGTGGTCATTTCACACGACCGTTGGTTCCTTGACCGTATCGCAACCCATATCCTTGCATTCGAGGGTGATTCGCAGGTTTATTTCTTCGAGGGAACTTACTCTGAATATGAGGAAAACAAGAAGCGTCGTCTTGGTAATGAGGAACCGAAGAGGTTCAAGTACAAGAAACTGATGGCAGAGTAACATATGCCGATGAAAAGGCTGTTATCTATAGTCTTATATGTGTTTGTGTCATTGACTGCAATGGCACAGACACATGTTTTTTATACCCCGGAGACAGGAGAAGGCATAAAGCCGAAGATGAAGGTCCTGGAAAAGGAGCAGAGGGAAGGTTATGAATGTCGTTTCATCGAGTTCTCCGTCGAGGATGGGGAGAGGATAAAGGCTTATCTTCTTGTTCCGGACAAGGCATCGCGCTCGGTCAGATGTCCGGCAGTCGTCATGCTGCATGATCATGGCGCAAGGTTCGATATCGGCAAGGAAAAGCTGGTAAGACCAATGGCTTCCGTTCTTCAGGATGGGGAAGACGATCATATCATGAAATCGGCACGGCAGTGGACAGACAAGAATTTTGACGGTGTTTATCTGGCTGATTCACTGGCTTCCCTTGGATATGTAGTTCTGGTTGCCGATGCCCTGTATTGGGGAGAGAGATCTTCAGACGATGCTCAGCGTTGGTCGGAACTTACATATGGAGATACTCGCAACGCTTCCTGTCCGCAAGACCGGGTACTGGAGGGCAAGGCATTGAAGGATACCGTCAAGGTCTTGAAGAACAAGGTATATGACGGACAGAAGGTCCTTTATGACACTCTTCTCGACAGAGGAATCATATGGGCAGAGAAGATGCTCCGTGACGACATCGCTTCCGTGCAGCTACTACGCAGGCTGCCTTATGTGGATAAGAAGAGTATAGGTGCATTCGGTTTTTCAATGGGAGCTCACCGCTGCTGGATGCTTGCCGCATTCTGCGAGGAGGTCAAATGCGGGGTCGCCCTTTCTTGGATGACCTCTCTGGACAGGGAGGAGAGGATGAAGCCTTCTGATTTTTCAATGGCTGTGATGCCGATGCGTGAGCAGCTGGATTTCGGTGATATCGGTCTTTTCCTTGCACCGAAGCCGATGCTCTTTCTTAACGGTACAGAAGATCATCTTTTCCCGAAAGACAAGGTCGAATCAGCATTCCGGAAGCTTCAGAAGCATTATTCCGACTATAATGACCGGATGTCCGAGAACGGCGCTTCCTCTATCGAGCCGGCATTCGAACCACTGCAGACCGTTTTCTTCAACGGCGGTCACCACTGCGGCAAGGACGTGCAGTCATCGATAGTCCGATTCTTCAGCGACAATCTGAATTGATGATATAGAAGCATATTCTTTGACAATAATAGACTGTCATCCCTCCATTGGAAAGGCATTTCCTCTTCTTTTCTGCCTTTCCGATGGAGGGATGACGGTCTTCCGTAACAGATAAAATACTGTTAGAAATTGAAATATCTGTCAGCGTTGTTGTATGAAATGTCCTTTACCATCTGGTGGAGGAAGGCCATCTCGCTCTTAGGAAGCTTTCCGTTCTGGATATCTTCGCCGATAAGGTTGCAGAGGATCCTGCGGAAATACTCATGGCGAGGATATGAAAGGAAGCTTCGTGAATCTGTAAGCATACCTACGAAACGGCTGAGAAGACCGAGGGCAGAAAGAGCGTTCATCTGCTTCTTCATTCCGTCCTCCTGATCCAGGAACCACCAGCCTGAACCAAGCTGCATCTTACCAGGGCATGTTCCGTCATTGAATGTATATGCCATGGTAGCAAGAACCTCATTGTCCTTAGGGTTGAGGTTATAGAGAATGGTCTTTGTCAGCTTGTCTTCCATTGCAAGCTTGTTGAGGAACTTATGACCTGCAGCTGCACAATGTACATCGTGGATTGCATCATATCCTGTGTCAGGACCGAGGATGTTGAACATGCGGGTGTTGTTGTCTCTGATCGCTCCTATATGGAACTGCTGTGCCCAGCCCTTTGCATGGTCCATGCGCGCGAAATCGAGAAGGATTGCACTGCGGAACTTGAGAACCTCCTCCTTTGAAGGCATCTTGCCTGCGAGAGTATTACGGAAGATCCTGTCTATCTCTTCAATCTCGAAATCCTCAGCGTAGAATGTCTCGAGTCCATGGTCTGAGAGACGGCTTCCCATCTCATGGAAGAAGTCATGACGTTTCTGTAGTGCGTCAAGGAGATCCTGATAATTGTTGATCGTCACGCCTGAAATGTCGCTCAGCTTCTGGATATACTCCTTGTACTGTTCAGGTTTCTCGATTACCATCGCCTTATCTGGCCTCCATGCCGGAAGAACCTTTACGCCGAACGGGTTCTCATTGATCTGCTTGTGGTATTCGAGTGTGTCAGCAGGATCGTCTGTAGTACATACGACCTTTACATTGAACTTCTTCATGAGTCCCTGGCCGCGATATTCCTCGGTCTGGAGCTTTGCCGTACACTCTTCATATATTGCACGTGCGGTCTGAGGGTTCAGCTGCTCATATACATCAAAACCTCTTGCAAGTTCGAGATGTGTCCAATGATATAGCGGATTCCTCATCGTATATGGAACTGTTTCCGCCCATTTCTCGAACTTCTCATAGCTGCCGCGTCCACCGGTTATGAATTCTTCCGGAATCCCGTTTCCACGCATCGCGCGCCATTTGTAGTGGTCACCTCCGAGCCACACCTCAGTCAGATCCTTGAACTGGTGGTTGTCGGCGATCATCTTTGGGACGAGGTGGCAGTGGTAGTCGATGATCGGCATATTCTCTGCGCTCTCATGATAAAGCTCGCGGGCATAGTCATTTGTGAGCATGAAGTCTTCGTGGATGAAAGGTTTGTCCTTTATCATTCCGTCGATTTTTGATAGGATATCCATATTTATGCGTTTTAGTGTTTTCCTTTTACAAAAATAGTCAAGTTTATGACTGTAAATTTATGAAAATCGTACAAAAAACAATGACTAATCATCAATCGGCGATAAATATAGGTATTTTTTCCGTGAACGTACACGGAAATTTCATATATTTGTGACATATACATCCGGGCTGTCCGGAATATGAATCAGACAAACCAAAGATAATATACTATGGAAGCACTAAACAGAAAGACGGCAAAAGCCAATCAGTATCCTACCAGGATCATTCAGTTCGGTGAAGGAAATTTCCTCAGGGCATTCGTGGACTGGATCGTATGGAATACAAACCAGAAGACAGACTTCAATGCAGGTGTGGTTGTGGTACAGCCTATTGAAAGGGGAATGGTCGAAATGCTCAATTCCCAGAACGGCCTGTATCACGTGAATCTTCAGGGAATCGACAAGGGTGAGGCTGTGGATTCCATCCAGATGATCGATGTAATCAACGGCGGCCTGAATCCTTATTCACAGTTCGACGATTTCATGGCACTTGCCGAGAATCCGGACATCCGTTTCGTCATTTCCAATACGACCGAAGCAGGTATCGCGTATGATCCGTCATGCAAGCTTGAGGACAGACCTGCATCATCATATCCCGGAAAGCTTACCCAGCTGCTCTACCGCAGATATCAGCATTTCAACGGTGACATGACCAAGGGATTCATCATCCTTCCATGCGAGCTCATCTTCCTGAACGGAAAGGAACTCAAGAAGTGCATATATCAGTACATCGAGCTCTGGCAGCTTGGTGAGGGATTCAAGACATGGTTCGAGCAGGCTTGCGGTGTATATTGTACACTTGTTGACCGTATCGTTCCAGGCTATCCTAAGGATACGATCGATCAGATCCATGAGCGTATCGGCTACAAGGATAATCTTGTCGTGAAGGGTGAGATCTTCCATCTTTGGGTAATCGAGGCACCGGAGTCAGTAGCGGCTGAGTTCCCTGCCGATAAGGCTGGCCTGAACGTACTCTTCGTACCAAGCGAGGCTCCTTATCATGAAAGAAAGGTGACTTTGCTCAATGGTCCTCATACCGTGCTTTCTCCTGTAGGATATCTTTCAGGACTTGACACAGTTAAGCAGTGCGTCGAGGATCCTGAAGTAGGCCAGTTCGTGAAGAAGGTCATGTACGGAGAGCTTCTTGAGACTCTGAATCTTCCAAAGCCTGAGCTTGAGGCTTTCGCGAACTCTGTTGTCGAGCGCTTCGTGAATCCGTATGTGAAGCATTTCGTGACCAGCATCATGCTCAACTCGTTCCCTAAATACAAGACACGCGACCTACCTGGCCTCAAGACATATCTCGAACGTAAGGGAGAGCTTCCTAAGGGACTCGTTCTTGGTCTTGCGGCTATAATCACATATTATAAGGGAGGCATGAGGGGTGATGTCGAGATCGTTCCTAATGATGATGCCGCAATCATAGCTCTTCTCAAGGAGCTTTGGGCAACAGGTGATGTCCGCAAGGTGGCGGAAGGTGTCCTTGCAGCAGAATTCATATGGGGGGAGAACCTCAATGAAATCCCAGGTCTTACAGATCTTGTGACAGCAGATCTCGAGCAGATTCAGAACGAGGGAATGCGTTCTGCGGTCAGAACAGTGATAGCATAACTGTCATCCTGAGTGAATTACAACTATGGCAGAATTCATAAAGATAAATGCCGCCGATAATGTTGCGGTGGCGATACACGATGTCGAGGCAGGGTACTGCTTCGACATTGATGGTGCAAGAATCACGACTCTATCTGCAATTCCTGCGGGGCATAAGGTGGCGTTGAGGGATATTGCAGAAGGAGAGGATGTGGTGAAATACGGATTCCCGATAGGGCATCTTCTTGCTGCTGTACCTCAGGGTGGTCTCATCGATCATTCAAATCTCAAGACGAATCTTGAGGGACTGCTTGAGTATTCATATAAGCCGGAACTTACAGAGATCACGCCTGCTGCTGTCAAGGCGACATTCAAGGGATATCGTCGTGCTGACGGTCGTGCCGGCATACGTAACGAACTATGGATTATTCCTACAGTCGGATGCGTAAACGGTGTAGCGCAGGGCATTCAGAAACAGTTCGAGAAAGAACTTCCGGACTATCCTGGCATTGAGAAAGTTATAGCATTCCCTCATAATTACGGCTGTTCCCAGCTTGGTGACGATCATGAGAACACAAGAAAGATTCTTGCGGATATGGTCCATCATCCTAATGCTGCAGGTGTGCTTGTAGTGGCTCTCGGATGTGAGAATAACCAGCTTGGAGCTTTCCGTGAACTGGTCGGAGACGTTGATGAGGCACGCGTGAAGTTCATGGAATCACAGAAGATTCAGGGTGACGAGGTTGAATACGGGCTAGGTCTTTTACGTGAAATCGCAGAGGTTGCCGCGAATGACCGCAGGGAGGATATTCCTGTAAGCGAACTCAAGGTCGGCTTGAAGTGCGGAGGGTCTGACGGTTTTTCCGGCATCACGGCCAATCCTCTTCTCGGAAGATTCTCCGATTGGATCGTATCTCAGGGAGGAACCACCGTGCTTACGGAAGTCCCTGAAATGTTCGGAGCGGAGACAATACTCATGTCGCGCTGCCAGGATGAGGAAACTTTTGACAAGACAGTTCATCTGATCAATGACTTCAAGGCCTATTTCATGAAGAACGATCAGCCGGTATATGAAAATCCTTCTCCGGGCAATAAGGCAGGCGGTATTTCTACACTCGAAGAGAAGTCTCTCGGATGTACCCAGAAATCAGGAAATTCAATAGTCCGTGACGTACTTCTTTATGGCGACAGACTCAAGACCAAGGGACTGAACCTTCTTAGTGCTCCGGGCAATGACCTTGTGGCTTCTACTGCCCTTGCAGCTGCCGGTTGTCAGATAGTGCTGTTCACGACAGGACGAGGCACGCCTTTCGGAACATTCGTACCGACAGCGAAGATCTCGACCAACAGTACTCTTGCTGCGAACAAGCCATTGTGGATAGATTTCAATGCCGGTGAGATCGTTGACGGCAGGCCTGCTGATGAAGTCGATCAGTCATTCATAGACTTTGTCATGGATGTCGCATCCGGAAGACCTGTAAACAATGAAAAGTCCGGATATAGCGAAATCGCCATCTTCAAGTCAGGTGTGACTTTGTAATCAGATATTTGACTATATGGAGACCGTGCTCGAAAGGCACGGTTTTCTTTTTTTATGTATATTTGCAGATTATTACTGATAATTCAAGTACTAAAACCAGACAATATGAACAGATTCAGACCATTGATTCTTGCAGCTGTGGCTGTGGCAGCCGGACTCCTTGCTTACGGTTTATGGACCCGTCCTGCTGCGGAACCTGCTGATGCTGAGGGATTTTCAGCGGCAAGAGTAGTGAATGATATTGAGGTGATATCAAAGGATCACCATTCTGTGGCACACCCTGAGGAAAGGGCCGAGGTGCGTGAATACCTTGTCAGCAGACTGAATGAGCTTGGTGCCGACACAGTGAAGTTTTTCGAATATGATTCCCTTGTCGGACCTCAGAACAAGCATGTAGTATATACTTTTGATGCTGTTGATGTGATGGCGGAGTTTCCTCCGTTGACGGCTACGGCCGATCCTACATACCTGCTTATGGTTGCGCACTATGATTCAAGATATTCCCAGCCTATGCCTAAGGATACGGTTTGGTCATATGGTGCTGCTGATGACGGATATGGTGTCGGTGTCATTCTCGAGACTGTCTCCCAGGCTTTGAAGTACCGTCAGGATTGGAGTCAGGGTATCAAGGTTCTGTTCACCGATGCCGAGGAAGTGGGCATGATGGGTATGAAGGCCATATGGGAGAATGACAGGCAGGAGTTTGACAATGTCGGATTCATGATCAACCTCGAAGCTCGAGGCCCGTGGGGCCCGGCCCTTCTTTTCGAGACCTGCCCTGGTAATGAAAAGGTGATGGATCTTTATGCAAAGGCTGCAGATTCTCCTTTCACATACTCGCTGACGACTGTAGTGTATAGCTTCATGCCGAATTTCACTGACTTTACCATAGTCAAGGATGAAATCCCGGGAATGAACTTCTCGACAATCGCCGACATCAATCACTACCATACCGATCTGGATAATTTCAGCAATGTCAGCGCCAAGTCCATCCAGCATTATGGCGCGCAGATAGTACCTGTCGTTGAGGCATATCTTACAGATGAAGCATATGCTGACAGGAATTATTTCAAGGCAGAAGATGATACCACCAACTTCACGATTCCTCTTCTCGGACTCTTCAATTTCAGCAAGGGAATGTACAAGGTCATCAATGTCGTGATATTCGTGCTCTTCCTCCTTGTGTTTGCCCTGGAGGGCGTGCGTGGCCGTCTGAAGGCGTCGAAGGTATTCAAGACATCTGCAATCGTACTTGGCGTAGCGGTTCTTGTGCTTGCGCTGGGTGAGCTTGTAGCTTATCTCTCTGCACTTGTAGCAGGGGCAAAGTTCAAGTTCTTTGGAGTGATTCACGGAATCGGTTTCGATAATGTGGTGATGATTGTCTCAACTGTTCTTCTCGCTGCAGCATGTGTAGCAGTATATATGAACGGAAGAGGAAAGGCTGTCCGCAAGGCATCCGGATCGATGCGTGCAAACGCTGCATCCAATGCTGCAGCAAAATTTGCAGGAAACCAGCTTTACGGAACCCTCGCACTCATGTTCATCCTCAGCGCAGTGCTCCTGTTCGCTCTTGGTGAGAATCTGATGTTCCTTATTCCGCTTGCGTTTGCAACAGTTGCAATGATCCTGTACCGTCTCACATCGATGAAGTTCTGGATTCTTTGCGCGATCTTCTTCATCCTCCTCCATGCATTCTCATTCCTTTATGCATTGGCGATGGCCCTCACGATCGGAGCCTTCGGTGCGGTAGCCATGCTCGCATTCTGTGACTTCATGGTACTGATCCCTCTCGCAGATATGTATCTGCTGGATACCTCTAAGAGAAAGTAGGCTTCTTACGCTGTACCGAAAGCAGAACATTGAATAATCAAAGGAGGTTATCTGAAATCGGTCTGGCGTCGGCGACAATGATGGACAGCATGTGCTGGCATATAGCCAGTGTGCTTTCTTTCGGCTGCTTCATCAGACTTGTGGATTTTTTTTTGAGCGAAATTAATTTTATAAATGATAATCCGGACAAAAAATGTATTTTTGTCCGGATTTAATAAATATCAATAATCACATGTCTGGATTTTTCGGTTGCATATCCCGCAGGGAATGTGTGAGTGATGTGTTCTATGGAACTGACTATCATTCACATCTGGGAACCAAGCGTGCCGGTATGGCATTCTATGACGGAACGAAGTTCGTACGTTCCATTCATTCGTTGGAAAACGGATATTTCAGGAATAAGTTCGAAGACGAACTGCCGCGCTTCGGAGATTCGAAGATGGGAGTGGGAGTAATTTCCGACAATGAATCACAGCCAATAACGATAACGTCCCACCTTGGGAGATATTCGGTGGTGACGGTGTCAAGGATCGACAATATAAAAGAATTGACAGAAAGCCTTTTGCAGAAGAGGATGCATTTTGCGGAACTCTCAAGTTCTGATATCAACGCAACCGAGCTGGTGGCTATGCTCATCGGTATGGGCAATACCATCAAGGAAGGTATCGAATATGCGCAAAGTCAGATAAAGGGTTCATGCTCTATGCTCGTTCTGACAGACTATGCCATATATGCAGCCCGCGACAGATTCGGAAGAACTCCGATATCGATAGGCAAGAATGATATGGGTTATGTGTGTGCAAGCGAGAGTTCGAGTTATACGAATCTCGGATATTCATACGTCAGAGACCTTGGGCCTGGAGAAATAGTTCAGATGAGTGCGGATGGCGTCCGTGAGGTGACTCCGCCTGGGTGCCGAAAGCAGGTATGTTCCTTCCTGTGGGTATATTACGGCTATCCGTCAGCCTGGTATGAAGGCGTCAATGTAGAAAATGCCCGATATGAAAACGGTGCGGCAATGGCAAGGAGGGATACAGATGTTGACATAGACTATGCGTCCGGAATACCGGATTCGGGAATAGGCCACGCCATAGGCTATGCCAATGAGAAGGGCGTTCCATATAAGAGGCCATTCGTGAAATATACCCCGACCTGGCCGCGAAGCTTCATGCCTCAGAACCAGAAGATGAGGGATCTTGTGGCAAAGATGAAACTTCTTCCTAACGAGATGCTGACACGAGGACAGAAGGTCGTGTTTATGGATGACTCGATAGTGAGAGGTACTCAGCTGAAGGACAATATCGTGAAGTTGCACGACACCGGTATCAAGGAAGTGCATATGAGGATCGCCTGTCCTCCGCTGATCTTCCCTTGCAAGTTCCTTAATTTTTCAACTTCCCGCAGTACATACGACCTATATACGCGAAGGGTCATCAGAGATATGGAGGGTACGGACAATCTCACGGACGAGATATGTATGCAGTATGTTGATCCCGACAGTCCGAAGCACAAGGAGATGGTGGAGATAATGAGAAAGCATCTTCAGCTCACATCGCTCAAGTTCCAGCGCCTTGAAGATCTTGTAGCTGCCATCGGACTCCCGAAATGTGATCTGTGCACACATTGCTGGGATTGCAGCAGTTACATGGAGTAGCTTGGCTTATCGTTTGATCTGAAGTAACAACAAATAACTTGGACATTACAGAGCTCGAGGCGCTGCCGGATGGCCATAAAGAAACAATTGATCAATATGGTGTCTTGTCTTGCTTCTCATCCCATTTGCGGAATGCCCTCAATGCATCGGAACGCATGAAATGCTCGCATTTAATCGAACGGTCCTCATAATTGAGCTCCAGCTGGTCATATATGAATGAGTCATCAAAGTCAATCGCCTTTGCGTCATCTTTGGTGTTGCCGTAACATATCCTGCTTACACCAGCCCAATATAAGGCACTCAGACACATAGGACAAGGCTCGCATGAGCTATATACCGTGCACCCTTTCAGCTGAAAGGTGCCAAGGGCAGCACATGCATTGCGTATAGCCATCACTTCGGCGTGAGCTGTAGGATCCGCATTCGGAACCACTCTGTTCGTGCCGGTTGCAATCACTTCACCATCTTTCACGATTACAGCCCCGAAAGGACCGCCACCGGAATCAATATTGTCTTCTGACAGCTTTATAGCCATCATCATGAACTTTGCATCTTCCTCAGAATAGTTCACGGTCTCAACAAGATATCTGCTCTTATCTTTTCCCATACTTTATCTTTTATTCAAGTTAGTGAATTCATATTGTCAGTCCCTTCTCGCCAGACCGATATAGTAAAGCAATGTGGCGAGAGAGCCGAGGGCAGCTATGACGTAGGTGTAGGCGGCCCATTTGAGAGCATCTATTGCCATCGGACGGGTCTGTACGTCGGTTATTCCTGTCTGGGTGAGCCAGGAAATCGCTCTGCTGCTGGCGTTGATCTCCACAGGGAGTGTCACGAAGCTGAAGAGGGTCGTGGTGGCGAAGAGGATTATTCCGAACCAAAGAAGTCCCGGGAAGGAATTTATCATCAGGACGCCGAGAAGAAGGACCCACTGTACGATGTTTGATGCAAAGTTAACTACTGGAACGAGGGCTGAACGCATTCGGAGCGGCGCATATCCCATTGCATGCTGTACGGCGTGTCCGCACTCGTGTGCCGCAACTGCAGCCGCTGCCACGCTTCTGCTGGCATAAACGCTTTCGCTCAATGCGACAGTCTTTGTCTGAGGATTGAAGTGGTCTGTCAGCATACCTCTTGTCGGGATGACCTTCACGTCGTAAATTCCGTGGTCGTGCAGCATCTTCTGTGCTACCTCGGCACCGGACATTCCGTTAGGAAGGCCTACTTTTGAATATTTGTTGAAACGGCTCTGCAGCATCTGCTGTACGATGAAGCTCAGAACCATGATTGCGATCATTATGATCCAGATGTTCATTTTCTATCGTTTTTAATTGTTAATAATCATTTCCGACTGACATTTTGTCTGTTTTATCATCATGTCATGGCATCAATATATATGTGCAAAAACTATGCTGACAACAAAAATAGCATAATGTCAGATTATTTAGTAATTTTGCTGAGATTTATTGATTGAAAGAAAATGTATATAAGCAGCGACTTCTCAAGACTCGAGATCAATCTTGACGCATGTCTTGAGAACTACAGATATTTCAGATCGAAACTTCTGCCTTCTACCAAGCTTCTTGTCTTGGTAAAGGCGAACGCATACGGACATGGAGCGGTTGAATTCGCAGGCATGATGGAGGAGGCAGGTGCAGATTATCTTGCAGTAGCCTATCCTATCGAAGGAATCGAACTTCGTCAGGCAGGAATCAAGGCTCCGATCATGGTGCTGACAGCAGGTACCGATTCCTTCGAGCAGATAGTCAATTATGGTTTGGAACCGGGAATTCCTAACATGTATTCGCTCAAGGTTCTGTGCAATGTCCTGGAAAAGAGAGGAATGAGCGGTTTTCCTGTCCATATCAAGCTTGACACTGGTATGCACCGTCTCGGTTTCATGACTGACGAGCTTGACGAGCTTCAGGATTTCCTGAAGAACTGCAATACTGTAAAGGTTAAGTCCGTTTATTCTCATCTTGCAGCTGCAGACGATCCTTCATGCGACGATTTTACAAAAGAACAGATAGCCCTTTTTCAGAAGAATGCAGACAGGCTTTCCGATGCAATAGGTTACAAGCCTCTTTACCATATCCTCAATTCTGCAGGAATTGAAAGGTTCCCTGAATATCAGTTCGATATGGTACGCCTCGGCATCGGTATCTATGGCGTCAGCGCTCTTCCGGGCGACCACCTCAGCACTGTCGCTTCATTCAAGTGCAAGATACTCCAGATCAAGACTCTAAAGCCGGAAGACGGTACGATCGGATATGGCCGTCATGGCCGGATTTCTCCCGAGGGTACAGTCATCGCCACCATTCCTGTAGGATATGCAGACGGTGTAGATCGTCATCTCAGCTGCGGCAAGGGGTATTTCACTGTAAATGGTCATAGAGTGCCTACTATAGGAAACATATGCATGGATATGTGTATGCTCGATGTAACAGGAACCGATGCGAAGGTAGGGGATACCGTCACAATATTCGGTGAGGATCCGAAGATTACAGATCTTGCTGCAGTCCTCGGAACTATACCATATGAGGTCCTGACTTCGGTCCCTCGCAGAATCCAGAGAATCGTTGTCCATAAATAATCATGGAGAATATAAATAATAAATACAAAGTCCTTTTCGTGTGTCTGGGGAACATATGCCGCTCTCCGGCTGCACAAGGAATATTCGAACATATAATACGTGAAAACGGGATGACTGACAGTATTTCGGCAGATTCGGCCGGACTTTATGGAGGTCATGCAGGACAGCATCCTGACCGTCGTATGCGTACTGCCGCGCTATATCGCGGATATGGTCTCAGCCATTCGGCAAGACAGGTACGCGGATACGATTTTAATGATTTCGATATGATCATCGCGATGGATGATCAGAATTATGAAGACCTCATGCATCTGGCACCTTCGGTCGAGGCTACTCACAAGATCAGACGCATGGCTGATTTTCTGACGACGCATAAGATATCCTATATTCCTGATCCATATTATATGGGTGTGGAAGGATTCAGTCTTGTGTTGGATCTGCTGGAGGAAGGTTGTCAGAAACTTTTTGAGACTATTGTGAAAGCTGAAAAGCTTCAATAGAATAAATATAAGGATCGTGGAGTAAGGGAACCCGGTGAGAATCCGGGACTGTGCCCGCAGCGGTAAATCTCAGAACACACCTGCACGATGCCATTGCAGCAGAAATGCTGTGAGAAGGCGCAGGAAGGTGGAGACAAGTCCGAAGACCTGCCATGATCAAGTCGAACAAGTGAGGCTCGGGGGCAAGTTTCCGTTAAGGCGTTTACAATGTTATTTTCAATTCTTTTATCAGCAGGCCTGATGGGCTTGCATTCCGGTATTGATGTGCCGGCAAGTGACTCCCTGGACGCTGTTGTCGTCACTGCGGACAAGGGAGTGATCGTTTCAAGAGCGGACACGCTTTCATTGAACACTTCTTTCACGGTTTCAGATGTCTTGTTGAAAAGTCCCGGACTTCATGTCGGAGATAACGGCGGCCCGGCCGGTCTCAAGACTGTGAGTCTCAGAGGTATGGGAAGTGCCCATACGGCAGTCTATATTGACGGTGTAAGGGTCGGAAACGTCCAGTCAGGACAGAATGACCTGGGAATGCTCGCAGTAGAAAACTATTCTTCTGCGGTAGTGGATTATGCTCAGAACAGCATATCCTTCAAGACTGCCAGGCCTGTTTTCGGGACTTCTCCGGTAGCCGGAACCGTCCGCTTTTCAGCTGGATCTTTCGGTACTTATCTCCCGTCAGCCAGAATGGATTTCCGTCTTTCTGACAGATTGGCCATGTCTGCAAATGCTTCCGGAATATTCAGCAAGGGCGATTTCAGATATGGAGACGGCCAGACAAGAAACAATAATGATATTGCGCAGGTACGTGCCGGGCTTGATCTTTTCGGAATCATGCCGGGAGGAGAATATCATTTCAAGGCCTATTATAACGGAGTGGAACGCGGTACTCCAGGCTCAACCTCTTATCCTTCAGAAGACAGACAGAATGATAAGAATGCATTCGTGCAGGGAGTACTGAAAAAGAATTTCTCACAGCTTTATACACTCCATGTCAGTGCAAAGGGATCATATGACGATATCTTCTATTCAAGCAGCTGGGGCGACAGCAGGTATGGTCAGACAGAATTTCAGCTTAATTCAGCCCATGATTTCCAGGTCAGGGAATGGTGGAAGCTGACATTTGCTGCAGATGCGATGTATGACGATCTCAAATCGAATATGTATGAAGCATCGCGTGTCACAGCCATATCAGCCATAGCCTCTTCATTCAGGACGGACAGGCTTATGGCGAATGTGGCGTTGGAATATGAAGGCGCATTTGACCGTGGCGGACTATCAAGAAATGCACTGTCGCCTTCGGCAGATCTGCGCTTCACGGCATTCGAGGGCTTCGATATCGTTGCATTCGGAAGGCGCGCATACCGTATCCCTACATTCAACGAACTGTATTATGTGGGGTATGGCAATCCTGAACTGCGCCCTGAGAATGCATGGCTGACGGATATCGGTGTCGATTTCCACCGTCGTGTAAAGCCGGGACTGAGCCTTAAGGCCAAGGCAGACGCATTTCTTAATCTTCTGACCGACAAGATCACTTCTGCTCCGACGGAATACGATCCCGCCATATGGGCTCCTTATAATATAGGAAAAGTCCGCTCCACTGGTCTGGATGCGATATTCGGCATAGAATACGCCTCAGGCGATATGAAAATCTCTTTTGATGCAAGATATTCTTACCAGTCTGCTTTGGATATGACTCCTGACAGCTATACATTCGCTCAGCAGATTCCGTATATTGCACGTCATACCGTCGTCTTGAATGCAATGTGCTCTTGGAAAGGATGGACTGCCGTCCCTATCTGGCATATGCGTAGCGGAAGAACTGACGGTAGCGGTGAGCTTCCGGATTGGAATACGCTGGACATCAATTTCTCCAAGGCCTTCAACCTTTCTCATACAGGCCCGTTGACATTAAATATTTCCGTAAAGAATATCTTCGACTGCCGATATGAGACAGTCAGCGGCTATCCTATGCCCGGCCGCAGCATGATGTGTGGAATCGAATATAAGTTTTAGATATGTTGAGTCTTTTATATGTCCTTATTTCCGGGATTGCCTTGCCGATAGGAGGCATCCAGATGCAGTATCTCTGGCGTAACCAGCTGGGTGATGTCTATAGTCTCGGTCTTGGAAGCGCTGCATGTCTCGGAGCCGCTGCTGCCACCATGTCAGGATGGTGCTCGCTTACGGTGGGAAGCTTCATATGTACTCTCATATGTACGATAGTATGCTTCTTTGTAACCTTGAAGGTAAACACCCAGAATCTTATTACATTCGGTATCCTGTTCGGTACATTCATCGGCTCGCTCGGAACCATCGTCGTGACGAATGCACCGAATGGGGATCTCCTGAAGCAGTATTATCTGTGGGGAGCTGCCAATTTCAATCTTGAAGGCGTCACAGCAGGGGATATCGTTTTCTCTTTCGTCTTATTTGCTGCAGGTCTTGGAGCAGCCATATGGTCATCAAAAGCTCTGACACGTCATTTCAATAATGAAATTGAATTGAGCAACCTGCATAAGGCCCTCCTTCTCCTTGCCATAATGTTTTTGGTCACAAGTTCCGTGTCAATCTGCGGCCCTATAGGTTTCATTTCCCTCGGAGTCCCTAACCTCAGCCGCATAGTATGCAAGAGTACGGATATCAGAAAGCATTATCTGATTTCTTCTGCAATGGGTATAGGTCTTCTGCTCATCACATATCTTGTCGTGAAGTATGTGAATTTCGGCATATACCTCCCTATAAGCGCAACGATGGCCATCATAGCGCTTCCGCTGATGGCCATCCTGTTTGTCAAAAAATGATTATTTGCTCTTCATGAATCTGAGGCATTTGAGAATCCATGCCGGAAGAGGTTTGGTGTCATCTCTGTTCTCAAGATGGAGATAGATACCGAACTTCTTCAGGATAGGGATCTTGAATGTCTCGACAAACTCGATGAGGGTTCCGTCAGGATCTTCGATATATGTGAAGTGGCCGTTAGCTTCTCCCATCTTGAAGTCCCTTCCTCCGTCACATACGAATTCATGTCCGAATGCGGCTGCTGCCTTGCGGATCTCTTCCATGTTGCGGATATCAAAACAGAGATGAATGAATCCAGGATCTCCCCAGAGTCGTCCTTCATAAAGCTTTCTTGCTGCAGGAACACCTTCTCCTTCGATTCTCTGGACAAGCTCGATATGTGATGTTCCCATTACCTGGCTGAGAGGTCCCTCGATAGGTCTTGTGCGTGAAAGCATCACTCTTCTGAGCTTGTACTGTCCGCCTGGAACGCCTGCAAGGTCTGAGAATGTTTCGGTAACGTCATATTCCACCTTGTCATAATCCATGATCGCACCATAGAAGCTGATTGACTTGTCCATATCCGATACACCGAGGATAGCTCCGTTTCCGCCTCCGGTGTTCTTGTTTTCGTTATAGAAGCAGTAGTCGTCGCTCTCGACATCGAACAGATTGTTCCAAGGGTCCATCACGAAGAAGTGCTCTTTTCCTGCAGGATTCGCACATGGCTTCGTCAGAATATTCACGCCTTTATTCTTCATCTCCTCATATGCGGCACGCACATCACGGGACTTCACCTTGCACGCGAATATTCCATAGTCACCGAATTCAGGTGTGAACTGAATGTAGTTAAGTTCACGTCCGCGTGGTTCCCATACCTCAAATCCGCCGCCTCCGCGAAGGTTGAGCACGAGGATGGCATATCTTGGCTGAGGCTTGCCACCTGTATATGGCAGCATCCTTTCAGCTACACCCTCGTCACCGAACATCTTTATGTCAAATCCGAAGACATCCTTGTACCAAGCCCAGGATTCTTCTACATTCCTTACTCCGATTCCGACCTGCTGAACACCACAGATCACTTTTCTCTTTCCCATCATTCATTTTATTTAGATTCCTCGACTCGTTTCACTCGCTTGGAATGACAATGGAGCCGCGGGATTGTCATTATTATCTGGCAGAAACATTACGTGCTATAAGGCGGAAGAGCCAAGGCACATATTTGTAGAATGGTACCATGATGGTGTCGAATCCTCCGATCACCTTCTGATGCTTCCCTCTTGCGATGGCGCGGATCGCCACCTTTGCGCACTTGTTCACATCATATCCGTTTGCCTGTCCCGGATCCATGATTCCTGTAGCCTTTCCGTTGCCGTCAAGTGCATTCTTCGAAACATCGGTATGGATACGTCCAGGGATAATGATGGTGGTCTTTATCTGAGGATATTCCAAGGCGATCGTTTCATAGAAGCCATGGATGGCATGCTTGGAAGCGCAATATGCAGAACGTACAGGGAAACCGAATACTCCTGATACTGAAGATACTACGGCGATATGGACGCCTCTCTCTATGAACATGTCCTTAAGAGACTTCACGAGATAAATGCCACCGAAATAATTGACTTCCATCAGTCTGCGGTCAACGCTGATGTCTGTTTCGAGAGTGAGTGCCCTCTGGGATATTCCCGCATTAAGCAGAAGGAAATCGATAAGATGTCTTTCGTTCTTCACCCATGCAACGAGCTCATCGATTGATTCAGGCTTTTCTACGTCAACAGTCTTGCACCATGCCTTCACTCCCAGCTCAGTACATTTCTTCGCTACCTTTTCAAGAACCTCGATTCGCCTTCCGGTCAATATCACATTCGTTCCTTTCATGGCATACTGGTAAGCCATGGCTTCTCCGATGCCAGTACCGCCTCCGGTAATGAGAGCGGTCTTATTATTGAATTCCAACATTTTGTTTTGGTTTTAATACACTTCGTTGATTAAAGCATCAGGCCTGCCTTTACCTTGTCGGCGATCTCCTGACCCTTGATGTGGGCGAGGATCACCAGACCGAAATCAACAGCCCAGCCCGGGCCACGTCCGGTGATGATGTTGCCGTCAGCTACGACTCCCTCCTTGATATACTCGGCTCCCTTTGCGGTAAGGGCTTCTTCAAATCCGTCATAGCAGGTCATCTTCTTTCCTGTAAGGTCAGGAAGCAGGCTGAGGACAACGCTCGGAGCAGCACAGATTGCAGCAAGCGTACCGCCTTCTGCATAATGCTGCTGCATGATGTCCATAAGTTTAGGAAAGGCTGCGAGATTAGCTGAACCAGGCATGCCTCCCGGGAATATCATCACATCAGTAGGCAGACACGGGCCGAAAGAAGTCGATGCCCTGAATTCGCCGAATGCCATATCAGCCACTACCGGAATACGGTTGGAGCTGGTGACGATCCTGTCGTCATATATGGATACGGTCTTTACGTTTACTCCGCCTCTGCGGAGCATGTTTACAGTCGTGAGGGCTTCAGAAACCTCGAAGCCGTCCGCAAGAAATACATATACTCCTTTCATCTCTTACATTGCAAATGTGTTGAAACCTCCGTCAACGACGGCCACTGTGCCGGTCACGAACTTTGATGCGTCACTGATCAGATAATGGATGGTACCGCAGAGTTCCTCCGGTTCACCCATACGTCCGAACGGTGTCTGTCTGATCACGTCGGCACCTCTCTGTGTCCAGCTTCCGTCAGGGTTGGTAAGAAGGGTGCGGTTCTGTTCTGTCAGGAAGAAACCTGGAGCGATTGCGTTCACGCGGATCTTTTCTCCGAATTTCTTCGCCACCTCAGTCGCGAGGAAGGCAGTGAAGTTGCTGATGCCTGCCTTTGCTGCAGCATATCCGGCCACACGTGTCATAGGGCGGAAAGCCGCCATGCTTGAGAAGTTTACGATATTGCCTTCTCCCTGCTTCACCATCTGTTTCAGGAACACCTGTGAAGGAATGACAGTACCTGTCAGGTTGAGGTCAAGCACTCTCTGGAATTCTTCCGGCTTGAGATCGAAGAATGTTCCGTCAGGAGCGATTGTTGCGCCCGGCATGTTGCCTCCGGCAGCGTTGAGGAGGGAATCCACTCTTCCGTAAGCTGCAACGATATCTGCAAGATTCTGCTCAAGCACCTCCTGCTTCATTACGTCGGTTGTAAGGAACATGGCCTCGCCTCCGGCAGCCTTGATATCTGCTACGATGGCGTTTCCGGCCTCAGCCCTGCGTCCGAGGATTACTACTTTGGCTCCTTCCAGAGCAAGATACTTTGCTATTGCCTTTCCGAGTACTCCTGTACCTCCGGTGATGACAACCACTTTTCCTGTAATGTCAAAAAGCTTGTTCATTATCTGTTATTTTTCAAGTTTAACCCAGAATGGTGCAACTGGAAGGCCCTCCGTACTCTTGAGGTTTCCAGGATTGAAATCTCCCCAGCCATATCGTACTTCGCATGGATCATGAACGAATTCTGATCTGATCCTCAGGACTTTAGGCTCCCATTCGAAGTATGCATAGGTCACAGGATAGAAAATGCCTTCGCTTCCAGCTACCTCAAGGCCCTTGATCTCCATCCAGCGGCTGAGACCGTTAGGAGTGTCTGTGAGTTCGACAGCCAGTTCATTGCTGTTCTGCATGCGGTAGCATCTTACAGCTTCGGGGCTGTTGCAAGCGATACGGCTGAAGCCATAATTCCTGTTGAGGGCAAGATATGCGAGACGATCTCCTACTTCCTTCTTCTTCGCTGGGTGGATATTGTCCATTTCATATGGCTCAACGAGGTCGTTGGTCACCACAATGCCGCAGTTCGGAATCGCCGCAGCCGCCTCATGCTGAGCCTCGCGGAGATATGAAGCATAGCTTACGTCCGTAGCAGGCTTATATCTGTAAGGAGCGATCTCCACCATATAGAAAGGAAGTTCTGCGTCAGTATCTCCCCACTCTTCCCTCCAATGGAGTACCATGTTGTTCATACGCTCGACGAACTGCTCGTGTTTTCCGACGTTAGAGCATCCCTGATACCAGATGAAGCCTTTGATCGTATATCCTTTTACAGGGCAGAGCATAGCGTTGTATGCAAGGTATGGACGTACGTAATGTGTCTGTGCCTCAATTGCTTCACGACTCAGATCCTCATCCGGATATGTCTCGAGGATTTCCTTCGGAGTCCAGCTCTCGACCCTTGCTCCGCCATATGCGCATGACACGATTCCTACAGGTACGTCAAGAGTCTCATTGAGCTTGCGGGCAAAGAAATATGCGGTCGCACTCATGTCAGGAATGGTAGATGACTCTGCTCCCATCCATTTGCCATCGACCTCTGTCTGAGGCTCATATGACTGCTTGATCGGAACAGTGAACATCCTGATCTTTTCAGTTGCTGCCGGAGCGCTTATGTAATCCAATGCATTTTCGACAGGACAGTTGTAGAATCCTCTCATAGGCATCTCCATGTTGCTCTGGCCTGATGCCAGCCATACCTCTCCTACAAGTACATCATTGATACGGATATTGGATCCGTCACCTTTTACAGTCATCGAATATGACCTGTAGCTTGCAGACGGTGTAGCTACCATTACTGTCCATCGGCCTTGTGCGTCAGCCTTTCCCTTGTATGAGTTGCCGTTCCATGACGGAGTGACAGTAACCTGAGCGCCAGGCGTTGCAGTACCCCATACAGCTGCATTTGTGTTCTGCTGGAGTACCATTCCGTCAGTACAGAGAGCAGACATTGTTATCTTGGCCTGAGATGATATGCAGAGGCAGAGCATCATGGCCATTATGACGGTTAAACGTTTCATTGTGTATGTGGTTATGTGTTATTTAAAGTGTTGACAGGAAGTCAGTTACGTTCTTTTCGATTCTGGCGTTGATGTCTGTGCCTTCGGCCTTCTCGAATTTCTCGCCTACGATGTTCTCGTAAAGTTCTACGTAACGGTCTGTAATACCGTTTACTATATCTTCTGTCATCTCAGGCACCTTCTGTCCTTCCTGTCCCTGGAATCCGTTTGCCATGAGCCATTCGCGGACAAACTCCTTGGAAAGCTGCTTCTGCTTCTCTCCGGCGGCAAGTCTTTCCTCATATCCCTCTGCATAGAAGTAGCGTGAAGAGTCAGGAGTGTGGATCTCGTCCATGAGATAGATCTTTCCGTCCTTCTTTCCGAATTCGTATTTTGTGTCAACGAGGATAAGGCCCATCTTGGCCGCAATCTCGGTACCTCTCTGGAAGATGGCTCTTGTATATGCCTCAAGCTGTTCGTAGTCTTCCTTGCTTACGATACCCTGTGCAATGATTTCTTCCTTTGATATATCTTCGTCATGACCTTCGTCAGCCTTGGTGGTAGGAGTGATTATCGGCTGAGGGAACTTCTGGTTTTCTACCATGCCCTCAGGCATCTCTACGCCGCAGATCGTGCGCTTTCCTGCTTTGTACTCTCTCCATGCATGTCCGGAAAGATATCCGCGGATCACCATTTCAACCTTGAACGGCTCGCATTTATGTCCGACTGTCACCATAGGGTCAGGAACAGCTATCTTCCAGTTCGGGAGGATGTCTGCTGTCGCGTCAAGGAACTTCGCGGCTATCTGGTTAAGTACCTGTCCCTTGAAAGGAATACCCTTGGGGAGAACCACGTCAAATGCCGAAATGCGGTCTGAAACGACCATGACGAGATACTCGTCGTTTATGCTGTAAACGTCGCGTACCTTTCCTACATAGTGTCCGGTCTGGCCGGGAAACTGAAAATCAGTCTTTACGATTGCTTCCATATTCATTGTATTTTAGTTCATTCCATATTTAATAACTTACAAATATAGCAAATTTATTCATGGTTTATCCATTCCGGATATGCTATTTTAGGAATCAGAGACCTTATTTGAGTTGCACGCCTGCTGACATAATCCGATGGCTTGTCTGCATGTCTGTCAATCGGGTTCGGGAGGCAGGCGGTTATGAGCGATGCCTCATGCTTAGTCAGCTCTGAAGCATTTTTTCCGAAAAATGCCCTTGCAGCCGCTTCCGCTCCGTATATGCCTTTGCCCATTTCTGCCACATTAAGATATACCTCGAGAATACGCTCCTTACCCCATATCAGTTCGATCAGCACTGTGAAATATGCTTCGAATGCCTTTCTGACGAATGATCTGCTTGGAAACAGGAATACGTTCTTTGCCGTCTGCTGACTTATGGTGCTGGCTCCACGAAGTTTCTTTCCCTTGTTCCTGTGCTCTTCAATGGCTTTTTTCATCTCATTCCAGTCGAAACCCTTGTGTTCTGTGAAAAGATTGTCCTCGCTGGCTATGACGGCTTTAGCCATTTCAGGAGATATCTTATCATAGCTCCGCCATTTCTTCTGAGTCCTGAAACTGTCGTCACTGCGGTATTCCAGGCTTCTGGAAATCATGAGAGGCGTGACCATTACAGGTACCCATTTGAGAATGAGCACCCACAATACGGTCACGGCAAAGAATGCCAGAGGAAGCTTTATAAGAAGAAGCTTGGCAAGCCATTTCCTGAAGCCGTCCCGTCGTATTTTTTCTATAATCGTCATTTGTAATCTGTCAGTTTGAGACGGAATTTTCTGCTTCCGAAGTTCCTGAAAAACAACTCTCCATTCGTCATTCCCGACTTCTGCTCTGTCATTCCCGACTTCTCCTCTGTCATCCCGAGCTTGTCGAGGGATCTCACAGCCCTCCTTTCCCATGTCTGCCCGTCTATTATGAAGTCCACCGCATCCTTACCCGATTCCACCTTGAATCCCAGAGCCTCATACACGCGTCCTTCCGACCACTCCAGATCGGCATAGCTCATGATGTCGTCGGGATTTACGTCATTGATGAATGCCTTGAGCAGTTTTCCCATGCCTCCGCTTATCCTCATCTCCGGCAGTGAAGCATACCGGGTCCATTCATATGAACTTATCTCCTTTCCATCTTTCATCCATCTTCTCGCATTCGAGAATGTCGCTACTGCAATGAGTCTGCCGATATGTCCGTCACAATTTTCAGTTTCTTCCGCAATATGCCCGGTATGTCTTTTAAGGAACAGACCGTAGCGATATCTGCAGGCAGCATATCCGTATGAATGGTTCTCCTTCAGAAATGATTGTGCCTCAGCCTTTTCTATCCTTCTGACTTCGCAGTTTCGTGCATATGCCTGGCTGAAAAGTTCAAGATGGGCGAGAAGCCTTGCCCTCATCATCTTACCCTGCCTCATCCACCGGTCTTCAGTGATGATCAGAGGATATCCACCTTCTTCGCTTGATGCCATGCGTATCGCATCATTTGCATACTCACTGCTCTGAACGGCCTCATCCAATGTTTCCGCCTTGATTTCCAGCGGAATTATTATCTTCTCCTTCCGGCCGTCAGCCGTCCTCGTACAGATGACGTCGAAACCATGACGCATCTGTCGCGAACATTCAAATCCCTCGCTTTCCAGAAAAGCGGTTATGTCATCTATGAGCCTGCACATACTCTGCAAATATACCAACTTTTGCAGGAATATTGCTATTTTTGCATTATGCAAGGATCAGAAGGATTATGGAATATGATGATATGATACAGGAGGAAACTGTCCCTCAGGAAGATCAGCTTCCGAGAATGGCTCAGGACGGGGTTCATGCTGGATTTCCGTCTCCGGCGACAGACTACATGACTCAGGCGGTGGATCTGAACAAGGAGCTGGTGAAACATCCGGCGGCTACCTTCTATGGACGTGTAGTGGGGGATTCCATGATCGATGCCGGTGTCGAGGAAGGGGATATACTTGTGATAGACAGGTCGCTGGATGCACAGAACGGTGATATGGCCGTGTGCTTCGTGGATGGAGAGTTTACATTGAAATATCTGAAGTTTCATGAGGCAGGCCTGACTCTCGTACCTGCCAATGACCGCTATCCCTCGATCGAGATTTCGGAAGGCTCGGACTTCATCATGTGGGGAGTGGTGACTTATGTTATAAAAAAAGTTCGGTAGAGATGTCTCGACAAGCTCGACATGACATTTTCAAGCTCGACATGACAGAATATGTTCGCTTTAGTAGATTGCAATAATTTCTTCGTTTCATGCGAAAGGGTCTTCCGGCCGGAGCTGGAAGGCAAGGCTGTCGTTGTGCTTTCCAACAATGACGGCTGCGTGGTGTCACGAAGCAATGAAAGCAAGGCGATGGGGATAAATATGTGCGCTCCGTTCTACAAGATAAAGCATCTTGCCGATGCCGGACAGCTCGTAGCCTGCTCTTCAAATTATGCTCTGTATGGCGATCTCTCTAACCGCGTGATGTCAATTCTTGCGGATACGGTTCCGAAAATCGAGATATATTCCATAGATGAGGCTTTTCTTCATCTCGAAGGCATTGATCCTGAGGCTGTTCCTCAGATATGCCGGGATCTTGTGACGAAAGTGCGCAAATGGGTGGGAGTGCCGGTGAGCATAGGAGTGGCTCCGACAAAGACCCTGGCCAAGATAGCAAGTCATTTCGCAAAGAAATACAAAGGCTACAAAGGGGTGTGCATGATGGATACCGAAGACAAACGCCTGAAGGCTCTGGAACTTACACCTATAGATGATGTCTGGGGCATCGGCAGGAGAATAGCCCCCAAGATGGTGGAAAAGGGTGTGAAGACAGCCTTGGACTTCGTGCAGCGTCCCCGCGAATGGGTCAATGCCAATTTTCATGTCAACGGTGTGCGTACCTGGGAGGAACTGCAGGGACGTGTCGGACATGAAGAGGAAAGGGATGAGAGACGCAAGTCTATATGTACGTCACGTTCGTTTGCGGATATGATCGAGGATGAGAAGGAGCTTATGCTGAGAGTCTCTGATTTCGCAGCCATGTGCGCGCAGAAGCTCAGAGAGGAGAATTCTGCCGCATATGATGTGACGACATTCATGTTTACCAACAGGTTCAGAGACGATCTTGCCCAGTATTACCCTTCTGCAACAGTTCGTCTGGAAGTGGCGGCAAGCAGTTCGCAGGAAATAGTCGGCGCTGCATTGAAGGCTTTCCGTACCATTTATCGTCAAGGTTACAGATATAAGAAGGCGGGAGTTACGGTAGGGAATATCGTATCTGCAGATTCGATACAGTCATCATTGTTCGGTTTCGATGACGGACTGAGGCAGAAGCAGGACCGGCTTTCCAAGGTGATGGATGCCGTAAATGCTGCTGCGGAAGCATCCGGATCTTCTTCCGGACGTTCGATGCTGCGTCTGGCCACCCAACGGCCGGGACATTATGCCGATGGCATCAGGAGCGATTTCCGCTCCCGTCTTTACACTACTTCACTTGATGATATAATTGAGGTGCACTAGATCATGTCTTTGTGCACCTCGACTGTTATCTTATTTCTTCGATTCCGATTTCCTTCATGAGCGCCCTCGCATCGAGCGGATAGTCGGTTGTCAGACTGTTTACACCCATCTTGAGCATCTGCTTCATATTGGCCTCCTTGTTGACCGTCCATGCATTTGTGCTCATTCCGAGCTTATGTGCCTTCCTTACCCATTTCTTGTGAATGTTCAGAAGGTGGAAGTTGTAGTCGATTCCGTTGATTCCAGCAGCCTTCACCTTGGCCGGCTTCTTTTCTCCTCCGAGGTACTGTACGGTGAATCCCGGAAGCTTTGCAGCCATTTCCCTGCAGATGTGGAAGCTGAATGAAATGAACATTACACGCTGAGGATCAAGAAGATCATGTTCCTTGAGCTTCTCGATGGTCAGTTCGATGAACCTGTCCTCGACCTCATCGCATGAATGCGGCTTCATTTCATATACGAGCATCGTCTCAGGATATTTCTTGCCCTGCTCGAGGTACTGGTCGATGGTCGGGATAGTCTCGCCGTTTGCAATCTTGAAATCCTTGAATTCAGAATATGGGTTCTTCTCGATGCTGACACCTTCGACTTCTCCGTCATGATAAACAAGAAGAACACCGTCAGATGTCATGTTCACATCGAATTCACTGCCCCAGAATCCGGCTTCCTGTGCGCATCTGAGGGCTGCTACCGAATTCTTTGCATATCCTGCTTCCTCGCAGTTCCAGAATCCTCTGTGAGCCACGATTCCTGTCTTTGTCTGGGCCTCGGCAGCAGAGATGAAGCATAGGCTTGCCGATATCGCCATGATGATTTTCCTGATTTTGTCCATATGTCTTTTCATATAAGATTTCATCACAAATATAAATTTTTATATTCCATAATCCAAAAAATGTTAACTTTGCCAAGATATTATGGAAAATCTTTAATCTTAAAACAGATATGGTAAAAGTTAATTTGAGCGGATGCAGCACATTCGTAAATGATGCAGATTACAAGGCTTATGTAGAGAAGGCTTTTGCAGCTCTCGAGGTTCTTGAAAATGAGACAGGCGCAGGTAATGACTTCCTTGGCTGGAAACACCTTCCATCAGAGACTCTCAACGGAACACTCGTTTCAGATTGCGAGCAGATCAGAGATCTCTGGAAGGCAAAGGGAGTGGATCTTGTTGTCGTTATCGGTATCGGAGGTTCATATCTCGGCGCAAAGTGCGCTCTCGAGGCTCTTTCACACCAGTTCGCAAAGCAGATGAAGACCAAGGGCGATGCTCCGGAGATTGTCTTCGCAGGTCAGAATCTTTCAGAGGAGTACATGTGCGAGCTCATGGATCTCGTTCAGGAGAGAAATGCAGCTTGCGTGGTCATCTCAAAGTCAGGTACTACAACAGAGCCTGCAGTCGCTTTCCGTCTCATCAAGAAGTATCTTGAAGATACATACGGCAAGGCAGAGGCTGCCGAGCGTATCGTTGCCGTTACAGACAAGGCTCGCGGTGCTCTCAAGGGACTTGCAACTCAGGAAGGCTACAGCACATTCGTGATCGAGGACAATGTCGGAGGCCGTTTCTCAGTTCTCACTCCTGTAGGAATTCTCCCTATCGTTCTCGCAGGCTTCGACATGAAGGCCATGCTCGAGGGAGCTCTCGAGATGGAGAAGGCTTGCGCGGAGAAGTGTGAGTGCAACCCTGCAATCCAGTATGCAGCAATGCGTAACGCTCTCTACAACCAGGGCAAGAAGATCGAGATCCTCGTGGCTTACAACCCTAAGCTCACATTCCTCGGCGAGTGGTGGAAGCAGCTTTACGGTGAGTCAGAAGGCAAGAACGGCCTCGGAATCTTCCCTGCATCTGTAAACTTCACTACAGACCTCCACTCTATGGGTCAGTACATCCAGGACGGTGAGCGTACCCTCATGGAGACAGTCGTTTCAGTAGAGAAGAGCAACCGCTCTATGCTCATCGAGAACGATCCTCAGAACCTTGATGGTCTCAACTTCCTCACTGGCAAGCACGTAGAGGAGTGCAACGCGATGGCAGAGCTCGGAACAAAGCTTGCTCATATCGACGGCGGCGTACCTCAGATCTCGCTTTCAATCGAGCGCGTGAACGAGTACAACCTCGGAGCTCTCTTCTATTTCTTTGAGAAGGCCTGCGGTATCAGCGGCTACATGCTCGGCGTGAATCCGTTCGACCAGCCAGGTGTAGAGGCATATAAGAAGAACATGTTCGCCCTCCTCGGCAAGCCAGGATATGAGGCTCAGGCAGAGGCTCTTAAGGCAAGACTCTAATGACATATGCGGCGAGGAGCCGTTGGTATAATTTCTGAAAAGGTCTAAGTGAATTTAACACTTAGACCTTTTTATTATGGATACAGGAAAGACATTATTGACATTTCTGGCGGGTGCTGCCGTAGGTGCAGTGACCGCCTTGCTTTTGGCCCCTGAATCGGGCGAAAAGACTCGTGACAGAATCCGTGCAAAGGCTGCGGATGCGGCCGGAATGGCAAAGGAGAAGATTCTGGAGGGACTGGATTCCCTGGAAGAAGCCTTGGAGGAGAAATGATATGAATCCGCAGAAATCCGCTATTGAGTCTGAGGTCCGTGAATATATGGATCTCAGACTTGATGATCTCAAACTCAAGGCCGTGGACGGACTTTCCGTCGGGGTAAGCCGTGTGCTTTCGCTTATGTTGGTGCTGATGCTCGGAGCCATAGTCCTGGCTTCATTCGCCTTTGGTACGGTCCTTCTGCTCGGAGACCTTATCGGAAGTTGGGCTGCTGCTGCTTTCATCATCGGCGGGTTTTTCCTGATTGTTCTCGTCCTGGTTCTCCTTGTCTGGAAGAAACTATTCGTGGACATTTTCGTGAAACTCTTTATCGATATTTTCTATGACAAGGAATGAATATTCTGAAATCACCACAATGGTTCAGCTGCGTGCAGCCCGGAAGTCTCTGTCGGACAGGATCACCTCATATGAGGAACAATTTTCCGCGAGGTTAGATGGCCTTCGTACAGCCCTCAGCATGAAGCAGATTGCAATAAAATCCATCCGAAAAATACGAGAAGCAATTTCTGGCACACCCTTTGCAAAATCCTAAGTCACGGTTAGTTTAGTTGTTAATAATAGGGTTATGGTTCACCTCCCGGACTTCTTCTGAGGTCGGGGAGGTGTTTTTTTAGAGATTCTTCCTATCTTTAGGCTTCATTTTTGACCTGAAGATAGGAATGTCACGTAAAAAGAATATCATAATATTTGTTGAGTCTGTCCTGCTGGCAGGGGCGCTGGGCCTGGGGGCCTGGTGGTATGTCCATAACCGCGTTGTGCGCATTGTGGAGAAGACTTATGAGGATGGGAGCAGTTTCAGCGGGGAATGGCTGGCGGGAAGGATGCATGGTTCGGGAATATATAGGACTGCAGACGGGGAAGTGTATGAGGGAACATTTGTCGAGGGCCGGAGAAACGGGTCAGGTATTCTGAAGAAGCCGGACGGAAGCTCATATGAAGGACAGTGGAAGGATGACGTATATCATGGCGAAGGAAAGTATAAGTCGCCGAAAGGAAACCTGTATGAAGGAGTCTGGACGTATGGAATCCTCAACGAAGGCCGTCTTGAGACTGAGGACTGGACATATGAAGGGGAATTCAAGGCGATGTCTCCTGACGGGACAGGAATTACGGAATATGAGGACGGAAGGGTGTATGCCGGCCATTGGCATAAGGGCTACAAGCAGGGATTGGGACGCCTGACTTATCCTGACGGAAAGATGGATTTCGGTTTCTGGGATCAGGGGTCTCTTGTCCGTTCGGGCGAAAAGAAGTTCAAGACTGGAAGCATGGTGTATGGATTGGATGTTTCCCGCCATCAGGGATCGTGGAAATGGGAAGATCTGGCACTTTATGCAGACCGTAAGGGCGAGGTCTATCAGTCTGCAGCCAAGGCCGGGGCAGAACTCCAGCCTCCGTTCTTCGTCATCATGAAGGCTACGGAAGGATCTGATCTTGTGGATCCGAAATATAAGGAAAATGTGGCTCAGGCTCGTGAGGGACGCATTATTAAAGGCGCATATCATTTCATGACGACCCTTTCCGATATTGACGATCAGATAAGCAATTTTATTGACAATGCAGTTGTGGAAGAGGGGGATTTCCCGCCGGTTCTTGATATCGAGACTCCTCATGCAAGAGTGGCTGAACTTGGAGAGGAAAATGTCAGGATGATGGCTCTGAAGTGGCTCAAGGCAGTTGAAGCGCAATACGGAGTGAAGCCTGTGATATATACGAATGACCGTTTCAGAAAGGCTTATCTTGACACTCCTGAGTTCAAGGCCTATGACTTCTGGCTTGCACGTTATTCTAAGAAAGGCCCCGAGTCGGGAGACTGGCTGCTCTGGCAGTTCACTCAGACCGGCCGTCCGAGAGGTCTATCCGTCGCTGCAGACATAAATATCTTTGACGGAACATATCCGGAATTCCGGGCTTATATTGATAAGGCTTGGAAAAAAGATTAACTTTGCCCACATGAAAGATGAAAGACTCATGACAAGGCAGGCAGAGGCACTTCAGCAGGAACTGGAGGCCCTTGCCGTGAAATATGCCTCGACGGATGGTGATGTGGCTGCTGGTCTCAGAAAGATAGCCAACAGGGCTAAGGAGTATGCGGACAGGTCATTCGTCATTCTGGTGGCAGGTCCGGTAAAGTCAGGAAAGTCAACTTTCGTCAATCTTGTCGCCAATGCATTTGTCAGTCCGACTCATTTCCTTGAATGCACTGTGCGTCCGTCGATAATCTCAAGCACGGATGACCCGTCTGAAGAAGTCATAACTGCTTACAGATCAAAGAATCCGTCCAGGACTGTGGAGCAGGTGGATGCCATAATAGACAGTCTTCGCGGGCTGATCAAGCCTGATGCTGTTCCTGAGGTCATCAAGGAATCATGGCCTCTGACCGAGGCGAATATTGATGAGCATGTCGCTCTGGATCTTTCCGATACGGATAATGACGGGACCCTTATGACAACCATCAAGACCCCGGGAGGCAGGCTGCTTACAAGCGGAGTATATCTCATCGACATGCCTGGTTTCGACGGGTCCAGAGCCAATCTGGACAGTCCTTTGTACAAGACGATTGCAGCCCGTGCGGATCTGATAATTCTTGTACAGAGCTCCAATTCGGCCATAACTAAAGTTTCGGATGACTTTTTCAGGCTCTTGAAGGAAAACAATAGGAATGTTCCGGTATGCCTGCTTCACAATGTGTTCGATGCCGCCCATTGGCGTGCTGAGGATGTCAAGACTGGGGCGGTGAAGGAGCATCTTGATTATGCCGTGGCGAGAATAAAGGAAAAGGGCTTCAATCTTGATGAGAAGAATGCCTATGTGGTGAATCTTGGCATGGTATGGGACTGGAGGAACAGGTCATACAGTTCAGAAGAAGCATCGCTGAAGGAGGCTTCGGATGCCTTCGGGGAGATCGAACAGAAGATGTATGATGTCCTCATTTCGCAGAGGGATTCGATCAGGGTGCGCAATGTGATCGGAAGGACATTGCAGCAGATAGAGGATATGATAGCGGAGGTGCAGGGAAGGATAGCTGGAATGGATGCTTCTGAAAAGCGTTATGAAGAGATCAGGAATGCCTTTGATGCATTGAAAGACAGGGATATTCCTGTCAAGGCTGAGGTGAATGTCGATTATTTCTCGATGAGGAATGAGATTACCGGAATATATACATTGGCGAAGAGATCCTTATCAGGAAGGTATTCGGTGAAGGAGACACGTGAGATCGTCATGCGTTTCATATCCGACTGCTCCAAGGCCATAGGCCGTAAGGTCAATGATGCGTTGAGATTCCTTGATGCCCAGGTCAATGGCGAAGCTGTGACCTTGTGGAAAAGCGATATCGCAGATGTGTTGAGAAAATGTGATATTGATGAACCTCTTCCGGGCATGTCCATGACTGATTTCCCGGTAGTCAACCCGGAATTCGACATGCTTGATCCGGAGAAGATCGTGCCTTGGTCATTGTTCAGGTATAATATAGGCAAGGTCAATGAGTTCCTTGCCCATGTTTACTATTTCCTTGTCGGAAAGGATGATTCCACTGATGTCGGATATATAAGCTTCATGCTTCCGGAAACCGTTGAGGCTGAGGCTGATGAGCATAGGGAGAAGGTTCTCGGAAGGATAGATTCGACCTATGGCAGATTCGTGGAAAGGAAGAGACGTGAGGCTTTGCTGAGGGTCATACCTGACCGCAATGCATTCGGAAAGGAATATATGCAGATGAAGGATCTTCATTCTGATCTCGACAAGGTCAGAAAGACAACTGAAAACGCATTGAAGATATGAAAAGGAACATTGTGCTGATTGTCGGCATCACCCTGGCCATATTGACCATGATGCTCATGGGAAATGTCATCACCATTGCTGAAAAACTTGGCGAGGTATGCAATACCGTTTATGTAGAATATGCATTCTATGTGCTGATTCTGCTGCTTGCATTGATATTCATCATAAGGCCGCTCATCAAGGTGCATAATGCCCCGGAGTTTCCTGTCCTGGCGGTGGATTCCGAGGCAGGGACAAAGGAACTTCACAAGTTCGGCAGGCGTCTGGCCTCAAACTGCGGATATATATCGGATCCGGAGAAGAGACGTGAACATCAGATAGCCCTGAAAAAGGATCTTCAGTTGTACAGCGCTGATCATGAACAGCTTAAGCAGACACTGTCTAAGGAACTGGATCTCAGGTTCAACGGAGATAAGGAACTCGATGTGCTTGGAATCAATACGAGGATAAAGGAATGGGGCAAGACTGTCTTCATGGTGACGGCAATTTCCCAGAACGGTATCTTCGACTCCGCAGCTGTGATGGTCATGAACTACAAGCTCATAGAGGATATTGTGCTGGCTTCCGGTTTCAGACCGACCAGACCGCAGATGTTCCGTCTTTATGTACGTATATTGACTACATCATTGATATCGTATTGTACGTCACAGGTGTTTACAGATATGGATGGAGTCGCTCCGTTTGATATTGCCGGAGATTCCGTCGGTGAAGCTGCAGATGTGACAGATGTGAATCCGGAAGATGTTGTCGGTACTTCTCCGGAACTGGATGGTGAGGATTCCCTTACCGGTCTTCTTGCCAGATTCAAGATACCGGGTGTTGTCGCGGAATCGGCTTTGCAGGGAGCTGTGAATGCTCTTCTGACATTGAGGATAGGTTATGTGACTAAGGCATATCTCCAGGAGGGACCTGAAGCCTTGTCTGGAGTGAAGAACAAGCGTGCTGTCAAGCGAGCGGCCATAAAATCATCTTTCAAGGCATTGCCTGGTATTGTTGCAGGATCAGCATCTGCTCTCGGCAAGGGAATCACGGGCTTTGTAGCGCGCATGGCATCAAATGAAAAATAATTGAATATGGAAAAGAAACTATACCCTTTGAAATTCGTACCGGTCGCTTCAAGAAGACCTTGGGGAGGACACGATCTTGTAAACAAGCTCGGCAAGGAGTTCGTCGAGTGTGACGATGACGGAAATGAATCGAAGATAGCATCTGATGAGCTGATCGGAGAAAGTTGGGAAATCGCCGACATGGGCATCGAGGACTCTGTCATCGTAAACGGATGGCTTGCGGGAAACACGTTAAGCGAGGTTATGGAAACATATCTCGAAAGAGTGGTCGGTGAGAATGTGTATAATTTTTACGGACGTCAGTTCCCTTTGCTGATCAAGTTCCTGGATATAAATGACAGGCTTTCCGTCCAGGTTCATCCTGACGATGAGGTAGCAGCTGAGAGATATGATTCGCTCGGTAAGTCTGAAATGTGGTATGTGCTTGACGCAAAGCCGGATTCGAAGGTATATATGGGCTTCAATAGAGAAGTCACAGCACAGGAGTTTTACGACAGATGCAATGACGGTACTGTCGAGGAAATTCTCAATGTGATACATCCGAAGAAGGGTGATGTCCTTTTCATCACTCCGGGTACTGTCCATGCTGCTGATGGGGGAATACTCATAGCTGAGATTCAGGAATCATCCGACATGACCTTCCGTCTTTATGACTGGGGAAGGGAAAAGGATCCTGCCAAGGCACGCCCGATCCATCTTGAGGAAGCCATAGACATAATCGATTACAGACCTTACGATCCGGGAAAATTCAGGAAAGGTCCGCTTTGGGGAGACGAAGCGTCTCATGTGCCTTGCTGCAATCATGACTGTCATTGCGAGGATCATGAGCATCATCATCATGACCATGAAGCAAAGGATGGTGAGGTTGTGGAAGCGCTGGTAGAAAGCAGTCAGTTCAATGTTTCGAAGCTCCATCTTGCCGATCCGCTTCATATTTATACCGAGCAGTTCGAAAGCTTCATCATATATGTATGCATAGAAGGAGCAGCTTCAATCCAGGTTCCTTCGACCAAGGAGAACGGTGAGGCATATATGCAGAATTATGAATTTGCAAAGGGAGAAACGATATTGATTCCGGCGGACATGCCTGATTTCTATCTGGTTCCTCGTGATCGCTCGACTGTCCTGCTTGAGGCAGTTTCACGTGTAGAAGAGGAAATGGATGAATATATCGATCCTGATACAGAGGCTTTCCTTGAAGATGAGGATTATGAGGGGCTGGAGGATGAGTGCGATTGCGGACACGACCATGAACATGGTCAGTCAGGAGCCAGTCCTTTAGGATTCTTTGGAGCTGGACATAACCATTTTTCTTAGTCTTTTATGGAAGAAGTAAGAATAGACAAATATCTCTGGGCAATCAGGGTCTATAAGACCAGGACAGATGCTACAGATGCCTGCAAAGGCGGTAAGGTCAGGGTGAACGGTGGAGATACGAAGCCTTCAAAGCTTGTCAAGATCGGTGATACTATTGTTGCACGTAAGGGAGCAGTAACATATACCTATAAGGTTATTGATCTCATTGACAAACGTCAGGGAGCAAAGCTTGTTCCGAATTATGCTGAGAATCTTACTCCTCCGGAAGAGCTTGCGAAGCTGAGGGCTCCTGTCGAGACCTTCTTTCTCAAGCGTGACAGGGGGGCGGGTCGTCCGACCAAGAAAGACAGACGTCAGATGGATGACCTGTGGAGCAGTCTCAGCTTTGATGTTCCGGATGATATAGCTGAACGTTTCGCTTCTGACTTCGGCTTCGATGATGACGACTCTTTTTTCGAGGATTAGCCGTAACATCAACTGATAAAAACAAAAAAGTGGGGCGCATTTCCCTTTATTTTCTGCGCCCCACTTTTTTGTTTTTATCAGTATCCTACTTGAAATATCTGTTGTAAAGTCCCTGGAAACCGGCACCGTGGCGAGCCTCGTCCTTGCACATCTCATGAACTGTGTCATGGATTGCATCAAGGTTCTGCTGCTTTGCAAGAGTTGCGATTCTCTTCTTGTCCTCACATGCGCCCTGCTCTGCAAGCATTCTCTTCTCGACGTTGGTCTTTGTATCCCATACGCACTCTCCGAGGAGTTCGGCGAACTTTGCTGCGTGCTCAGCCTCTTCCCAAGCATATCTCTTGAATGCCTCAGCGATCTCAGGATAACCCTCTCTGTCGGCCTGGCGGCTCATTGCAAGGTACATTCCCACTTCTCCGCACTCGCCGTTGAAATGGTCGCGAAGACCTTTGAGAATTTCTGGATCAACACCCTGTGCTACTCCGATTCTGTGCTCGTCAGCCCATGTGAGAGCTTCACCTGTTTCAACTATTTCTTCGAACTTGTCTGCACCTACGTGGCAGATAGGACATTCCTGTGGAGCTTCGTTACCCTCGTGGATATAACCGCATACGAGGCATCTGTATTTCTTTACCATATTCCTTATTGTTTAATTGTTGTTGATTCCGGTTATTGATTAATATTTATCAAGCTTCTTCCTCAGTAACTTCTACGAAGTCTTCCGGTCCTACAAAGCAGAGAGGACACTCTTCCGGAGCTGCATCGCCCTCGTGAACATAACCGCATACCAAGCATCTGAATTTCTTTGCCATAATCGTTGTATTTAAAATGTTTGTATTTTCTAATTTTGAATTATTAAAATTTAATTCTATTGCAAAGGTATGAAAAAAATCCATACCTCCAAACTTTTTTGATGTAAAAGCACAATTTTTTTTGTAAATTGTCCTGAAATATGGAAGATTCCATGTTTTTTATGTAATTTGTGCCTCGAATTGGCACTTTTACACCTTATTTTTGTGCAAATTTGATGACGATGATACCGTTCCTGAAACAGGTCGCAGACCATTATTATAAGAAAGGACGGATTGAGGACAGATGCTTTATCTTTCCCAACCGCCGTTCCATGGTATTCTTCCGTAAATATCTTGCGGAGGCGGTTTCCGGCAGACCTCTGCTTGTGCCTCAGATGCTGACGATCAATGACCTCTTCGGAAGGGCAGCCGGTCTGCAGACCACTGACAGGGTACGCCTTCTGCTGGAACTCTATGAATGCTATCGTGGGCTTAACAATAATGCAGAATCTCTTGATGAATTCATCTTCTGGGGAGATGTCATCCTTGCGGATTTCAATGACGTTGACAAATATCTCGTCAATCCCGGACAGCTTTTTGCCAACGTGGCTGATTTCAAGGCTCTTCAGGATACGTTCGAATATCTGACGGAGACGCAGAGAGAGGCGATAAAGGGCTTTCTCAGCCATTTCAACGACCGCTCCGGAAAGCTGACTGTGGATATCGGCTCAGATGATGTCAAAGGGCGCTTCCTGCAGATATGGAATATCCTTTATCCTTTATACTGCAGGTTCAATGAGGTGCTTGCTGAAAAGGGAATGGCATATGAAGGAATGATGTACCGCTCTCTTGTTTCCAGATTGGGTACAGAGGCGGTAGGCGATGTGCTTGCCGATGTTGCAGGCGGTGCTGGAAATTTTGTGTTTGTGGGTCTCAATGCATTGAACGAATGCGAAAAGATGCTTTTGAGAAGGCTGCGTGATGCCGGTATGGCTGAATTCTGCTGGGACTGGTCAGGAGATATGATCAGGGATCCTCAGAACCGTTCTTCATTCTTCATGTCGGAAAATGTGATCGAGTTCCCTCAGGCTGCTGTATGGGATGCAGGCGGACTTCAGGTACCTGAAATCAATGTCATCAGCGTGGCTTCTTCCGTCGGACAGGCTAAGAGACTGCCGGATATTCTTAAAGACAGGGTCGGAGCTGTTGAGGAATGTGCGGTGGTTCTGCCCGATGAGAACCTGCTCAAGTCGGTACTGAATTCGATTCCGGAAGATATTGAGGATATAAATGTGACCATGGGTCTGCCTATGTCGGGAAGTCTGCTCTTTGCAATGATGTCTGACGTATCAGCTGTTCAGATGCATATGGTGAACAGAAAAGGGAAGTGGTTCTTCTATCATAAGCCGGTCTGGGATCTTTTCGCTTCAGAATTGTTCAGAAAGGCTGCGGATGACAAGACATTGGAGAAGGTTTCCGAGATCAAGGCAGCTGCGAGATATTATATCCCACAGGACGAACTGGGCGGAACACGCATTCTCGAGGCTGTGTTCAGGCCTGTAGTCACGGATAATGAACATGCTTCGAAAGATCAGATATATGCTATAGCGGAATATCAGAAGGAGGTGATCAGGACGATTCTCCCTGCTGTGGCTGACGACAGGAGTCTTGCCTTGGAACTGGAGTATGCAAAGGAATATTACAGGAGTATAAATATCCTTCAGGAAATAGGCCTGGAAGTCCGTCCTTCTACATATATGAGGCTTTTGGGGCAGCTTCTCGGATCGGTTTCCGTCCCTTTCAAGGGAGAGCCGCTTCGTGGCCTGCAGATAATGGGCCCGTTGGAGACACGTGCGTTGGACTTCCGTAGTCTTGTCATAATGTCGGCAAATGAAGGAGTGTTTCCGCGCCGTAACGTGAGTTCCTCCTTTATTCCACCGGAACTCAGGAAGGGCTTCTCGATGCCAACGTACGAATATCAGGATGCTATATGGGCATACTATTTCTATAGGATGATTTCAAGGGCGGAAAAGGTATGGATGCTCGTGGATTCACGTACTGAAGGCCTGAAATCCGGAGAGGAAAGCAGATATGTAAAGCAGCTGGAATATCATTTCGGAATTCCTTTGAAAAGGTCTTTCGTCAGGTTTGCAGGCATGAAGACCGCAAGGATCAATGATATAGTCAAGACAGAAGATGACGTACGTGTCATAAAGGAATCTGTTCTGTCGGCAACCGCCTTGCAGAATTATCTTGCCTGTCCTGCACGATTCTATTACAGTACCGTCAAGGGGCTGAGGCTTGAGGATGAAGTAGCAGAATCCTTGGATTACGGCATGTTCGGAACAGTCTATCATGATACGATGCGGTCGATATATGCTTCTTATGACGCTATGAAGCCGGATTTCTTCTTCAACGAAGAGGAACGGTGCGGAGGACTTTCAGAAAAGCCATTGGACAGGATCAGCCGTTCATATATCGAGGGATGGATGGGACGTGAGGATGAGATCAGGGAAAAGGTCAGGGCCCTGGTCATGTCCGAGCTCAATACGATAGAGATAAGCGGCAGGAACCTGGTCGTGTGTGATGTGATCGTGCGGTATGTGCTCAAGACATTGCAGCGCGATCTGGAGCTCCTGAAGAAGGAGGGATCGGATTCCTTTGCCATTCTTGGCCGTGAGATAAAGGTCAAGGGAGAGTTCTGCGGACAGCGTTTCAAGGGATTCATCGACCGTCTGGACAGTTTCCGTGAAGATCAGGCGAGGGTTGTTGACTACAAGACGGGAAAGGTTCTGGAGGATGACGAGAACATCAATGACGGCAATGCGGAGGATATTGCAGAAAAGATATTTCATCCGGACATGAAGAACTGGCCGAAGATCGCTCTTCAGTTCTATGTATATGACATGCTGCTGCAGTCAAGACCGGAAGTGAAGGGAAGGGACATCTTCAACTGTGTCTATTCTACGGCGAGGATATTCAAGGAACCGCCTGTTACAGTGCCCCTTAACAGGAGATTCTTCGATGCAGTGACCGACAGACTGAAGAATCTTCTGGATGAAATGTATGACACATCCGTTCCTTTTGCCAGAACAGAAGATGAAAAGACATGCGGATATTGCGATTTCAGGACGATATGCGGAAGGTAAACCATAAAATGATGACAGGATGCTTGAGATAATGAAGGCTTCTGCAGGCTCGGGAAAGACCTACAGGCTTGCAAGAAAATACATAACCCTTATCCTGCAGAGCAAGGAACGCTTTGCATATCGTCATATTCTCGCAGTGACGTTTACAAACAAGGCGACTGACGAGATGAAGGGCAGGATACTGAAGGAACTCCATGTCCTGGCAGTCAGACCTCACCAGTCAGCCTATCATGATCACTTTGTTCCTTCGATGTTTCCTTCCGATGCAGATGTCAGTGCTAAGGCAAAGGCTGTACTCAGCGATATGCTTCATGACTACAGCGCATTTGCCGTCAGTACCATCGACCGCTTCTTCCAGCAGACATTGAAGGCTTTTTCTCGTGAGATCGGCCAGTTCGCATCTTATCAGGTGGAGCTTGACAAGGATGCTCTTGTCGCTGAAAGTGTTGACAGAGTGCTGGATTCGCTTACAGAAGAGGATTCCGGACTCCTGTCATGGCTTACCGACAATGTGCTGGAACAGATAGAACAAGGCGACAGATATAGTCTCGATGCCAATCTTCTGGAGATGGCGAAGCGTCTGAAATCGTCTCAGCGTCAGGAGGCCTTGGAAATGGCAGGACTTGATCCGGATATGTGTCATTCTAAGGACAGGCTTCTGGAAATCAGGGAAATATGCAGGAAGATAGAGTCTGATTTCAGGCAGGATCTCAGAGAAAAGGCACGTGCCGCACTCCGTGTGCTTGAAGAGGCGGGTGTCAATCCGGCTGAAAGCAACAGAGGCTTTCTGAAAGCCCTGTATGTATATGCGGAAATGGAAGACGGGGACAAGATCGAAGTTCCGTCAGCTTCGTTCATGTCCAAGGCAAGGGATCATGAACAATGGTTCGCCAAGACCAAGGCGGCAAAGCTCAAGCCTTTGGTTTATCCTTTTCTTGAAGCCCCTCTCGAGGACTTCTGCAATTGTTTCGATTCGGAATACCGTCTTTATAATACGGCTTTGCTCATAGACGGACAGCTTTATGGCCAGGGTGTGGCAGGGGAACTTGACAGGACGTTCAAGGAACTGATGAAGGAAAAGAATGTCTTGTGCATAGATGATTCCAATACTATCTTGAGAGATATTATCGACGGATCCGATGCGCCGTTCGTGTATGAGAAGATAGGAGTGAGGTATGAGCATTTCCTCCTGGACGAATTTCAGGATACGGCTAATGTCCAGTGGAAGAACTTCAGCCCTCTTCTTCATGAAAGCGAGTCGAAAGGAGGGGAAAGCCTGATTGTCGGTGACGTGAAACAGAGCATATACCGCTGGAGAGGGTCCGACTGGAAACTTCTTGACGAGGTGATTCCTGAAGAGTTTCCCGGACATTCGGAGGAAGTCCTGGACACCAACTACAGGAGTCTGGCTGACATAATATCGTTCAACAACTGTTTCTTCAAGTCGGCGGCTTCGATTCTTGACAGGATGAATGGCCATGAGAAAGGCGGACCTTTGTCGGAAATATATGCTGACGTCTCTCAGAAAGCTGGTCGGAAAACTGAGGCCAGAGGAAGTGTGAGCCTGACTTTCTGTGAAAAGGAAGATGAATTGGCAAAGGTTTATGACGCCGTGTGTGAAGCTGTCGCGAATGGTGCCACATATGCCGATATAGCTGTTCTGGTGCGAAGCAACGCCATCGGTGAGTCTGTTGCCATGTATCTGATTGATAATGACATACCTGTGGTTACTGATGATTCTCTCAGAGTAAAGACTTCCATCACGGTCCGCCGTATCGTATCGCTCATGTCCTATGCTGACAATCCGGATGACACCGTGAACGGATATCTTGCCAGCTCTCTTGATGTCGTCATTCCGCAGGGATGCAGCTCTTTAATGGATCTGGTTGAGGCTTTGTTCAGGGCTATAAAGGACAGTGACAGCGAAGGCCTGTGGAAAGGGGAGGCTCTTCATATCCAGTCTTTCATGGATCATGTCCAGGAATATGTTTCTTCAAACGGAAACAGTCTGCGAGGCTTTCTGAAATATTGGGAAGGGGAGGATCCTTCAATCAGCTCTCCATCTTCCGGTGAGAGCGTCAGGGTCATGACCATCCATAAATCCAAGGGTCTGGATTTCCCGTATGTCATCATTCCGTTTGCAGAAAACATAACATTGTATAAGGCGGGAAGTCATTGGTGCCTGCCTGATCTTGAGGCGACTCCGTTGGAAGAAGTCGCCCATGGAGTCTATGACGTCGTACTTTCCAGATCGTCTGAACATACACTTTTTGCCGATGATTATCGGCGGGAGAGTTTTCTGCAGCAGGTTGACAACATCAATACGATATATGTTGCTATGACAAGGGCCGCAATGGGGATGCATCTGATTTCCTGCAGGCCGTCTGCTAAATGTATGAAGGCTCTGGATGCCGGTGATCTGGGACAGTTCACGGATTTCTCCCAGATGCTGTACTGGTTCGTGTCGGCCTCATGTGGCGGAGATGTGCCTGGAAACGATGAACTCATCCCTCCATTTGAGGTTTCAGGAAGTGTATCGGAAGACGGTTCTGAGCGTTTCGATATAGGTGAGATGCCTGATTTTGCCATTCTGCGTCATTCAGAGCAGGATGGCCCGTCTGTATTCGCAATAAGATCAGGTGACGAACTCCCGTCCATAGCCTTGAATCCTGATCCGGATGCAGGAGGTGGAGATGTGAGGGAACGTGGCAGACTGAAATTTTCTGCTGATTCTGTCGATTTCTTTTCAGAAGATGGGGAAGCAGGATATGCGGCATCGAACAGGATAAGGGGAGTCATTCTTCACGATGTCCTGTCAAGGGTGAAATATGCCGATGATCTGGAATGGGCTGTCAGACAGTCGCTTGCAGATGGTGAGATAACTCCTGATGAGGCTTGTGCCGTCCTGGCTCTGCTGGAAGAAAGGATAGGATCGGCTTCTGCAAGGGGATGGTTCCCGGACGATGCCGACAGGATTCTTAATGAAGCCGATGTGATTGATGAAAGCGGACAGCTGTTCCGTCCGGACAGGGTGGTCATTTCCGGTGACAAGGTCATTATCATAGATTATAAGTTCGGTGAACATTACCGAAAGTACGAGAACCAGCTGAAGCGATATGCCGGATTATGGAATCGCATGGGCTATGCCGATGTCTCTGCATACCTGTGGTATGTACATACAGATGAGGTCATTGAAGTTGTTGCAAAAGAGTCCTTATTCCAAGAATAATTCATTATATTTGCAGATTGTATAATATAAGTTAATGACAATGGAGAACAACATAGATACATACAAACTGCTGTACAATACGGAAAGGGTACGCCTTTATATTCCTGAGTATGGCAGAAACGTGCAGAAGATGGTGGATTATCTCAAGACCATAGAGGATCGTGAGAAAAGGAACGAACAGGCCAGGGCGATCATCAAGGTGATGGAAATCCTCAATCCTGCAGTCCATCTTGAGGAGGACTTCGAGCATAAGCTGTGGGATCATCTGTACATCATTGCCGGATTTGATCTGGATATTGACGCACCATATCCGATGCCGGCGCCAGAAAGCCTGAATCAGAAGCCGGAGCCGGTTCCTATGTCCAACAAACCGATCAAGGCAACTCATTACGGAAGGAATATCGAGAGCATAATCGATCTGATCGCCGAAAAGGAGGACGGTGAGGTGAAGACCGCCATGATTCGTCAGCTTGCCGTATATATGAGGCAGCAGTATCTGATCTGGAACAAGGATACGGTAGCGGATGAAACTATATTCCAGGATATCGAGAAGCTTTCTGATTACAGGATAAAGGTTCCGGAAGGACTTCAGCTTTCCCGCATAGATTCAGGGACTACATTCAGCAGACCCGGACAGAATCCCGGAAAGGGAAAGATGCAGAACAACAGATTCAAGAACAATAACATGAGAATGCGTAAACCGCATAAATAGCATATGGCTGCAGCAAAGAAGAACAAAAGCAATGACAAAAGGAAAGAGAAGCGTAACCGCTTCTCCTTCTTTTCTGATATGAATCCGGACACCAAGTCGGTCATCCTCAAGGGATTGGGATTGATCGTGGCGGTATTCACGGTATTTACCCTGGTAGCGACATTGTCTTACCTTTTTACATGGGAGGCAGACCAGAGCCTTATGGATCAGCCTGACATGATGGACAAGGGTGTGGATGTGGAGAATGCCGGAGGCAAATTCGGTTACAGATGGGCGGAATTCCTTGTCTGTCGTTTCCTTGGCCTGGGCAGCTTTGCATTCATATTCCTCATGGGAGCTGTAGCATACAGACTCTTCTTCTGGAATCGCAGCATCGGCCTTCTGAGGACTACGTTCGTGACTGTCAGCGGTGCATTTCTGGCTTCCCTTGTCCTGGCATATGTCTCAATGATCTTTACTGAAGACACCTTCTTCGGAGGCGGTCTCGGAGGAGATGCCGGTCATGCCGTGATTGCCTGGATGAACAATCTGTTCGGAGCAATCGTTACGCCGTTGATCATAGCTGTGCTTGCTGTCGCCTGGCTTCTTCTTGCAAACGGACGATTTGCTCATTGGCTTGCGGTAGCAGGCATGGATCAGGGAAAGAATACGGACGTCCCTCCTGTTCAGGACTCTTCTGAAGCAGAACCTTCCATATCTGATTCTGCTGATCCGGAGTCTTCAGATATTGAGGTAGAGACCGGAGATGAGGAGCTGGAGCTTCCGGAGATCCCGGCAGTCATAGAGGAACCTGAAATCGAGGAATTGCCTGATGTCGGAATTGAAGTGGACCCTTTGAACGGTGATCCTGAGCCTGTTCCTGTTCCACAGGAAGAGCAGGATGCAGCAGATAAGGGCATCGAGATCATCCGTAACTATGACCCTTCAGCAAGTGTTACTGAGGAACTGGAGCGTATTGATAACAGGGCTGAACTTGAAAAGTACGAGTTCCCATCCATTGACCTTCTTGATGATTATGCTGATGCCCAGCATGTCGTTTCAAATGAGGAGCTTGAAATCAATAACAACAAGATCCGCTCGACCCTTCTCAACTACAAGATCGAGGTCATGCAGGTAAAGGCTGTCGTCGGACCTACTGTGACATTGTATAAGGTCGTACCTGCTCCGGGAATCAAGGTGGCTGCCATCGAGAATCTCCATAGGGAGATAGGTATGTCCCTGGGAGCCAAAGGAGTACGTGTGGTCGTGCTCCCTGATTGCGTCGGTATAGAGGTTGCCAACAGAGAACCGTCCATCGTGCCGTTGAAGAAGGCCCTTGACGATGATTCGTTCAGAAATACGAAATATGAACTTCCTATCGCTATAGGATATACCATCACCAGGAAGGTGAAGACCTTCGATCTTGCTTCGGCTCCGCATCTCCTTGTTGCCGGTGCTACACAGCAGGGTAAGTCTGTGGGTCTTAATGTCATCATTTCATCATTGCTTTATGCCAAGCATCCATCTGAGCTCAAGTTCGTATTCATTGACCCGAAGATGGTTGAGTTTACGGCATACAATGCTCTTCTGAAGCATTATCTTGCCGTCATGCCTATGGCAGCAAGTGAGGATGACGAGCGTGAACATGCAATCGTGAAGGACGCGCGACAGGCTGAACTTGTACTCAATTCTCTTTGTATAGAGATGGATGAGCGTTACAAGCTTCTCGCTCTGGCAGGTGTGAACAATCTCAAGCTTTACAACGAGAAGTACAAGGATCGCTATCTTCTTCCTACAGAAGGTCATAAGTATCTGCCTTATCTCGTTGTGGTGATCGATGAATATGCCGACCTTACAATGGCGGGCGGTGCAGGACCGGATGCAAGAAAGTCTGCGAAGAATATCGAATCAGCCATTGTCCGTCTCGCTCAGAAGGGTAGGGCGGCAGGTATCCACGTGATCATTGCTACCCAGCGTCCTTCGGTAAATGTCATAACCGGTCTCATCAAGACCAACTTCCCTACGAGAATAGCGTTCAGAGTGGTTTCCCGCGTTGACTCTGCAACCATCCTTGATACTAACGGAGCTGAGAACCTTATCGGAAGGGGAGATATGCTTTATTATGCCGGAGTCGAGATGGAACGTGTTCAGTGTGCTCTCGTAAGCATGGCAGAAATCAACAGGATAACTGATTTCATCGGTTCTCAGACGGGATACAAGAAGTGTTACAATACACCTTATTACCTGCCTGTTCCTGAGTCACAGGACGGCGAGACCAGTGGCGGCAGCATAGATATGCAGAACATAGATCCGCTGTTTGAGGATGCTGCAAGAATGGTCGTCACATCGCAGAAGGGCTCTACATCAGATCTTCAGAGACGTCTTGGCATGGGATATGCCAGAGCAGGAAGAGTGATGGATCAGCTTGAGGGAGCCGGAATCGTCGGACCTCAGGAGGGCTCGAAGCCACGTCAGGTTCTTGTAGCGAATTTCGAGGAACTCGATGAGATTCTGTCACATTTTATACGTTGATGTTAATGAACATTAAAGCGAACATTATCCTTGCATCATTCCTGATATTTGTGTCGGGGATGGTGCATTCACAAGATACATCCCTGCTGGATAGATTGTACGAGGACTTCTCGAGGAATCTCGTCACTCTTGACATTTCATATGTCCTGAAGATGGCGTCAACTGATATAACCGGAGAAGGAAAGGTTGAATTCCAGGGAAATGCATATCATCTTTCAGGCAACGGCATTGAAGTCTATTGTGACGGAAAGGATGTCTGGCTTGTCGATCCTTCGGCAAAAGAGGTATATATCGAACCGGTCAGCGAAGGGGTTGATGCATATATGCAGAATCCGGCTTTGCTGTTTACTGGACTTAAGGAGAATTTTGATGTCAGCAATGTCAGGGAAGGGGGGCAGGTCCGCGAACCTGGAGTAAAGGACATTGAATACAATCTTATACCAAAAGTGTCATGCGGTATTGAAGAGTGTACTATACAGTTGAAGAAGGACGGAACTCTTTATTACGGTACTTTTGTGATGTCCGACGGACATGCGGATATAATCAGGGTGAAGGTCAATTCAATAAAGAAATCGGACAGAAAAGAAATTTCTTCTTTCCGTCCGACTCAATCATTTGACTCATCCTGGATGGTAACAGATCTGCGATAGATTACCAGCTTCCGCCGGCACCGCCTCCACCGAAGGATCCGCCTCCGAAGCCTCCGAATCCTCCTCCGAATCCTCCGCCGAAACCTCCTCCGAATCCCCCTCGTGAAGATCCCCATGTTCCGAAGTCGTTGCCGATGGTGATTACAGGGCCTGTGTAAACCCTTCTGCCGCCGTTCCCTCCGTTTCCTCCTTTGCCGTTCTTGGATGAAATGATGGCTATGATGATCAGGAATATGATGAAAGTGATCACGAATGCGACTATGGCAAGATCGTCTTCCTCTTCGTCATACTCACGTAGCTCGGAAATCTCTCCGCTGGCCAGCTTCATCAATGTCAGGCAGGCAGATTCTACACCTCCAAAATAATCATTTTCCATGAAATGCGGAATCATCTCATTGTTGATTATCCTCTTAGCATATGCGTCAGGAACGGCTCCTTCCAGGCCATATCCGACGGCAATGAATACCTTTCCTCCGGACTCCGCAGTCTTTGGCTTGACAAGAATGACGATGCCGTTGTCGAACTTTGATGAGCCGACACCCCATTCCAGGCCGATTCTGGTTGCATATTCCGAAGGCTCGTATCCCTCCAGATCTGAAACTGTCACTACGGCGATCTGGTTCGATGTGGAATCATCGAATGCAACCAGCATGTTTTCAAGACCGGCAGTCTGACCATGGGTAAATAACCCGGCGAGGTCATTTACAAGCCTTGCAGGTTCCGGCCTTTGAGGGATGGCTGCAGCAGTCATTGCCGTAAGCATGAATACTACCGACAATGCTGAAAATATATGTCTTCTGATATATTGTCTCATCTGATGGGTATCAGTTCTTGCCGCCGAATGATATTTCGTCCGGCTGTTCGTTTACATCGTCTGTCTGATAAGGAAAATATAATCGGAGCTTTTCTCCTGCCATCAGAACGGCTTTGGAAAGTCCATCTGTGAACCTTCCCTTGCGGAATTCCGTTCCCATCTCTCCGATGACGTCTTCCCAGAAATGTGCCGGGACAGCTTCGTTTATTCCCTTGTCGCCGATGATTGCGAATACCTTGGAATTACATGCCACATAGATCAGGACTCCGTTTCTGAGTTTTGTCTCATCCATTCTGAGCTTCCTGAACACTTCTTCAGCACGCTTCATCGGATCTCCGGTGCAGTCTCCGTCAATGTGGATACGGATTTCACCTGAGGTTCCTTTTTCTGCAATTCTGACCGCGTCCACAACAGTATTTTGCTGGTCCGCGGTCAGGAAATCTTCCGGTCTCATATGTGTGGGCTTAGAATTCTACCTTTGGAGCTGTCTCTGCACCGGCCTGAGCCTCGAAATATGCCTTCTTCTCAAATCCGAATAAAGAAGCTACGATGTTGTCAGGGAATCTTCTGATACCGGTATTGAAGTTTTTTGCCGCTTCGTTATACTTCATTCTTTCGGTTGTGATCCTGTTCTCTGTGCCTTCAAGCTGAGCCTGGAGCTCTATGAACTGCTGGTTGGCCTTGAGGTCAGGATAGTTTTCCTGAATGAGTAGAAGCCTGCCGAGTGCCGATGAAAGTTCACCCTGTGCTTCGTTGAATCTTGCGAGAGACTCTTCTGTGAGATTTGCAGGGTCAACTGTTATCTGTGTAGCCTTTGCACGTGCTGCGATCACACTCTCAAGAGTAGAAGATTCATGCTCTGCATATCCCTTGACTGTTGCTACAAGATTTGGAATGAGGTCAGCTCTGCGCTGATATACGTTCTCGACCTGTGACCATGTGGCCTGCACGTTCTCATCAGACACTACCATCTGATTGTAAACGTTCTTGACCCAGATGAATCCGCCGACTGCTATTGCGGCGATGACTAAGATTGTGATAAGACCTTTTTTCATTTCGATTACGGTGTTAAGTTGTTTATATTCGAGTTATTCCGCTTCTCTGACGCATCTTACCGATGCTCCGAATGTGTTGATGTCTCCCTTTCCTGCGTACATGTCCGGCTGGTCACAGATCAGGTATCTGTAGTATGCCATGCCGTTTTCATCCTTCACTGCATCTGCAGTCCAGAATGCTGCATATTCATATGCGCCGAAGAAGGAAGCAGTAGGGTAGGTTCCTTTATCGCTGCGCTCTCCAAGATTGGAATATCCTGCCGGTATCATGGCCAGCTTTCCCTTGTTGGTGATCTCGCCTACCTGAGGCCAGTATTCCCACATCTTGTCACCGTTGAAGCTTACATCTGCCATGAAATCTGCAGCTATGCCGGGAATGGTCGCATAAGCCTCTGCCTTGCTGTCGCTGTTCAGCTGCTCCGCAAGTTCCCTCCATTCTTTGTCTGTAGGAAGTCTCCATCCTTCAGGACATGCGTTCTTCGCTTCCTCGTAGCTGTAGAATCTGCCGAGAATCTCGCCTGCAGCATCCGCATTGGCATACGGTGCACCATATGATGCTGTGGCCAGATTGTTTCGCATCCAGTCCAGACCGTTGTGCTTCTTGTAGTAATATCTTATGCCATCGACGGTTATGTACCTGTCATCTGCATTTATGCCTGTGCCGGTAAGGGAACCGTCCAGTCCTGGCTTTACGACAGTCACGTATCTTGATGTATATGAGCTGGTGTAGCCTTTTGCGAATCCGTAGCAGCTGACCGTAAATGTGGTAAGGCTGTCCCTGAATCTGTAAGAGAAAGATCCGTCTGACGGTTTGCCGTCAGGAGACAGACCTGACTCATACCTTGTTGTGTCAGGCTTTGACATACCTGGAGTGACCTTCCAATGGTATCCGATTTCCTTTCCTTCAGGATGATAGATTCCTGTAGGAGTCATTTCTGCCAGATATCCGGGGTTGACGAATTCTGCTACCTCGAATGAAAGGTTTCCGTTGAGGGATGGCAATACTTCGTCGTCATCATCTTTCTTACATGAAACAGATGCCAGCAGGGCCATGGAGACCCAGAATAGAGTGTTCAATTTTCGAAGACTCATCTTAAAAACAGTTCAATTTTTATAATACAATCGTGCAAATATCGACAATTTAATTTGAAAAACCGCTACCTTTGTACAAATACTTTGCCTTACATCGTTTTATGAGAAGAATTGTCAGAACTTTTTTTGCATTCATCATTATTTCTGTTCTCGCGTCATGTGTTCAGAAAGACAGATATATCACCATAACAGGATTCGCGCAGGGAGGAACCTATGCCGTGAAGCTCAATCTCAACGGCCGTGACGGAAAGCTTTCAGCTGAACCGGAAGAAATAAGGGATTCGATAGATGCGATACTCGGAAACATAGACAATTCATTGTCCGGATACAACAAGAAGTCGCTTCTGAGCCGATTCAATGCCGGAGAGACCATTGTCCCGGACAATCTGTTTCTCGATATCTATGAGCATGCATACGATTTATATGAAGAAACCGGAGGAATCTTAGACGTGGCTTCTGCCCCTCTTTTCGATCTGTGGGGATTCGGATTCACTTCAGACAGCCTGCCTTCTCCGGAAGATGTCAGGCGTGTCATGGAGGTTTCCGGAATGGGACGTCTCCATGAAAGCATAAGGCCCCTGATAGGAGCAGACGGTTCTGTAATGCCAACCGATCTTGTTCTGGAAAGAGGAGGAAAGCAGCCTGAACTTAACTTCAATGCCATAGCTCAGGGATATAGCTGCGACGTGGTGGCAGAGTATCTGTATTCGATCGGAGTAAAGGATATGATGGTTGACATAGGCGAGATATTCTGTGACGGTCTCAATCCTTCAGGACAGAAATGGTCATTGGGCATAGATCGTCCGATCGATGGCAACAATGACCCTGGCGCACAGATACAAGGAATATTCAGGGCCCCTGAAAGGCCGTGCGGAATAGTCACTTCGGGCAATTACAGAAAATTCTATGTCCGTGACGGCCGCAAATATGCCCATACGATTGATCCGCGTACAGGAATGCCTGTAGAACATTCTCTCCTGAGTGCGACCATCGTTGCTGAAAATGCGCTTCTTGCTGATGCATATGCTACATACTGCATGGTTGTCGGTCTGGATGAGGCAAAGAAGTTTCTTGAATCACGCAGCGATCTTGAAGGATGTCTCATATATGATGACAACGGGGCATTCCGCTCGTGGTGTTCGGAGGGATTCGTTCTTGAGGAACTAAGATGATGCCCGTGCTACATTGAGGCGATGATCTCCAAGGATCGGGAAAGCGATGTTACAAGAACCTCGGTGACATATATCAGGAAGTCCGGACACATATCGGCAGTATCCAGCAGTAACGTCATCAGTGACAAGGGGATTATGATTCCGGTCAAGGGAACGGCTATGAGATTCGTTATTAGGAAATGTCTCGGAAACGAGTCGAAATAGAACCATGCGAGCAGTCCTGTGGTAATCTGGCATGAGACAGACAAGGCTGCCGATGACCATATCTTTCTTAACAGAGGCCATTGCCTTGCCTCGTTCTTCTTGTTTTCCGGCCAGAATGAATTGAAATATGGGAATATCCATGCGATTCCTGCCATGGCTGCATAAGACAGCTGGAAGCTAACGGAACGGATATCTGCCGGACTGAGTGTCAGCTGGATCAGCATTGCAGAAAGCAGGATTGATGAGGTAGAGGTGCTGCGATGCGTCATTATTGCCGTTTCTCTAAGTATTATGAATATCAATGCTCTTGATATGGATGCACCTGCGCCTGTGGCAAATGTGTATAACGTGCATGAGAGAATGACGGCAAGGCTCCTGAAAATCTTCGCCTTTCTCGTTCCGCCTGTCCATGACAGCATTTTCGAGATGATCCCATAGACAATGCCGAGATGAAAGCCCGACAGGGCCAGGATATGTGAAGCGCCGCTGTTTCTGAAGGCCTCTTTGACCGTTTCGGGAATGTCGTTCCGGTCTCCTGTGATGAGAGCCTTTATTATGGAATTGATCTTTCTGTCGGAAAAACCTATCCTGTCTATCGCCATCCCTGTCCTTTCACCCAGTTCTTCAAGCCATGAAAGCATATCGGTCATGCCTGTATTTGCCAGCATCCCGTGTGCACCTGTGAATCCTCCGCAGAAGAACCCTGCTGCGTATGTCAGCAAGCCTGACGGTACTTTCGCGTAACCTGTTTCGGAATTTCGCATCAATGCAATGACGGTCATGACGGATGCACCAAGGAATAATGAGCTTGATGCTGATATGCGGACATAATCATCTTGAGATGAACCGGTTGCAATGAATACACCGATGGCAAAGGCAAGGACGAACCCCGCTAAATCTCTCTCCTCTTTCATTTCGTTCCTGTTTTTTGCGAAAGTAGCGATAATTTTTATAACTTTGCAAAGATGGACTGGAATTTCTTTGAAATTTCAAACGATACACTGAAAACTGAAACAAAACCATAGAAAAATGATCATTTTAGTACTTAATTGCGGAAGTTCGTCGCTCAAGTATCAGCTTCTTGATATGAAGAGTGATGAGGTTTATGATCTTCTTGCCAAAGGTCTCGTTGAGAGGATCGGAATGGAAACAGGCTGCCTCAAGCATCAGGCGACAGGAAAGGAGAAATATGTAAAGGAAATGCCGATTGAGGACCATACCGTAGGTATAAGGGCAGTCATGGATGCTCTTCTTGACAAGGAGTATGGAGTTCTTACAACTCTTGAGGATATCGAGGCTGTCGGACATCGCGTTGTGCACGGTGCAGAGGAGTTCGTATGCAGCCAGCTCATAACTGACAAGGTGATCGAACAGCTTGAAAGATGCTCTGTTTTCGCACCGCTTCATAACCCTGCGAACATCCTGGGTATCAGGGCTGTATCAGCAGTCCTTCCAACAGTGCCTCAGGTCGGTGTGTTTGATACAGCATTCCATCAGACAATGCCTTCATATGCATATATGTATGCCCTTCCATATGAATATTATGAGAAGTACGGCATCCGTCGTTACGGTTTCCACGGCACAAGCCACAGATATGTTTCGGACAAGGGTGCTCGTTTCGCAGGTCTTGATCCCGAACTTTCAAAGGTGATTACATGTCACCTCGGAAACGGAAGCTCGATTGCAGCTGTCCTTAACGGAAAATCTGTTGATACTACAATGGGTTTCACACCGCTTGAGGGTCTCATCATGGGAACAAGATGCGGTAACATCGACCCTGAAATCGTTACATATATCCAGGAGAAGGAAGGCCTCAGTGCTGCTGAAATGAGCAAGGTGCTCAACAAGAAGAGCGGATTCCTCGGCCTCTCATGCGTTTCATCAGATGCTCGTGACCTCAATGAGGCGGCAAATGCCGGAGACGAGAAGGCAAAGCTTACTCTCAAGAAGCTTACTTACGACATCACCAAGTTCATCGGAGCATATGCGGCTGCAATGAATGGTGTTGACCTTATCGTCTTTACAGGAGGTATCGGAGAAAACAACAGCCGTCTCCGCCGTCGTGTGTGTGAGAACCTCACTTATCTTGGCGTCAAGTTCGATTATGACGCAAATGTTGCGACAGGACAGGATGTGCTCATAACGCTTCCGGATTCAAATGTGAAGGTTGCTGTGATCACTACGAACGAAGAGCTCATGATCGCACGTGATACGATGAATATTGTTCAGGAAGAAGAATAATCTATGGCCCTCTGGCTTGTCCGGGGGCCTTTTTAATGCAGATACGATGTTTACTGAATTCAAGCAGATCTTTGCCGAACTCAAGAGCAGAGATTCAAGAAAAAGAATGGTTGCTGCATGGGGTGTGGACGGTCATACCATAGCAGCGGCATCAATGGCGGTCGATCTCGGACTTGCCGATGTGACACTTGTCGGTGATGAGGGACTTATTGCCGAAGCCTGCAAAGCCGAAAATGTCGATGTTGCCAAATTCGCGGTAGTGCATAATGCGAATGAGCTTGCCTCTGTCGCTCAGGCTGTTCAGATGATACGTGACGGTGAAGGAGATTTCCTTATGAAGGGCCTATGCTCTACGGACAAGTTCCTTCGTGCCATCCTTAACAAGGAAACGGGACTTCTTCCTCCGAAAGGAACGCTTACTCATTGTACCGTCCTTGAGATACCGAGCTATCATAAGCTTCTCTTTGTAGGTGATGTGGCGGTGATTCCGGCACCTGATTTCAAGCAGAAGCAGATCATAATGGATTTCCTTATCAGGACAGCCAAGGCCGTAGGCGTGGAGAAACCTAAGGTAGCTATCATTGCTGCTACCGAGCAGGTTCTGACAAGCCAGCCGGCATCAGTAGAGGCTGCCATGCTTTCTAAGATGGTTGATCGCGGACAGATAAAGGGATGCATCGCTGACGGTCCTCTTGCACTTGATGTCGCAATTGACAAGGAATCCGTCGAGATAAAGGGCCTCGTGAGTCCTGTGGCGGGTGATGCTGACTGTCTCCTCTTCCCGAACATCGAATCCGGAAATGTCTTCTACAAGGCGAATTCCAAGCTTGTTCCGGGTGTGAAGCAGGCCGGTATCCTTGTCGGTGCCAAGGTTCCATGCGTTCTTTCAAGCCGTGCTGACAGCATTGATACGAAGCTTAATTCGATCGCCATAGCTGCGATGTCCGTTAAATAGTACTTTAACCAACACTAAAACAACCAATTATGAACGGCAGAATACTGGTGATAAATACCGGCTCCACTTCGACAAAGATTGCAGTCTATGACTCGGGCGAAATGATGTTTGAGAAAGGACTCACTCATTCTGCAGAAGAGATTGCCGCTTATGAATCAGTGATGGATCAGACTCCTATGCGTCGTGATGCCATTACGGATTTTCTTTGCGAGAAAGGCATTGCTCTGCAAACCTTGGACATAGCGATGGCGCGTGGCGGACTCATAACACCTATAAGGACAGGTGTGTATGAAGTGACACAGGAAATGCGCGATGCACTTATGGAAGCGAAGGAGGGTGCTCATGCATGTAACCTCAGTGCCCTGATTGCAGACGATATCGCAGTCATGGTCAATGAAGCACGTGCTGCAGAAGGCATTGAAGAGAAATGCCGTGCCTTCATCGCAGATCCTCCGATGGCCGATGAGATGCTTCCTGAGGTGAAGGTAGGAGGACTTCCTGAATTCCCTCGCAGAACCCTTTTCCATGCCCTCAACTCACGTGCGATGGTAAGGCGTTATGCCCGCAGCGTAGGCAAGACCAATAAGGAAGTGACTGTAATCGTTGCGCATATGGGAGGTGGATCATCCGTTTCCCTCCATCGTAACGGACTTGTAATCGATACCAATGATGCACTGGGTGGTGACGGCCCTATAAGTCCGGAGCGTGCCGGAAGCGTACCTGCATTCCCTCTTGTCGAGAAATGCTTCAGCGGAAAATGGACTGAGGCCCAGATCAAGAAGAGACTTGTCGGAAGAGGTGGTGCCGTGGCCTATTTCGGAACCAATGATTTTCGTGAGCTTGCAGCCCGTTCCGAGGCAGGAGATGAGGCTTGCACAGTATTCCTGAAAGGTTACTGCGTGTCTGTAGCAAAGTACATCGGTGCTCTTGCGACGGTTGTATGCGGCAAGGTTGACGCCATAATCCTTACAGGAGGAATCGCATACAGCAAGATGATCGTCGATGACATCAGGGAACGTGTGGGATTCATTGCTCCGGTAGAGGTCTATGCGGGTGAGAATGAACTGGAGTCACTGGCCGAGAACGGATATGGCATACTCGCGGGTGAGTTCGAGATAAAGTATTACCATCCGGATCGCTTTTGACGAATAATCTATCCTTTGCGATAAAAAATCATATGTAATAAGCCTGTTAATGATTATATTTGCAATAATCACTAACAGGCTTTTCTTATGAATGCTTTTAAATCAGGACTGATATGGCCGGCTGTTGTCCTTTTATCATGGACAACCTTGTTTTCTTGTACATCGGATTATGAATTCGCTTACCTTTACGAGGATCTTCCATTCGAGATGGAAAGGGTGCATCGCCCGCAGATTCCGGCACGTGAGATCTGTATATCGGATTACGGCGGAGTCGGTGACGGAGTCACTCTCAACAGCGAAGCCTTTGCCAGGGCTATAGACGTACTTGTCGAATATGGCGGCGGAAGACTTGTAGTACCAAAGGGTGTATGGCTTACCGGTCCGATCACTCTCAAGGATAATATCGAGCTTCATATCAGACCAGATGCCGTTCTTCTCTTTTCTGATGACAGAGATCTTTATCCGATAGTCGAGACTGTATTTGAAGGACTTGATACGAAGCGCTGTCTTGCTCCTATCAATGCGGACGGAGCAAGGAATATCGCTATTACCGGAGGTGGTACGATCGACGGTAACGGTGATTCATGGAGGCAGGTGAAGAAGTCCAAGATGGCTCCTTCGCAGTGGAAGGAACTGCTCAAGAGCGGTGGATTTACCAATGAAAAAGGGGATCTGTGGTATCCGGATTCGACTTCATACAGGGGTGCAGTGGTAAGTGATGCCTTCAATGTTCCTCAGGGCCTGACCACAGATGAGGAATGGAACAGCGTCAAGACCTATCTTCGTCCTGTCCTTATCGGTCTTAAGAATTGCGAGAACGTTCTTCTTGAGGATTGTCTTTTCCAGAATTCTCCATGCTGGAACATCCATCCTCTGATGTGCAGGAACGTCATCATCAATAACATCACTGTCCGCAATCCGTGGTATTCACAGAACGGCGACGGACTTGATGTGGATTCTTGTGAAGATGTCCTGGTGATCAATTCAAGCTTTGATGTAGGAGATGACGCCATCTGCATCAAGTCCGGAAAGAACGAGGATGGCAGAAGAAGGGCAAGGCCTTGCAGGAACCTTATCGTTGACAACTGTATAGTTTTCCATGGACATGGCGGTTTCGTAGTGGGTAGCGAGATGTCAGGAGGTGTCCAGAACATCAGTGTGACCAACTGCCGTTTTCTCGGAACCGATGTCGGCCTCCGTTTCAAGAGCTGCCGTGGCCGCGGAGGAGTTGTAGAGAATATCCATATCAGGGACATCGTCATGATGAACATTCCTACCGAACCACTTCTCTTTGATCTTCATTATGGAGGAAAATCAGCGGTTGAGGCTGCTGCAGACGGTCTTCCGGCATTTGATGTCGAGTATGTACCGGCAGACGAGACCACCCCTCAGTTCAAGGATATATATGTCAGCGATGTTGTCTGCAGCGGAGCTGCCAGGGCTATGTATTTCAATGGAATCCCAGAAAAGAACATTGAGAATATTGTTGTCGAGAATTGCGAGATCATAGCCGACAAGGGTGCGGATCTCCGTTATTCGACAGGCGTCGTGCTCAGGAATGTTGACATAACCCAGGCAGAGGGCATGGGTTATAGTCTTGCCAACTGCAAGAATGTGGTCATTCAGAACTGCAAGGATGCAGATGGTCAGGAAACACCGTCAGTTTTCCAGTATAAGTCTGACAATGTCATAGTGGAATAAAGATTAAAGCATTGAATATGAGAAAGATAATGATTGTTCTTGCCTTGATCGTATCTGTGGCCGCTTCAGCTCAGGATAAGATAGTTCTTCGTCTTATGGGTGATTCTACCATGGCTGACAAGGATCTTTCATATGAGAACCCTGAAAGAGGATGGGGACAGAGACTGAAGTCTCATGTCGATACGAATGTGGTTGTGGCAAATTATGCACAGAACGGAAGAAGTACCAAAAGCGTTCAGACTCTCGGCATATGGGATGAGGTGAAGAAGGATCTGAAGGCCGGTGAGTACCTTTTCATTCAGTTCGGCCATAATGACTCGAAGGAATCCGATACAACACGATATGCCGCTCCTTTCGGAGCATATCAGGACAATCTTAGAATCTTCATTGATCATGCCTTGAAAGTGGGTGCAAAACCAGTCCTCTTTACACCGGTGTCAAGAAGATGGTTTGATGACAATGGCAATCTCAAGGTGAATTGTCACGGAGATTATCCTGAAGCTGTCATGCAGGTGGCCAGGGAGTACGGACTGCCTCTGATTGATGCAAACAGGATAACTCAGGACTGGCTTATGGGTCTTGGCGATGAGCCTTCACGACAATATTACATGTGGATTGAGAAAGGTGTGAATCCGAAGCATCCGGACGGTAAGGTTGACAATACACATACGAATGTCGCAGGTGCACGCAAGATAGTCGGTCTTCTTCTTCCTGAAATCGTCAAGGTCATTCCTGAACTGGCTTCTCATGTGGTGCAGTATGATTTTGTGGTTGCAAAGGATGGAAGCGGCGATTTTTTCACTGTCCAGGAGGCTGTGGACGCTGCTCCTGATTATTGCAAGCAGGATGAGACGACCATTTATATCAAGGATGGAATCTATGAGGAGAAGGTCACGATACCGACCAATAAGCAGAGGCTTCATCTGATAGGACAGTCCGCCGCAAATACGGTCATAACATGGAATGACTATGCTAAGAAGCTCGGACCTACCGGATATGAGATGGGAACATCCGCAACCTCTACCGTATTCCTTTATGCTTCTGATTTCCTTGCAGAGAACCTGACGATAGCCAATTCATCCGGCGAAGGAAAGGAAATCGGACAGGCTTGTGCCATAACTGTCGATGCTGACCGTGCAGCATTCATAAACTGCCGTTTCATCGCGAATCAGGATACGATCTATACCTACGGCAAAGGACAGCGTCAGTATTTCAGAAACTGCTGGATAGAGGGTACGACTGATTTCATCTTCGGTGCTTCGACATGCTGGTTCGAGGAATGCACGATCCTCAGCAAGAAGAACAGCTATGTGACGGCAGCCTCTACTCCGGAGTGGGAGAAATTCGGATATGTGTTCAACAACTGCCGTCTTATCCATAATGAGGATGCGGTAAAGGTATATCTCGGCCGCCCTTGGAGGTCATTTGCAAAGACGGTGTTCATAAACTGTGAACTTGGTGACCATATCGTGAGAGAAGGATGGCATAACTGGGACAAGCCATACGCGGAAAAGACGACGTTCTATGCAGAATACGGAAGCAAGGGCCCGGGAGCTGCATCCAAGGCTGAAAGAGTGAAGTGGTCACATTTCCTTAGAGAGAAGGATCTTGTCGAATATACTCCTGAAAATGTCCTTCAATGTGGCAGTGAGCAGGATAAGAACGGAAAGGATATCCGCGTAGAATGGTTTTTCAAAGTTTTCTAAATGAAAAGTCTTGTCAAGAGCGTCATAGCTTGCGCAGTAATATTCATGTTGGGGTCGGCTTTATGTCATATAAAGGCTGAACCCCTTGAATTCATATATGAGCACTATACATCCGATGAAGGACTTCCTCATAATTCCATATGTGACATTCATCAGGATCAGAGGGGGTATCTATGGCTGTGTACCTGGTATGGACTGAGCCGTTATGACGGCAGCAGCTTTGTCAACTATACCATGACACCGGGTGACACTTCCAATCTGTCCCATAACAGGATCATTTCCATAGATGAGGATGTTGACGGCAGGCTCTGGGTGATGACATATGACAACCGCCTTTATCGTTTCGATGTAGATGACGAGGAATTCATTGCGATTCCATCAGGACTGGAAGGGCTGGAAGGATTGGATCTTCCTGTGGAATGCTTGCATTGCTCTGGAGATGGAAGCACATGGGTGGCGTTGGCTGGAGCCGGACTTGTCAGAGTCTGTGATGATTTGGAATTCACTATGTATTTCAACAGCATCGGTGAGGAAATAACCTCGATACATGAAGATTCTGCCGGTAACATATATGTGGTGTCTGAATATGGAATATCCATGATTACGGATGGTTCCTCATCTCTTCTTGCCAGGGCTCCGGAGGCATTTGACTTTGCCGAAACGGCGGAATATCTTCTCTTTACAGCACCGGATCAGCTTATAATCGTTGACAAGGCTACGAGAGAGCAGAGAAAGATCGATCTGAACAGTCTTGGCGTTTCTGATGCGACGGCAATGACTGTTTCCGGTGGTACAGTATATGTCGGTTTCCGTGATAATTCAGTGGCTTCATTTAATCCGGATAATGATGAGACCAGACTTCACAGATGTGACATGGGACGTGTCAGATATCTTTATCCTGATCCGGACGGATTTGTCTGGATAGCGACAGATCGTACGGGAATATGGAGTTATGACCTTACTGAAGACCGTTTCAGGCATTATGAACATAGCAACAATGTGATGTCATATTATACCGACACTCTTGCCAGAGTCGAAACAAAAGGTGACAGAACCTGGGTCAAGATGAATAACTGGGGGTTTGGTTATTATGACAGATGTTGCGACGAAATTGTCCCGTTGAGCAATGTGAAGGAACAGGAAGATTACCGTTTCATGAACGGTGTAGCTTGTTTTGAAGTCGATAGTACTGGCGTGCTGTGGATGTCAACCATCGGCCGCGGACTTGAAAGGGTGACGGTCATAGCACCTTCTGTCGATATCATCGCTCCTCCTACCCGTTATGCAGATGAGTTGTCTTCTTCTGAGATAAGGGCTATGCTGCGAGACCGTAAGGGAAATCTGTGGGTGGCGGCAAAAAGCTGCGAACTGTACCGATATTCTCCAGACATGAAATCCTGCATGAGGTTACCGGATGGAAAAGATTATGGAGTCGTTTATTCGATTTTTGAGGACAGAGATGGAAACATTTGGCTTGGAACCAAGGGAAACGGCCTGATCAGGCTCAGGCAGGACGGTAATGGATATGCGGTCAAGACATTCTTGTCGGATCCGTCTGACCGTAATTCCTTGAGTTCAGATAATGTGTATTCGGTGACACAGGATCATGACGGCAGGATCTGGGTGGGAACTTACGGAGGCGGATTGTCGATGCTGCCTGATCCTGATTCTGATGAATTCATTACTGTAAGGAACAATTTCCCGGATTATCCTCAGGAAGCGGGAAGCAGGGTAAGATATCTGCACTGTATGCCTGACGGAAGAATGCTTGTCGCTACGGTCAGCGGTCTGATTCTGTTCGAGCCTTCTGACAGGCCTGAACTTACACTTTTCAACCTAATTACCAAAAAGCCGGGAGATATCCGTTCGCTGGGTAACAATGATGTCATGCATGCGTTCTCTGACAGGAAAGGAAACACATGGCTGAGTACCTTCGGTGGAGGACTCAACAGACTATATTTTGAAAACGGACTTCCTCGTTTTGAAGTCGTCAGTACAGAAAACGGATTAGCCAGCAATATCATTCTTTCCGCTGCCGAAGATGGAGATGGCAATATATGGATGGCTACGGAGTCTGGTCTCTCTTCATATGACCCTGCAAGGTCTGTAGTCCGGAATTATACCCGTTATGATGGAGTTAAGCCTACTTCTTTCAGTGAGGCCGCCTGTGCAACCCTTGATGACGGAAGCGTCGTGTTCGGTACATATGACAATGTCTATCGTGTGGTTCCAGGCAGATTCGGTGATGCTGCCAGAGACAGGCGTCTTGTTTTGTCAGGATTGAGGATAGATGACGTGAGAACTCCTTTTGCCGATCGTATTGTCATTCCGCACGACTGTTCTTTCTTCAGCATTGATTTCGCATCTCTTGACTTCAGCTCAAGCGGAAGCGTGCCCTTTTCATATATGCTTGAAGGATATGACAAGAAATGGATTTCCGGTTCCGGCAGCAATAGTGCGACATATTCAAGGATTCCGCCGGGAAACTATGTTTTCAAGGTGAAGGAGGCTTATCATGGAGATGACCCGGCTGATGAAATCAGCATCAAGGTACGGGTAAAGCCGTCGATGTGGAATTCCATCCTGGCGAAGGTCATTTATGTCCTTCTTGGACTGGCGGTGCTTGGCCTGTTTTTACAATTCCAATATTACTCCATGAAGCTCAGAGGTGATGTGCGTCTGGAGCAGAGCCTGAATGAGATAAAGGCCAGATTCTTTACAAACTTGTCTCATGAGCTCCGTACTCCTCTCACTCTTATTCTGGGTGGTATTGATGATATCCGCAGAAAGACTTCTGACGGTGATCAGAATGAGTACAGTGTGAATCTCGTCCAAAAGAATGCCAAGAGAATGCTTACGCTTGTGAACCAGCTTCTTGACACAAGGTCTATTGAAGACGGGAAGATGAAGCTGAATGTAAGCTGCTTCGATGTTGTAAAGCTGGTGCAGGATGTATATGACGATTTCAGGGACATGGCTGTTGAACGACATATGGAGCTGCGTACTGTCAGGTCAGTGGACTCCCTCATGATATGGGGAGATGCCATGCGACTTGAGGCCCTTGTATATAACCTTATGACCAATGCTTTCAAATATACTTCCGACGGAGGAAAGATCGAGGTAGGGGTATTATATCGCGAAGGTGACAAGGATTTCAGGATCATGGTGAAGGACAATGGAATAGGCGTCGCAAAGGAAAACAGCAAAAGGATATTCGAACCGTTCACCAAAGGAAATGTCTCCGCTTTCGGCGGAATGGCCAGCAGTGGCATCGGGCTTTCTTTCTGTAAGGAGATAACAGAGCTTCATCATGGAGAGATATGGGTGGACAGTATGTCCGGAAAAGGCTCGAGCTTCTTTGTGAAGCTTCCTATGGACCGTGAGAGATTTTCTCCTGAGTCGGTAGTGTTTGTCGGATCTGCAGATGATATATTGCTGAATGAAATCCACGGACTCAGCAAGTACAAGGTCGAGCCGTCTTATAAGGATGGAGCATTGAAAGTTCTTGTCGTTGAGGATAATACTGAACTCAAGATATATATCTATAACAACCTTTCGGATAAGTATGAGGTACGTGATGCTTCAAATGGAAAAGAGGCATTGCAGGTCATGGCTTCAGGCTGGACACCGGATATGATAGTTACCGACCTGATGATGCCGGAAATGGATGGAATCGAGCTCGTGAACCACATACGTAATGATTTCGATACAAGTCATATCCCTATCATCATGATTACTGCGAAACATGAGGACGATACTCAGCTCAAGGTCATGAAGTACGGAGCAGACGGATATATCGCAAAGCCGTTTACAATGGAACTTCTTCTTGCACGTATAGATAATATGCTTGAAAGAAGAAAGACTCTCGTTTCTAAATTGTCTGTAGCTCAGGCTGTTCCGGATGTCAGTCCTGGTGTGAAGAAGACAGGAAAGATCGAATTCTCTCCGGAGGAGATCGTCATTACAGACAAGGATGAACAGCTTATCAAGAAGGTGATGACCTGGCTTGAGGAAAATGTTTCGGATCCTGAAGTTACGGTAGAACAGCTTGCCGCCTATGTCGGAATGGGAAGGACATCCATGTATAACAAGATAAAGGGACTGACCGGAAAGTCTCCTGTGGAACTGATCCAGGACTTCAGGATGGAAAAGGCTACCTATTATCTTAGAAGCGGCCAGTACTCTGTTTCTGAGACGTCCTACAAGGTGGGATTCTCGGATCCTGGATATTTCAGCCGAAGCTTCAAGAAGCATATGGGAATGTCTCCGGCTGATTTCATAAAGAAGTGCAAACAGAATAACCAGACGATATGAAAAGATCAGTATTAATCTCCTTGGCATTGGTCATCTCGCTTTCACTGGAGGCTCAGGAACCGTATTCGGTGAAGATGATCCGTTCGGAAATGAAAAGGAATCCGGATGCTACATACCTTGACGGCAGAAACGGCGAGCGTAAATGGAACTATACTACAGGCTTGGAACTCAAGTCTTTCCTTTCTGCAGCTGAACGTTATGATCTTCCTGAGGTTGTCGCATATGTAAAGGCTTGGGCCGACACGATGGCTACAGAGAAAGGAGAAGTATATAAATACAAGAAGTCCAACTATAATGTGGATCATATATGTCCTGCCAGGATATATTTCGATCTTCATGACATGTATGGAGATCAGGACAAGAGATATCGCCGTGTCACCCGTATGATCAGGGAACAGATTGACGATCAGCCGCGTACGAAATCAGGGGAGTTCTGGCACAAGCAGATCTATCCTCATCAGGTGTGGCTCGACGGTTTCTATATGGCACTCCCGTTCTATGCCGAATATACAAAGCGATATGCTCCGAAGGAGCAGAAGGATTCTCTGTTTGCAGATATCGTCCATCAGTTCGTAGCCGGTGCTGAGAACACTTTGGACGAGAATACAGGCCTCTTCCGCCATGCATGGGACGAGTCCCGTTCGATGTTCTGGTGCGATCCTGAAACAGGTCTCTCCGAACATGCGTGGGGACGTGCGAACGGATGGTATGCCGTAGCCCTTGTGGAGGTGCTGGACTATCTCCCTAAGGAGCATCCCGGACGTCAGGCTCTCATAGACCAGCTGAACTATTTTCTCGAGGTTCTTCCTAAGTGGGCTGACAAGGAGACGGGGATGTGGTATCAGGTACTTGATTGTCCTGACCGAGAAGGCAATTATCAGGAGGCCACATGCTCGATAATGTTTACCTATGCCTTCCTTAAAGGCTTGAGAATGGGTTATATTGATGATTCACATAAGGATTACATCATGGGTCTTTATCCTAAGTTCATAGACAGGTTCATTCGTGAAAACAGTGACGGTACGATTTCAATGACCGACTGTTGTTCTGTAGGAGGCCTCGGAGGAAAGCAGATGCGTAAGGGCGACTTCGCATATTACTTGAGCGAACCGATCATAGAAAATGACTGCAAGGGTGTCGGTCCGTTCATCTGGGCTTCTCTGGAATGGGAGGCCATGCATAATATCGATTATTTCCCTGAAATATCCGAAGAACTTGCATTTGAAGGAGCCGAAGGATGCGGAAAATACTCTCGCGGCGGTCGCGGCGGCAAGGTTTATACCGTGACTTCTCTTGCCGATGACGGTTCAGAAGGTACATTGCGTCATGCAGTTGAGGCAGAAGGACCTCGCATTGTTGAATTTGCAGTAAGCGGTGACATTCATCTGACTGCTCCTCTGAATATCGAGAATCCTTATATATCCATTCTCGGACAGACTGCGCCGGGGAAGGGTATCACCATTATGGATCATAATGTGTTTGTAGAAGCAGATCATACCATAATCCGTTATCTGCGTTTCAGACTTGGCTCAAAGGCTGGTGTCGAGGCTGATGCATTAGGAGCGAAGCGCTGTTCAGATCTGATCGTTGATCATTGTTCCATCAGCTGGGCGACAGATGAAAACGCTTCATTCTATAATATCAATGATGCGACGGTCCAGTGGTGCATCATTTCAGAGGCATTGAATGCTTCTGTTCATCATAAGGGAGAGCATGGCTATGGAGGCATATGGGGAGGACGTAATGTGACTTTCCACCACAACCTTTTCGCGCATAACAAGAGCCGCAATCCACGTTTTGACCATCCTGCCATCTATAGTGGTCAGGAACTTCTGACAGGACGCGGAACAGTTGATTTCGTTAACAATGTTGTATATAATTGGGGTATCAAGGCTGTTTACGGTGGCGAAGAAGGCTGGTTCAATGTCGTGAAGAATTATTTCCGTCCAGGCCCGGCGACCAGACAGCTTGACGGAGAATGGCTCGACATCAGTGTTTCAGAGACTACATCAATGATTCCCGGGAACTTTCACATACATGGCAATGAATATGATATAGAAGCCGTCAAGGACGGTGGTTACAACGGTGTGAAGCCGGATAAGCTCAAGATTGCAAACCAAGGCCATTGGTATTACCATAATTCCCAGCCTAAAGCATTCCCGATAAAGGTGGAAGTACTTTCGGAATATGCACCTTATGCATATAAGGCAGTACTCAAGCATGCCGGAGCTTCAAAGAAACGTGATTCCATAGATAAACGCATCATCAAGGAAGTGAAGAAGGGCAAGGCGTCGTTCAAGGGCTCTGTTACCGGACTTCCGGGCATCATCGACTCAGAAAACGATGTAAGATAGCTTCCCGTCATTCTTAGCTTGACAGAAAGAATATGAAGATCAACAGAATTATTCCATTATTGCTTATTGCTATCATCACTGCCTGCCAGCCTGATGACCCTGTTATTCCGACAGAAGCTGATGCTCCTTCAGGAGTCAGGCTCGTTGCTTCAGATGCCGGCTCACTGACATTTGCATGGGAAGATATAACGGGAGCTGACTTTTATGTGGGAAGACTTGAGACTTCATCAGGGGAACTGGCTCCTTCCGGACAGACCACTGTCAAGGAAGCGAGACTGAAATACTCCGGTCTTTCTCCTGATACGGAATATTCATTCAAGGTCAAGGTAAAGATCGGAGACTTGGAATCCCCATATTCTGAAACCGTGACAGCGAGGACCGGAACGGTTACGGATCCAGGCCCGGGACCGTCTCCGACTCCGTCAGCGGATTATGAGTCATTCATGATTCCTTCATATGAGGATGCACATGGATATGCTCTTGCCTTCCCAGGAGCCGAGGGCGGGGGAATGTACGTGACCGGAGGCAGAGGCGGCAAGGTCATACATGTGACCAATCTCAATGATTCCGGTGCAGGCTCATTGCGTGCAGCCCTGGCAGAGTCTGGCCCGAGGACGATAGTTTTTGATGTCGCCGGCGTGATAGAGCTTGGTTCAACTCTGAAGATCAATAACGGTGATGTCACAATTGCCGGTCAGACAGCTCCTGGTGACGGCATATGTCTGAAGAACTTTTCCACACAGCTGAATGCATCCAATGTGATAATCCGTTATGTACGTTTCCGCATGGGTGATGAAAAGAAGAATGAGGGTGATGCCATCTGGGGCCGTTACAACAAGGATATCATAATAGATCATTGCTCTATGTCGTGGAGTACTGATGAATGTGCCTCGTTTTATGCAAACTGCAACTTTACCATGCAGTGGTGTATTCTTACCGAAAGCCTGCGTAACTCCATTCATGGCAAGGGCAAGCATGGATACGGTGGCATATGGGGAGGAAAGGATGCTTCCTTCCATCATAATCTGCTTGCAAACCATGACAGCCGCAATCCGCGTATAGACCATCCTCAGGTTTACGGGGATTATGTCGGTACTCATCGCGGAAATGTTGATTACAGATGTAATGCTGTGTATAACTGGGGCTCGAACCACACATATGGAGGTGAAAACGGATGGTTCAACATCGTGAATAATTACTACAAGCCCGGTCCTGCATCTTCTGACAGGAAGTATTTCGTCGATGCATACGGCCTTTATGAGAAGGACGGAAAGATATATGCGGACAGCTATGCGGAAATGTATATTTCAGGTAATGTAAATTCGGCCCACCCTGAACTTTCTGCCGCCAACGATGCTTCATCTGTTTATTGGCATAACGGTGATTCATACGGAAATTATAATATGACCTTGTCATCTCCTCTTCAGATACTCGGTCCTGACGGTCAGGATATCTATGCCACGACTCATTCTGCTGAGGATGCTTTTGCAAGGATAATCGATTGCGGAGGTGCATCCCTCAGACGTGATCCTGTTGATGAAAGGGCATGTTCTGATGCTTCTGCCGGCAGGGCTACCTTTAAAGATGGAGGAAACGGATCCAAGAACGGTCTTATAGATACGCAAAGTGCTGTCGGTGGCTGGCCTGAATATGTTGCGTCAGAAGCTGAGTCCTCCAGGATAAAGGATGGCGACGGTGACGGAATGCCTGACTGGTTCGAGGATGAATTCGGTCTTGACAAGGCTCAGGCTTCAGACGGAAATTCAAAATCTCTGGATAAATATGGCAGATATACCAACCTTGAGATGTATTTGCATTATCTTGTAAAGGACATTGTCATCAGACAGAATGATGGAGGCTTATATGATAAATTACCGTGAACGGGCACGGAAGTTTGTGGTCCTGTCAAAAAGTACAGATATTGTGATAAAAAATGCCAATTCACTTGCGTATAAGTAGGTATATTCGCATTATGAAATGGAATACATGATTATTAACAATAAAAACTAACCAACAAATTCTTTTATGAAAAATCTGACATACAAGATTTCTCTGCTGATCTTGGGGCTTTTCGCTGTAGCATTTACGGCGCGTGCCCAGGAGATCAGGGGTGTCGTGTCAGACGTCAACGGTGAACCGCTGATAGGCGTATCCGTTTTCGTGGACGGCACAACTTTGGGAGTTTCTACAGGAGTTGACGGTGACTATGTCATCAATGTTCCTGATGCCAAAGGCAAGACTCTCGTATTCTCGATGATCGGTATGGCTACTAAGGAAGTCGTGATCGGCAACAGCACTGTCGTGGATGTTGTGCTTGAAGAAGATTCGAACTTCCTTGACGAGACAGTCGTTATCGGTTATGCGACAGTAAAGCGTCGTGACCTCATGGGTTCTGTATCTTCTGTTGACAACAAGTCATTGACTCAGGTCCCTGTCGCTTCGGTAACTGAAGCCCTTTCCGGAAGGATGGCCGGTGTACAGGTGACAGCAACGGAAGGAGATCCTGATGCTGAGATCAAGATACGTGTCCGTGGAGGCGGTTCCATCACTCAGGATTCATCCCCGCTCTATATCGTTGACGGTTTCCCTGTAGAGAGCATTTCGGATATTCCGGCTTCTGACATCCAGTCTATCGATGTCCTCAAGGATGCATTCTCTACCGCGATCTATGGTTCCCGTGGTGCAAACGGCGTTGTTCTCGTTACTACAAAGTCTGGTGCCTCAGGCAAGGTTTCGGTAAGCTACAATGTATATTACGGACAGAAGAAGATGGCAAACAAGGATGCTATCCAGGTGATGACTCCAGGCGAGTTCGTGAAGCTTCAGTGGGAGCTCGGCGTCCTCAATGATGACCTTGAGGATGAGTTCATTCCTGCATATGGCGCATGGGACGATATGGACCAGTATGCTGCAATGAAGGGTAATGACTGGGTTCAGCAGGTTTTCGGACGTACAGGTACATCTTTCAATCAGAACCTTTCCGTTTCCGGCGGTTCAGATAAGGTCAAGTGGACAGCCAGCTATGCTCATGTAGGTGACAATGCCATCATGCTCGGTTCTGACTACAAGCGTGACAACCTCACCTTCAAGACACAGTACAAGCCTATAAAGCAGCTCACTTTCGATATCAATGCAAGATATTCACGTACGAATGTCATGGGTTCCGGTTCGAACTCTATTAACGACTCCGGATCTACATCAGGTACATCCGCACGTCTGAAGCATGCAGTTCAATATACTCCTATCCCTGTGACTGGTGCAACTTCTGATTCGGACCTTGCCGAGGATTATGGTGACAACGCTCCACCTCTTCAGTCTGTAGCTGACAACGACCGTCGCAGGATTCGTGAGAACTGGACACTCAACGGTGCGGTTACTTGGCATATCATCAAGAATCTGAACCTTAAGGTGGAGGGCGGTCTTGACGATTATTCGCAGGAAGACAACCGTTTCTACGGTCTTACAACCTATTATGTAGGCAATACTGCTACAATCAAGAACCAGCCTGCAAACCTTTATACAAATCATTTCAGAAAGAAGTTCCGCAATACCAATACCCTCAGCTACAACTTCTCTGAAGTGTTCAGCAATGAAAGCCATAAGCTTGACCTCCTCCTCGGACAGGAGTTCATCCTTACCAAGTCCAACAACCTCTCTACAACAGTCGAAGGATTCCCTACATTCTTCACATCTGAGATGGCATGGAACTTCATGGCTTCAGGAAGCGCAATAGCATCGAACAATTACTTCAATGCAAATGACAAGCTCCTTTCTTTCTTCGGACGTGCCAACTATGATTATGATTCGAGATATTCGATTTCAGCAACGGTACGTGCCGATGGTTCGTCGAAGTTCGCAGCCGGCAACCAGTGGGGTATCTTCCCTTCTGCAGCCGCTTCATGGACAATCTCTAACGAGCCTTGGATGGAGAATGCCTCTACATGGCTTGACAACTTCAAGCTCCGTTACAGCTACGGTACAGCCGGTAACAACAATATCCCTACAGGTGTGTCTTCAATGACATTCTCTGCAAACTCGACAACCTGGCTTTCAAATACCGACACATATTGGACAACAACCAAGGTGGGTGGCAAGACAATCATGCCTAACCCTGATCTTACATGGGAGACTACCATTTCCCACAACCTCGGTATTGACCTCTCATTCTTCCAGGGACGTGTAAACGGTACATTCGAACTTTATCATAATACTACTAAGGATCTCCTTATCCAGTTCCCTACAGCAGGATCAGGATATGACTACCAGTACCAGAACATCGGTTCGACCCAGAACCGCGGTTTCGAGGCATCTCTCAATTTTGTGGTATTCGAGAAGAAGAACTTCGGTCTCACTCTCGGTGCGAACATCAGCTTGAACGAGAACAAGGTGCTCAGCCTCGGTGGTCTTGACAGGATCGATTCAGAGTCTATGTGGGCTTCTACCGAGCTCGGACCTGACTATGTGGTTCTTCCTGGCCAGCCTCTCGGACAGATGTACGGATATGAGGTGGTCGGACGCTATGCTGCAAGCGATTTTGCTTGGGATGGAAGCAAGTGGGTCGCAAATGAAGGCGTTGTTGACGGTTCAGGACTTGTCGGTTCAAACTATTTTGGCCCAGGTTCGATCAAGCTCAAGGATCAGAACGGTGACGGAAAGATCGATGCAAGTGACAAGACCGTGATCGGAAATGCTCTTCCTCTCGGAACAGGCGGTTTCAACCTTTCCGGATATCTCTACGGCTTTGACTTCGCTGCAAACTTCAACTATGTGTTCGGCAACGATATCTATAATGCCAACAAGATCGAGTTCACTCACTCAAGAAAGTATAAGAAGCGTAACCTCCTCAGCAACATGTCAACAGACCAGAGATGGACTAACATCGACTGGACTACAGGTGAGCAGATCACAGATCCTGCACGTCTTGATGAAATCAATGCAGGCACAACAATGTGGTCTCCGGCATGTCAGAATGCCATATTCACCGACTGGGCTGTAGAGGACGGCTCATTCCTCAGACTTACTTCCGCTACTCTCGGTTATACCCTTCCGCAGAAGTGGACCATGAAGATAAAGATGCAGAAGCTCCGTTTCTATGTAACAGGAACAAATCTCTTCTGCCTTACCAACTATTCAGGCTACGATCCTGAGGTGGATACACGCCGCAGCACACCTCTTACTCCAGGTGTTGACTATGCAGCATATCCTAAGAGCATAGGTTGGGTCGTAGGAGCTAACATTACCTTCTAAAACAGAACAGATTATGAAACTGATCAACAAAATATTAATAGGTGCAGGTGTGTTGGCCGCTTTGTCCGTGACTTCATGTCAGGATGCCCTTACCACATCATCGCCTTCAGCATTCGATGACAAGAATGTCTTTGCTCAGTATGAGCTTGCAGAATTCAATGTGTTCTCGATATATGAGGTTTTCGGTCATACCAATTCACATCGTGGCCGTTATCTCCCTTGGTATGGATTCAATACTGATATCGAGATATATCTCCATAACGGACAGAAGTTTGACGACAAGTCAGGCATCGCCCAGTATGACATCAAGACCAACAACAGCCAGCTCAACCTTGCCAATGGCCCGTACAACGAGCTTATGGTAGGTATCGAGCGTGCAAATCTTTGCGTGAAGGGTCTTCGTACTTATGGTAATGTAGAGAACGATCCTCAGATGGCTTCTCTTCTCGGTGAGGCCCTCGTTGCACGTGCCCTTATCTACACTGAGCTTCTCAAGGCTTTCGGTGAGGTTCCTGCACGTTTCGAGCCTATCACTCCAGAGACCATCTATCTTCCTAAGTCAGACAGGGATGTGATCTACAAGCATCTTCTTGCTGACCTTGAAGAGGCGTTCAACTATATGGCTTGGCCAGGACAGAGCCCTGCAACAATGAAGACTGACCGTCCGAGCCTCGCTTTTGCGAAGGGTCTTTATGCACGTCTTGCCCTTATGGCGTCAGGTTATGCACAGCGCCCTGATGACGGCCTTGTGAATACAGGAAACATGGGTACGGTAAGACTTTCTTCTGATCCTGAACTTTCAAAGGATGTTCTTTATCCTAAGGTCAAGGAAGCTCTTGAGGATGTCGTAAAAAATGCCGGTCTTGAGCTTTATTCTGATTATGAGAAGCTCTGGAGAGACTTCAACAACTTCGATCTTGAGGCTGGAAAGGAAGTGATCTTCTCTATTCCTTTCGGTGATGCCCGTGGACGTTGGAACTTCACATTCGCTGTAAGAAACGAAAATTATACAAAATGGTGTCCTACAACTTCAAGCCGTGGCGGTACAGCAGGTCCGGTTCCTTCGCTTTTCTTCAAGTATGACAGGACTGGAAAGGATCAGCGTCGTGACGTAAGCTGTGCTAACTTCCTCATGCATAATGACGGCACGGACGATCTTTGCATGCTCGCTGGAGGTGAATCATGGTACTTCGGAAAATTCCGTTTCGACTGGCAGGAGACCCTTCCTTACGGTGGTGGAAACGATGATGGTATCAAGCCTGTATATATGAGATATTCAGACATTCTCCTCATGCTTGCAGAAGTATGCAATGAACTCGGAGATGAGTCTGCAGCAAAGAAGTATCTCCTTGAAGTACGCAAGAGAGCCTATAAGGGCCATGAGGCTGTTGCCGAGGCATATGTCAACTCACTTTCAGGCAAGGATGCCGTATTCAACGCAATTGTTGACGAGCGTGCCCTTGAATTTGTAGGCGAGTTCCTCCGCAAGGCTGACCTGATCCGCTGGAACCTCCTTAAGGAGAAGATGGATGAGGCTAAGGCTGACATGTATGATCTTGCTGCTAAGACAGGAAACGTATATTATAAGTATAATGATGACGGCTATACTCTCTCTCTTTACGGATATAATGAGGGCGAGCTTGGCAATGATCCGGGTGCCGGATGGCAGCCATATACCGATTCGAAGGGTGCTGCGGTCGAGAATTACTTCAGTTCGCTCAAGCCTGAGAGAATCGAGGCTCTTTACAAGAATGATCCAAATACCCGTCAGTGGTGGCCAATATTTGACAATACAGTCACAAACAGCCAGGGTATGCTTATAAATGACTACGGATTCTAATCATATCAGAATCTTTAATTTAATTGAAAATCAAGATGAAAAGGATATTATCAATATTTGCAATGGCATTTTCGCTCTGCGTGGCTTCGGTAAGCTGCGTTGAGCAGATGCCTGAGCTCCAGGAGGAACTTGACCTGTTCCGCTGTCTGGTACCGACTGACCTTTCGGCAAAGGTGTCAAACGGCCAGGTTGTCCAGTTCAATTGGGCAAAGGCAAAGGGAGCTACATATTTCGTACTTGAGATCTACTCTGACGAGGGTATGACCAAGATGGTAGGGGAGCCTCATGAGATTTCTCTTGAGGAAGTTCCGTTCACAATCACACTCGACCCGGACATGGAGTATTATGCACGTGTCAAGGGTGTTGATGAAAGCGGTGCACTTCAGGATTCAAAGTGGGCTGACTTCGAAGGTCCTATCGTTACAACTGCAGTCAAGTCAAACATGTTCCTTGAGTTCGTAGCCAAGACATCTGAGTCTGTTACTGTAAAGTGGGAGGCGATAGACAACGAACTCCAGCGTATCGAGTGGAGTAATGGAACTGCTACTGACAAGAGAGACCTTACAGCTGATGAAATTGCTGCAGGTCAGGCAACTGTAACAGGCCTTCAGCCAGCTACATCTTACACAATCTCCATCTGGTATGCGAGTGCAAACCGTGGTGAGGTTGTAGCTCTTACAGACCCGAACCTTGACGGTTATACTCAGGTAGCCGATCTTACAGCTCTTCAGTCAGCCCTTGCGGCAAAGGCTCCGAAGATCTTCGTGAAGGCTTCCGAGACTCCATATGAGATCGGTGTCTATGACCTTACTGCAGGTGTGGAGATCGTAGGTGAACAGGGTGTTGACGGTTCTCGTCCTGTGATTGCCGGTGAGTTCCATATCGCTGACGGATATGATGGAAACGCCATCCGTTTCGAGACAGTCGAGCTCAACGGTAACAAGGAAGTCTATGGCTTCGCTCTCCAGCTCAAGAACGGTGGTGCTGAGGATAAGACTGTAGAAAGCATTGTGTTCAAGAACTGTAACATTACAGGCTACAGCAAGGGTCTCTTCTACGAGTGGGGTAAGAAACTCACTGCAAACCGCCTTGCATGGGACGGCTGTGTTATTTATGAAATAAACAAGAGCTTCGAGAACGGTGGTGACGGTATCGACTTCCGTAACGCTTCCGACATCAAGTCTCTTGAGGTAATCAACAGTACCATCTATAACGGATTCAGAACATTCCTCCGTCTTGATGCTGCCCTTATCGCAGGTGATATCAAGATAGAGAACAACACATTCATGAATGTCAGCTACAATGCCGGCAACGCGAATGGAAACAACAGCGGTCTGATGGGTATCAAGTGTACTCCTGCTACTGCTTCTTTCAAGAACAACCTTATCCTCAATATGCCTGACGGCTGCGGTCTTACACGCAAGGCTGCTGCCAACCTCACTCCTGGCGAGATCGGAATGGCATATTCAAACAACCATTTCTATAATGTAGGTGCAACGTTCTTCTCTGATGGTGACGATGCCGCTAATAACAACAGGGTATCTCAGGCAGAGGCTCTTGCTGGTGGCGGAAGCATCCTCTCAGGTGATCCATGCTACAATGCAAAGGGTGGAGTTTTCAATCTTACAAATGCCGAGCTCATTTCTGCAAAGGTTGGAGCTCCGCAGTGGCAGGTTACATTCGTAGAGAAGGAAGAGGATCTTACTCTTGCATGTCTTGAAGGTGCGAAGACATGGAATTTCGCTGACGCGAAGTATTTCAGCGGTGCTGTGGAGAAACCAAGAGTAAGGGATTTCCTCCTTATGAGCGCTTCTGAGAACAAGCTCGATATCGCTGACGGCGTGATCTCATTCACTGGAACAACTCCTACAAAGAAGGGCGTTCCTTCTGACGGTTATGTGGCATTCAAGGTGAACCAGCCAGGCTCGGTATATATCAATGCTGTTGATCCTGAAGGTCTTGGAAATCATCTCGTTGTAGCGGTAGGTCCGGTTGACGGCTCGTCTGCGACAGTGAAGGGTGGTGCTGTAGCTAATTCTCACAACACTACAAACCAGAAGATCCTCATCAGCGACATTACAGAGGAGTCTCTCGTTTATGTATATGCATCAGGTCCTATCGGACTCAGCGCTCTCGCATGGGCTCTTGACCTCAAGCAGGTGAACACAGCTCTCGATACTCCAGCTCCTGAAGTAGAGCCAGGAAAGATCGATCAGGGTGTAGCTTCAGAGGCTGTCGTTACATGGGCTCCTGTTGACAATTCCGGTTCATATTCAGTAGTATTCAGCGGCAAGACATATGCTGTTGACGGTACTACATACACTATCAGCTCAGACGTAGTCAAGTTCCTCGACGCAGGTTCTTACAAGGTTGAAGTTTATGCAAATCCAGCTGAGGGTGACATCTACAATACCCAGTCATCAGCAGGTGTAGCTGTCCTTACAATAGCTGCTAAGGCTGCAGAGGGCGGTTCTACAGAGTTCATCGTATCATCTGTTGACGATCTCCTCAATGCTATCTCAAGCGGTAAGACAGATATCACTCTTGCTTACTCATCTACTCCATATGAGCTCGGAACAGTTGCTCTTACAACGCCTCTCAGACTCAACGGTCAGAAGAGCGGTGAGGCACGTCCTGTAGTCAAGGGTAACTTCACAGTCTCAGGTGACCTCGGTGGAAGCTTCATCCTCAGAGGACTCGAACTTGACGGAAACGGTGTTTCTGGTGCAGTTATCGGTGAGATCAAGGAGAATCCTGTTACAGCTGACACGATTGCAATCTATGACAGCTACATCCATGATTTCTCAAAGGCTCTGTATGACAACAGCGGAAAGAATGCTTCATGCGTTCAGAACCTGATATTCAACGGAGTACATGTCGATAACAGCTCTAACGGCTCGGATTTCATCGATATGAGAAACGGACATTATCATAGAGTGATCATTGTCAACAGTACATTCGCAAACAGCGCACGTACGTTCTTCCGTACAGATGCAGGCAGCGAAATCAACTATGTGACTATCCGTAACAACACATTCTACAAGGTTGCTACGAACGCATCAAGCAAGGACAACAACGGTCTCTTCCATATCAGAAGTGCTGCCGGTACAGGAATGATCGACTACAGGATCATGAACAACCTGTTCTACTCGATCCTTATCGACACAGCTCCTGAGCATGCGAACGGATATCCTAAGTTCATCAGCAAGAATGCAGCTGCACTCAAGCCAAATGTAATTGCCAACAACTACTTCTACAATATCGAGGAAAGAGAGGACAAGGCAGATTACTCATGGTGGACAGTGAACTGCTCACGTGAGGAAGGTCTTGCAGGCGGTGGTGCAGTTATCCCTGCTGATCCATGCAAGGATGCAGCAAACGGTGACTATACCCTCACAAACGCTGTGGCAATGAATGCCAATGTCGGTGATCCTCGTTGGAATCCGATGAGAGGCAGCAACCCTACTTCTGAGATTACAGTCGAGAATGTGGCTGATCTCCTTACTGCGATTTCTGCAGGCAAGAGCACTATTACATTGAAGGCCGGAACATATGACCTTACATCAGTGGCTGATGTGGCAGAGGTGAGCAACGGTGTTCTTGCGGTTACAGGTTCTCTCAACCTTGTAGGAGAGGAAGGAGCAGTTCTTTCAGGCGGTTTCAAGATTTCCGGTGATGCTGTGAGGACATTCACACTCAGAGGCCTCGAGCTTGACGGAGCCGGTGCAATCCAGAACATGATCGAAATCGGTTCAAAGGACGTTGCAATGACATCAGTTGTTCTTAGGGACAATGTGATTTCAAACTATAAGAACCGTCTGTTCTACATGAGTCAGGAAGGTGCATCCATCGCTTCATACGATATGACAGGAAACTATGTTCACGATATGGGAACATCAGGTGACTTCTTCGATGTACGTAAGGGTGGTGTAACAGCTGTCAAGATGACCAACAATACATTTGCAAACGGTATCCGTACATTCATGCGTGTTGACGCTGCTGTAGTTACCGGAAGCATCAAGGTTCAGAACAACACATTCTATAATCTCGGTTACGTTGACAGCAAGGATAACAATGGTATCTTCCATGTCCGTTCTACGTCTATGACTACTGAGGCGTTTGTGGTTACAAGAAACCTCTTTGCTTCAATGCACAGGGCAGAAGCTGCTCCAAGCCAGGCTAACGGATATCCTAAGCTTGTCAGCACGAATGCGGCAAATGTCATCCCTACATTCACTGCAAACTACTACTATGATGTAGAGACTGAGGGTGACTTCTGCTGGTGGACAAAGGACAGAATCACAGCTGAAGTCGGTCTTGGCGGCTATGGAGTCGTTCTCGCAGAGGATCCGTTCACATCAGCAGCTACAGGTGACTTCACTCTTGTGAATGCACTTGCAATGTCTGAGAGAATCGGTGACCAGAGATGGAATCCTAACAAGACAGCCCGTCCGGAAGACTGGTTCGCAGTTTCAAACATCGATGAACTCCTTCTTGCTGTTGACGCAGGAAAGACCAATGTGGAACTAGCATATGGCACATATGACTTCACTGCAGTCGAGGCACTTGCAGGCAAGCTTACTCTTGTCAATACCCTTAACCTCAAGGGTAAGATGAGGGACGGAAAGAAACCTGAGGTTATCGGTGCATTCAAGTTTGAAGGTGTTGATGCTGCATTCTCTGCATCAAACATCGATTTCAACGGTAATGATGCCATTGACAACATGATGGAAGTTTCAGCTGACGCTGCAGTTCTTACCGGTGTTACACTCCGTGGTTGTGAGGTTCATAACTACAAGAACAGATTCTTCTATATGAACAAGGAAGGCAAGGTTGCCAATGTTGCATTCGCCAACCTTATCGTGAAGAATATGGGAACATCAGGTGACTTTATCGATATCCGCAAGGGTACAGCAAATGTCATCAGTGTCAAGAACAGCACATTCGCAAACGGTATCCGTACATTTGCGCGAGTTGATGCGAAGGTTGTCTGCGGTGCAATGACAGTTGAGAACAATACATTCTATAACCTCTCTTCTGTTGACAGCAAGGATAACAACGGTATCCTCCATGTAAGGGCAACAACCCTTTCATCAGCGAACTATATCGTGAAGAACAACCTCTTTGCTTCAATGCACAGGGCTGAGGCTGAGCCATCACAGGCAAACGGCTATCCTAAGCTCATCAGTACTAATGCTGCAAGCCAGATCCCTACATTCATCGGCAACCTCTACTATGATATCGATGATGTGGATCCGTACAGCTGGTGGACAAAGGGCTCGCATGAGGTGGAAATTGCAGACTTCTATGAGAAAGCTACAGCTGAAGGCGGTGCAGTACTCACAGAGTCTCCGTTCACAAATGAGAATCCTGGTGAGTCAGGCAAGTTCAATGTAAAGGTTGAATACAACGGTGTCGGAGACCCACGCTGGTAGTCTGACATGATATCTGAAAACGGGGTGACAGTCACTGACTGCCACCCCGTTTCATTATTGATGTATTCTTTATTCAAATAGATTCCTGTCAGGAAGTCTGTCGCTGTAAAGTTCCCTGCATTGCTTGAACATGTCATCAGTATATCTGGCCAGGCCGGGACCGCGCCAGGTGCTGGTGTTAGTTATGAGTATCCAGCATTCTCCGTCAGGGAAGTATTTCACGAGAGCGCTTGTTCCTGCAAGTGTACCGGTTCTGCTCCATCCCTTTTGAGGGTCTGTGTCGTTCCACCCCAATGAATATGTCTCCTTGTCGAAATATTCCGTCATCTGTGCGACGGCTTCGGCCGATATGATGTCTTCAACTTCTGATTTTCCGTCGATGGAAGCCACGAGCCTTGCGATTTCGGCAGGTGATCCGCACCATGCACCTGCTCCGGATAGCAGTGGAATGTTGTTACCTCCGTAGCATCTCTCCACCATTATGCCGCTGCCGTTGTATTCCTCTATGAATTTTCCGTCTCCTTCGTGGGTGTAGTATCTCACTTCATTCGGGCGGCGATCTCTGTAATATGAGCCTCCTATATGCATGTCGAAGCATCCTGCAGGTCTGAGGACTTCTTCGCGGATGAATTGCTCATACGGCTTTCCGGAAACCTTCTCGATTATTTCTGACAGAAGGAGATATCCGAAATTTGAGTATTTCTCCCAATCTCCAGGCATGAATCTCAGCCTGTTTCTGAGGACAAGCTTGTAGTAGTCTTCCTTTACAGGAGGATTGTCCAGCTGCATCTGTTTCATGACATCCAGAGACGAGAACAGCGGATCCCTGTAAAAACCGCCTTGATGCCTCAGAAGATGTTCTATGGTTATCTTGTGATAGTTCTTGTCCTTGATGACTGTGTTGAACAACGAATCGTTCAATATTCCTGATGGTCCGAATACGGTATCCTTGATGCTCAATGAATCCCTGTCCTGAAGTACCATTATACCGGTTGCGGTTATCAGCTTTGATACGGAAGCCATTCTGAGAATATGAGACGGCTCCATTGCAATCCCTTCCGCTTCATCTGCCCATCCGTATCCTTTTGCATATACAAGGGAGTCGTTACGCATTACAGCAAGAGACGCACCCTTTATCTGCCATTTACGCATGAATGCCTTTACCTTCTTGTCTATACCTTCAGTTTCAGGCAGTTCAGACATCGTGTTGTTCAATTTTTCATTAAGATATACCCTTGGTTTCTCTATAGGCTGAGGCTTAGGTACGGGCTTATGGATAATCACAAAAGCTGTCGCTATTGCGGCAGCTGTAATTACAGAGAATATGATTGTTAAAGTCTTTTTCTTCATTTCAGGTATTAAAGTTTACCGGCTTTACGGGCAAAATCTATGATGAAGTCGGCTGTTCCCTCTATGCCGAGAATGCTTGAATCAAGGCAGAGATCATATGTAGATGCAACTCCCCAGTTTCCGAATGTGTAGTAGTTGTAGTATTCGGCTCTGTCCCTGTCTTTCTTCTCGATAAGATTCATTGCCTTTTCAAAACTGATCCCGGCGCGTTCTGAAACCCTTTTCGCACGTTCTTCAGCCGGGCTGGTCAGGAAAACATCGAGCACATTGTCATGATCGCGGAGGATATAGTCGGAACAACGTCCGACGATTATGGCAGAACCCTGCTCAGCGACTCTTCGGATCGTCTCGCACTGCATCTTGAACAGACCCTTGTCGCTCATGTAGTTTTCAGCTTCCGAATAACTTGCAGAGAAAATGGACGAGAGCGAGAAGAATCTCTTCCTTTCATCACTCTGAACGAAAAGTTCCTCGCTGAAACCGCTGTCCTGTGCCGCCTTGCGGATAATCTCGCTGTCATATACAGGTATTCCAAGCTTTTCTCCCAATGCATCAGCAACACATTTGCCACCGCTTCCGAACTGTCTTCCGATGGTTATGATTATCTTCTTGTCCATATAATATCACTTTACAATTGACTTCCTAATATTGTAGGATCATCTCCATCCTTAAGCTGACTGAATTTCTTGAAAAGCCTTCCGAGCATGAATATGGTCAGCAACGTCGCAAGAGCATCGGAAATCGGGAAACTCATCCATACGCCATTGGATTCAAACCACATCGGAAGCGCATACAGAAGCGGGAGCAGGAACAGGATCTGTCTTGATAGAGACAGGATCACGGATTTCTTCACCATTCCCAGGCTCTGGAAGAAATTTGTCGCGATCATCTGGAATCCTACTATAGGAAATACCAGAGTCATTATTCTCAGAGCCTTTGCCGAGAGGTTCATAAGTTCCTCGTCATGTGTGAATATGCCGACAGCCGCTTTAGGGAAGAACATGCCGAATATGAAGCAGATGGTAGTCATGACCATAGCCAGCTTGGCGGTTTTCCAGAACACTTCCTTCACCCTTGAATACTGGCGTGCTCCGTAATTATATCCTGCGATAGGCTGCATTCCCTGGTTCAGTCCCATGCATATCATGGCGAACATGAACACGAAACGGTTGCATATGCCGTATGCTCCGATGCCGAGGTCTCCGCTGTATTTGCGCAGCTGCTGGTTTATGAACAGGGTCACAAGGCAGGCCGCAGCATTCATCAGGAACGGTCCCATACCGATTGATAATGAGTCCTTTGCAACCCTCATATCAAGCCTGAATATGCCTTTCTCAAAATGGAAAGGCCTGGTCTTGTCATTGAAATGATGTATGACGACGAACATCGCTACAGTCTGGGCGATCACAGTCGCCCATGCCGCACCGGCGATTCCCATATCGAATGCGAATATGAATATCGGGTCGAGTATGGTATTGAACACGACGGTGAATATCGTCAGACCCATGGCCTTCTTCGGATTGCCGGATGACCTCATGGCTGCATTGAGTCCGAAATACAGGTGGGTTATCACATTTCCGATGAGAATGATGGTTATGTACTCCTTTGCGTAAGGAAGAGTGTTCTCGCTCGCTCCGAAGAAATAGAGTATCGGGTCGATGAATATCAGGGCTACGGCCATGAATGCAAGACCGATTATGGTATTCAGAGTCACTACATTTCCGAGAACCTTGTTCGCAGCCTTGTAGTTCTTCTGTCCGAGAAGAACGGAAAGCATTGTCGCTGCTCCTGCACCGACGAGGGTTCCGAATGCCGTGGAAAGGTTCATCAAAGGAAAGGTCACGGCAAGGCCGGAAATAGCAAGTGGACCCACACCTTGACCAATGAAGATGCTGTCCACCATATTATAAAGCGAAGATGCTGTCTGCGCAATGATTGCCGGTAAGGCATACTGCTTGAGGAGCTTGCCGATCTTTTCCGTGCCCAGCTCCAATGGTACTGCTGATCTTTCTGCCATCCTAATCCTCTGGTTCTGGTACTATTTCAATTTCAAAGATGAGTGGCGCATAGCCTGGTATCGTAGCTCCGCTGCCGTTGTACGAATATCCGAGAGGAGAATAGAATACTCCGATTCCCTTTTCGCCCGGATGCATGTGCCACAGTGTTAATGCGAAGCCAGGAATTACTGATGATTTTGACGAACCCATAGTGATGTCGTCATATTTCTCGCCCCAGTTGATGCTTGTCGGCTCATAAGTCCTGGTTGAAGAGTAAATTCCGCTGTCCTTGGCGATCTTTTCATTTGTGGTGTCGAACACCTGACCGCTGAGAAGACGACCTGTATAATTAATATATATGGTCGTGTCTTTCTCGAACTCTTCAGTGCTGACTGACTTTGACAGAGGCTGGTAGTAGAATCCGGTCGTGTCATTCACCATCCTGTTGTCGAAGATCTGAGGATTGTCCTTTATATATTTCTCGATCTGTCCGATTTCGTAGAGCTGGATACTGTCTGTGTATGCCCTTACGGTAATGTCATAGATGGTGTTCGTACCGGTGGATGTGTTCTTGAGATAATCCTCCTTGGAATCATACTTCGAAAAGGTCATAAGCCAGCTTGGAATGATGACCTTCTTCCTGCCTCCCTCGCGCATGCCTATCACGGCGTCTGCGAGACCGGCCTGAATGGTGCTCTCGATAGTTGTCAGAACCTTAGGGCCGTAGAATGCTGTAGTGTCGAACTTGCCGAGCTGCTTTGCCGTCTCCTTGTATGTATATGAGGATATGTTCCCTTCCAGATCGGTGATGATATAGTCGGCGTACATGTATCCGCCTTCCTTTACGACGGCTCCTGTTCCGACTTCTTCTTCAAGAATGTAAATGCCGAGTCCTGTAGGCGATACGCCCGGATGATTCACTTCCATCCATGCATTGAAATACCTTTGCTCAGCCTCATTGGGACCGCTTGGCACCGTCTTGGCGCAACCGATGAATGCGAGGGCTGATATCAGATATGCTGCTGTCTTTACGATCTTCTTCATTCTCTTAAATTGATTTGAACCGACAAAGATAATAAAAAATGTGATAGCCGCTAATCATTTGATACACCGACTACCCAAATCTTGAATGCCAGGGCGGATTTTGCAGGAATCATGCCAAATGTCGAATTCCCGAAGCCGTATTTGCCGCTGAACAGGATTTCGCACTCTTCACCTGCCTGAACGCCTATCAGACCGTCTCTGACACCTTTCAGAAGGTCACTGCTCTTCATATTTATCTCAAGCAGCGAGTAGTCGGGATCTGTAAGTGTCCATCCTGCACTCTCGGCCGTTGACTGGTGATTGGTTCCGAACAGTGCTGCAGGTTTGATGCTGCCGTCGAATGTATATCCGGCGTAATAGAATGATACCGAGCCGTCTGCAGAAAGCTCCGGGCCTTCTCCTGCCTTGGTGGTCAGTCGCGATGAACCTCCGTTATATGAAACGGAATAGTTCTGGTTCTTCTCTGCGGCTGCCGTGATATATTTGTCGATCTGTTCCTCCTGCTTGTTGTATGTCTCTTCGAGCTTTTCCTTGATGCATGAGCATGAAGCGGCCATGACGGTAAGCAGCAGTATGTATTTACATATTCTTTTCATCTTCAGTAAGGTATTTGTGTGTATATTCCTCTATGTATCCGGAAGCGGCTTCCACGCTTTCCAGGTCTGCCGGAATCATAAGCTTTCCACCTGCGGCGTTCTCGTGTCCGCCTCCGTTGAAATACTTCCTCGCACATGTGTTTGCGGAAGTCCCTTTCTTGGATCTTATGGAAACCCTGATCCTGTCTTCGTCCTCTTTCAGAAGAAGGCTCATCCTCACTTCTGCGATTGAAAGCGGCATGTTGACGAACCCTTCCGTATCGCCTTCCGATATGCAGTATTCTTCCTGGGTCTTTCTGTCCAGCACGATGTATGCCACACCGTCTTCGGTAATATGAAGGAGATCCTTCATCATATGCCCCATGAGCCTGAGACGGTTCTCGCTGTACTGGTTGTACAGCCTTGACAATATCATGTCTCTGTCAACACCGGCGGCGAGAAGTGATGATGCCATCCTGAATGTCGAAGGGAAAACCGAGTTCGCGAAATTGTTGGTGTCGGTGGTCATTCCTGCCATCAAAGCGGTTGCTGTAGCGGAAGGAAGGGAGGTCGCATCGTGTGCAATGCGGCGGGTCTCCATCAGGATATGGAAAAGCAGCTCGGAAGCTGATGATATGTCTGTTTCAGAGAATGCCAGATCGAATGCCTCTCTGTCCGGATTGAGGTGGTGGTCAATCAGGATCTTGTCCGCCTTTGAAGCTGTCAATGCCCCTTCCAGCCTGTCAGTCCTGTGAAATGCATTGAAGTCAAGACAGAATATGAGGTCACAGTCGCTCAGGCAGGTCTCGGCTTCGGCAGGGAGCTCCTTATGGACGATGAGGTCTTCCCGCGGAATGCCGTCAGTGATGAATGACAGGTAATCAGGATGTCTGTCGTTGAGTATTATCTTGACGCTTCCCTTGCCACACATTCTGAGGAAATGGTACAGTGCTGCAGAACTTCCTATGGCATCACCGTCCGGTTTCATATGAGTGATTATGCATATTCTTCCGGAATCGGAAATAAATTTTTCCAGAGTCTGTATGCTATGTGCGTTTATATCTTTCATTTATGGTATAGGATGATTTTTCGTCTGCAAAATTATAAATTATATTGCATTTCATAAATGAATTTCCTAACTTTGTCCGGCATTTTGGAATGAAAAATAAAAAACACTAAAAATAATGAGTTCAATTATCAAAAAGGTATTTACCTATCTTCTTCTCCCAGCTGCAATCGTGGGATTGACTTATGCTCTCGTTCAGAGTGTTATGGAACCTGTTAACTTCAACAAGCACAAGGATTACCGTTCAGAGATCGCAGTTCAGCGTCTTAAGGATATCCGTGACCTTCAGGTTGCATTCAAGAACGTAAACGCCCGTTATGCATCTACTGTTGACTCTCTCATCAACTTCTACAACGAAGGCAAGATGAAGATCACTCTTCAGGTAGGTTCAAAGGACGACTCTCTCGCAATGGCTCATACTGATGCCATCAAGAAGAATTATCGCAACCTTAAGGGTGATAAGCTCAATGAGAAGCTTCACGAACTCTACCTTGCAGGTGAGCAGAACCTCGTGTTCCAGGTTACCAGCGAGATTGCTGTAAAGGACACTCTCTTCAATGACCGTCCTAACTTCATCGTTGACTCTCTCGCATTCATTCCTTTCTGCGGTGATTCGATCATCATGGAGTCAACAATCAAGAAGGTGTCAGGTGTGAACGTTCCTCTCTTCGAGGCTAAGATGCCTTATAAGAGCCTTCTCAAGGGTCTTGATAATCAGCTCAGAATCAACCTTGATGCAGAGCGTGAGGACAAGGGTCACTACAAGGGTCTTATGGTTGGTAGTATCGATGCTCCAAACAATAACGCAGGAAACTGGGAGTAGTCACCGGCTATGACAAATAAGAAAGACAGGATATCCATTCAAGTCGGCTTGAGTGGATATTCTTTTAAAATAGAGTCCGACGATGCTGTGCGTTCTTCCGGATGGATGAGCGCAGAGCGCATATTTACCTCTCCTGAGCTTCAGAGAAGATATACGGATGTTCAGATATCCCTGTTTACCCCCAAGTGCTCTCTGATTCCTTCGCATTTCCACCATCCCCTTCATGTGAGGAAGAACCTCTCGGAAGTTGTAAACCTTTCTGAAGATGATGTAGTGGATTCTGTAGAGGTCCCGGAGAATGCGGCAGTCCTTCTCTATTCCAATTCCATAGGAGAAACCTTGTCAAAGGTGATATCAGAAACCGTATTGAAAGTAGATGGAACGAAGGTGCAGCCTCTTCCTGAACTCTTCTATATGCTGTCGGAATTGAAGAACCTTCAGGATTACAACAAGATCCTCGCATCATATGCAGACGGACATCTGTATCTTGTCATAGCTCAGGGAAAGAGTCTTCTTTTGTGCAATACATTCCAGGCACAGGATTTCACGACTGCCGAGTATTTCATATTTCTTGCTATGAAGAAGCTTCAGCTCAATCCGGAGGTTTCGACCATCTCGTTCCGCACTCCTCTGAATGAAGAGCAGGAAATGTCACTTTACCGTTATTTCAGAAACGTTGAACAGATATGAGGATCATAGGAGGACGACTTAAAGGAAAGACGATACTGCCGCCGCAAGGGTACAAGGCACGTCCTACAACAGACTTTGCCAAGGAAGGACTGTTCAACATTCTCAATAACGAATATGAGATGGAGGGACTTAAGGTACTTGATCTTTTCGGGGGAACAGGAGCCATTTCATATGAATTCGCTTCGAGAGGTGCTTCGATGGTCTATTGTGTGGAAATGCTACCTCTTCATGCGAACTTCATCAAGTCCCAGGCTTCGAAGTTCGGTATGCGCAACCTGACGGTGGTACGCCATAATGTGTTCGAGTTCCTGACCATATGCCATGAGAAGTTCGATATAATATTTGCCGATCCTCCATACGCTCTTGAAGACCTGGCGTCTTTGCCGGACAAGGTGTTTGCAAGAGACATACTCCATCCTGGAGCATACTTCATTCTTGAGCATCCTGAGGAATATGATTTTTCGGAACATCCGCGGTTTGTGAAAGAAAAGAAATATGGAAATGTGCACTTCAGCTTCTTTGAAATGCCATCAGTCTGACCTTATATATATAATTGCATATTTACATGAAAAGACTATATATCATATCTATCTTATCTGTCTTGCTTTTTGCAGCTGATATAGCTCAGGCTCAGACTGCGAAAAGTCTTTTCTGGAGGAGTGATTCCCTTCAGGTCTCTGAAATCGTTTCCGAAACCGGAGATCAGTACCGTAAGGTCGGACATCACGGCCCGGCTGTAGAGAACAGCCACATGGCTCTCAGAATATATTTCAATGACAGCGGTGCCATAGATGTCTATTCCAAGAGCGGCAGGGGAATGGAGCTTGAAAGATATCTGTGGTATCCTTCCGCAAAGATGCAGGAGGCAGCAGGAGCTGGCAGTGACGGCTATATAGTAGGAAGTACCGTCGGTCTGGGTGGTATTGCCTTATGGGATGACGGAAAGGAAGTCAAGCTTGTTGCTACCAAGGGACGTACTGCACGTGTCGGTGACACAAAGAAAGGATCATATGCGGAGATGATTGCATATGGTGTGGAATATAAGGGTGAACTGGTTGACATATCCATAAGGATAGATGTTACGGCAAAGAGCAGGGAAGCGGTGATTACGGCTAAGGAACTATCCGGTAAGAAGGTACAGTTTCTCACAGGTATAAACTGGCATGAAGGTCAGAAGGTTGCTTCTGGTGAGGAATATCTCAGTGTATGGGGTCTTCATCCGGCAAAAGAGGCTTCCATTCCGATCGGAGCGGGAATGTTCTTCTCTGCAAAGGATTTCCCTGTACTCGAAAAGACAGAAAACATGGTCAGAATCATTTCTGAACCAAAGTCTGAAGTGAAGACCAGGGTCATCTCGTCTTCGACCAAAGAGGCTGAACTGAACAGCGCAAAGCGCTTTGAAGCATATATGATGAAATAAACAGTGTAGTGTATATTAATTATTATTGTTATGAACCTTAACCTTAAAGAAGTATTCCAGCCCAAGTTGTTCGGGCTTTTCAAGAAAGGAAAGTACGACGGAAAGAAATTCACATCAGACCTGATAGCCGGACTGATTGTCGGAATCATCGCTCTTCCATTAGCCATCGCTTTCGGTATCGCAAGTGGCGTTACACCTCAGCAGGGACTTATTACGGCTATCGTGGCCGGTTTCCTCATATCGTTCTTCGGTGGTTCCAATTTCCTTATCGGCGGTCCTACAGGTGCGTTCATCGTGATCGTGGCAGGTATCGTCGGTCAATATGGAATGCAGGGACTCATCATCGCGACTATCATGGCAGGTGTGTTCCTTGTCATCATGGGTGTTTGCAAGATGGGTGTGATATTCAAGTTCATTCCTTATCCGATTGTTGTAGGCTTTACCAGCGGTATCGCTCTGACGATATTCTCGACTCAGATGAAGGATTTCTTCGGTCTTCCGCTTGACCTTCAGGTACCGGCCGGCTTCATCCCTCAGTGGATATGCTATTTCCAGAATATCGGCAGCATCAATTGGGTGGAACTGGCAATGAGCCTTGTCTGCCTTATCATCTGCTTCAGCTGGGGCAAGGTTACCAAGAAGGTACCAGGATCGCTCATAGCTCTGATTGTCGGTACATTGGCTTCCGTTCTTCTCAGCAAGTTCGCCGGCGTGGAATTCGCTACCATCGGTTCGAAGTTCCCGGAACTTGCAGACGGACTCCCGATGCCAAAGCCGGTAGCCCCGCAGTTTGATTACGAAACTATCAAGGGACTTGTCTCTCCTGCATTTACAATCGCTATCCTTTGCGCGATAGAATCCCTTCTCGCTGCAATGGTCGCTGATGGTGCGACAGGTAAACGTCATCATGCCAATACAGAGCTGATAGGACAGGGTATAGCGAATATCGTTACTCCTCTTTTCGGAGGTATCCCTGCAACAGGAGCCCTTGCAAGAACAATGGCCAGCATAAACAATGGAGGAAAGACTCCGGTGACAGGTATCATCCATGCTGTAGTGCTTCTGCTCATCTATCTTTTCCTCATGCCATATGCGGTATATATCCCTCTCTCATGTCTTGCCGCCATCCTCGTACAGGTTGCGTACAACATGAGTGAATGGAGAACATTCAAATATCTTCTTCGCGGTGACAAGTCAGATGTTGCCGTACTTCTGATCACCTTCTTCCTGACAGTCATAGTTGACCTTACAGTTGCGATAGAGGTGGGAGTCGTACTCGCTATCGTTCTTTTCGTACGCCGTGTCATGCAGACATCCAATATCTCGGTTCTCGAGGGGCATCATCTTGCTGCTACTGAAGACGATGAGGTAGCTTCGATGGAGAATACGGATATGCTTGATATTCCTGAGGGAGTCGAGGTCTATGAAATAGACGGACCTTTCTTCTTCGGTCTTGCAAGCCGTTTCGAAGAGCTTGAACAGATGAAGAAGCCGGGAACAAAGGTGCGTATCATCAGAATGCGCAAGGTTCCGTTCATTGACTCTACTGGTATCAACAACCTCCGCAACCTTTGTGAGAGAACACATAAGAGGGGAGTGACCGTGATTCTTTCAGGCGTGACTGAAAAGGTGCATCAGTCGCTTGTGAAATTCGGTGTCGATCTGGAAATCGGTTCAGACTGCATATTCCCTCATATCGTTCCGGCACTCGATAAGGCGAGAGAACTTGTAAAATAATCAATCAATTATAATATGTATTCAAAAGAACACGGACTTTATGTCGCTCATGGGCCGTCAGGACCTATCAGCATATGCGGAAAAATGGCGAACCGCCACGGTCTCATTGCAGGTGCAACAGGAACAGGTAAGACAGTGACACTTCAGGTTCTGGCAGAAACATTCTGTCAGGCTGGTGTACCATGTTTCATGGCAGATATGAAAGGTGACCTGTCTGGAATAAGCCAGACGGGAGCCATGAGCGGGTTCATAGAAAAGAGGTGTGCAGAATTCGGTATTGAGAATCCGGAATTCGCTCCTTGTCCGGTCAGGTTCTTCGATGTATATGGCGAGCAGGGCCATCCGATGATGACTACGGTCTCAAATATGGGACCGCAGCTTCTCTCGCGACTTCTTCAGCTCAATGAGACACAGGAAGGAATCCTGAATATCGTGTTCAGGATAGCAGATGACCGTGGGCTTCTTCTGATCGATATGAAGGATCTCCGTTCAATGCTCAACTATGTGGCAGAGAACGCGAAGCAATATACCGCATCCTACGGAAACATTACCGCTCAGAGCGTAGGAGCCATTCAGAGAGCTCTCCTTACCTTGGAGAATCAGGGAGCTGACAAGTTCTTTGCCGAGCCGTCATTCGATATCTATGACCTTCTCCAGTGCGAGCAGGGCAAGGGTGTGATGAATGTTCTCGCGGCTGACAAGCTCATGCTTAATCCGAAGCTCTATTCGACTTTCCTGCTCTGGCTATTGTCCGAGCTGTATTCTCAGCTTCCCGAGGTCGGAGATATGGAACTTCCTAAGCTTGTCTTCTTCTTTGATGAAGCCCATATGCTTTTTGATGAGACATCAAAGGCTCTCGTTGACAAGATCGAGCAGGTCGTACGTCTCATCCGAAGCAAGGGAGTCGGAGTTTATTTCGTGACCCAGAGCCCTACGGACATACCAGAAGAGATCCTTGGACAGCTCGGAAACCGTGTCCAGCACGCGTTGAGAGCATTCACTCCAAAGGATCAGAAGGCTGTCAAGACAGCTGCCGAGACTTTCCGTGAGAATCCATCATTCAAGACTGCAGATGCCATAATGGAGCTCGGAACCGGTGAGGCTCTTGTTTCCTTCCTTGATGAAAAGGGTGCTCCTTCAATGGTTGAGCGTGCAAAGATCCTTTTCCCTCTCAGTCAGATAGGTGCTGTTACAGAGGGTCAGAGAGGACAGATCATGAACCAGTCACGTCTGTATGGAAAATATGACAAGATAATCGACAGGGAAAGTGCCTTCGAAGTTCTTATGGAAGAGGCTGAGGCAGCATTGAAGGCGGAGCAGGAAGCTGCGGAAGCTGCTGCGGCGGCTGAAGCCGAAGAAAAGGCGGCAAAGGAACAGGCCAAGTCCAAGAAAGCAGGCAAGAGTATTCTCGGCGGCATATTCGGTGCTGTTGTAGGTGCTGCTGTAACCAGTGTCACAAGCTCTATCGGAACAGAAGTTTCCAAGAAGGTGACTGGAAAGAAATCCAAGACAACTACCAAGGATATAGCCGGAAAGGCTGTAGGAGCTGCTACACGTCAGCTTACAAGAAGCATTCTGGGAAATCTTCTCAAATAGAGATTTCCCAGATTCCTCCTTTCCCGAAAAGGCTTTCGATGAATTCTTCCATCCATCCCAGCCTGTAAATCACATCGATGTTTGTAAAACGACTTCTCATATAAGGAATATACCTTACAGTCTGACGAAGCCTTTCCCTGCTTATGCCTATCATTTCAGGTTCATAAGGGGCTCCTACCTTTTTCAGATTCTCCCTTATCTGCCTGAATGGGATCATCTGTTTCTGTATCTGAGGCTTAAGTTCAGGCCAGGCCTTACTGAGCCTGGCCAGCTGTTCGCGCAACTCTTCCTTTCCGACATATTTGTTCCTGCTTTCGGTCAGGCATCTGTTCAGATGGGCCGGCTTGTCATGGAAAAGTTCGTATATCTCAGTCTCAATGGTTTCCCAGCTTTTCCAGTCATTTACATGCCTGTCAATGTCGATATTCTCAAGGCCTTTGCGCATTATGAATTCAATCCCTGCAGTTGACGCGAGAGTGCCTATTCCGACCTTGAATCCATGAGAGACATGCTTTCCGTCAAGACAGAGATCTTCCATATCCCAGCAATGTGAATACTGGTGTTCCGTACCTGATGCCGGTCTGCTCGACTGTATCGCCTGCATCGCGAATCCGCTCAAGAGAAGTCCGTCAGCCAGGGCCTTGGTGGTTTCAATATCTCCGGAATATATCGCCTCCGGACTGTCAATGGCCTTATGCAGGCTGCCTTGAACAATATCCCATGCGAATCCTTCTATCTTTTCTATTCCTGCGGCATCTGCAAGCATCCAGTCTGCTCCGGCAGGGATCTTGGCTATCAGATCAGCATAGCCGGAGGCTGCCAGCTCTTTGGGAGCCTGGGCTGCAACGGATGTATCCATTATGAATCCGTAAGGACCCGGACAATCGAAAGTCTGCTTGTTGCCGTCTTTGCTTATTGATGAACCATATGCGGTGAACCCGTCCATTGAGGCCGCAGTTCCCACGCACATGTACTTCCTGCCCGATATATGCGATACATATTTCGTAAGATCGTTTATCACTCCTGAACCGACGGCAACAGCTATGCATTCATGCTGCTGAAGATAATGCCTCAGCGTTTCCACATGTTCCCATTCGGCATAAAGATCACTGCTCCGGAATATGAAAGGGGCTTCCGAACGGATTCCTGCTTCATCAAGCGATTTCTGTACTGTACGTCCTGCCTTTTCCCAGGTTGTGGAATCTGCCACGATTACGGCTTTCATGTCAGGAAACAGTTCCCTGAACATTTCACCTGCCCTGAATGATGCATTCTCATCGGAAATGAGTGCCTTGGTATCTCTTGCCCTCTCAAGTGCCGCCTTGATTCTGTCCATGTCTTGTAAATGCTACATCAGCCATCCGCTGACATCCTTTCCTGCAGATATCGATTCTCTGATCAGCGTTGACGATATGTCAATCATTTCTGCATCAAGAATCGTAATCCTGTACTCCGGATCTTCATTATGGAGATCGTTCCTGATTTCATTAAGGTCATGGCCACGACGCGGAAATACAGCGACTCCATATTCTTTAAGGATACGTCTGTAGTCCTTCCATCTTCTGATGTCGGCAAGATTGTCTGCGCCCATGATGAGTGTGAATCTGTTTCCGCTTTCTCTCTCCCTGAGTGCGTCCAAAGTCCTGATCGTATAATGCGGCTCCGGCATGTTGAGCTCTATGTCATCGACTATTACCTTGAGCCCGTCATGTCTCCTGACAGCTTCAGCAGCAGCCTCATACCTTTCTCTTCCGGTCGAACTGCTTATTCCGTCCTTCAATGGATTCTTGGGAGAAACGACAAGATATACACAATCGAATCCGGCCACCTCGGTCATGTGTCTCATGATTGCGAGGTGGCCTATGTGTAACGGGTTGAATGACCCGCTGTAAACAGCTATGTCCATTATCTTTTCAGGAATGATCCCACGACACTTTCCGCTTCTGCAAAGGCGGTTTCAAGGTCGTCGTTGATAAGCTTGTAATCGAATTTCCCGTCAGCGAATTCCATCTCTGATGCTGCCTTGGCAACTCTTTTCTCAATGGCTTCAGGTGTGTCTGTGCCACGTCCTATAAGCCTTTCACGGAGAACTTCGACTGATGGAGCCTGGATGAATATGGAGAAGGCCTGTTCACCGAAAATCCTCTTGAGGTTCACTCCACCCTGAACATCGATGTCGAATATGATGGTGTTGCCCTTCGCCCAGATGCGGTCAACCTCGGATTTCAGAGTACCGTAATATGATCCGGCATATACTTCCTCGTGCTCGACGAACTTGTCTTCGGCGATCATACTGCGGAATTCGTCCGCAGTGAAGAAATAATACTCCACTCCATGCTTCTCCTGTCCTCTCGGAGCTCTTGATGTTGCAGATATCGAGAACTCCAGTTCCGGATACTTTTTGAGAAGATGGTTCACGATAGTGCTCTTGCCCGCTCCTGAAGGCGCTGAAAATATTATGACTTTATTGCTCATAGTATTCTTTTCCTTGCAATTGATTTCCAGTTTCTTTTAATATTCGGCAAAAATAACTATTTTTGCAGAGATATTGTGTTAACGAAACGATTTTTAAACAATTTATAGATTATGGTATCTTACAAGGAACTCGGTCTTGTGAACACTAAGGAAATGTTCGCTAAGGCTATCGACGGTGGCTATGCCATCCCAGCATTCAACTTCAACAACATGGAGCAGCTTCAGGCTATCATCGCAGCTGCTGCTGAGACTAAGTCTCCAGTTATCCTTCAGGTTTCTAAGGGCGCACGTAACTACGCTAACGGTACACTCCTCCGTTACATGGCAGAGGGTGCTGTAGCATACGCTAAGGAGCTTGGTTGGGAGAAGCCTGAGATCGTTCTCCACCTCGACCACGGTGATTCATTCGAGACTTGCAAGAGCTGCATCGACTCTGGTTTCTCATCAGTTATGATCGACGGTTCACACCTCGACTATGATGAAAACGTAGCTCTTACAAAGAAGGTTGTGGAGTATGCACACCAGTACGATGTTACTGTAGAGGGTGAACTCGGAGTACTCGCAGGTGTTGAGGATGAGGTAAGCTCAGACCACCACACTTACACTAAGCCTGAGGAAGTTGTTGACTTCGTTACAAAGACTGGTTGCGACTCACTCGCTATCTCAATCGGAACATCACACGGTGCTTACAAGTTCACTCCAGAGCAGTGCACAGTTGATCCAGAGACAGGTCTCCTCGTACCTCCTATGCTTGCTTTCGACGTTCTCGAGGGTGTTGAGAAGGAGCTTCCTGGATTCCCAATCGTTCTCCACGGTTCATCTTCAGTTCCACAGGATGAGGTCGCTACAATCAACCAGTATGGCGGTGCTCTCAAGGCTGCTATCGGTATTCCTGAGCCATGGCTCCGCAAGGCTGCTGAGTCTGCAGTTTGCAAGATCAACATCGACTCTGACTCACGTCTCGCTATGACAGCAGCAGTACGCAAGGTTCTCGCTGAGAATCCAGCTGAGTTCGACCCACGCAAGTACCTCGGTCCAGCTCGTGAGAACATGAAGAAGCTTTACACTCACAAGATCGTTAACGTTCTTGGTTCAAACGGTAAGGCAGAGTAATTCCTGTCCGGAGTAATCTTAAAGGGTCCTGATCAATCGGTCAGGACCCTTTTTTATATCATAGAGGTGTATGAATGATACTTCTATGAGGATTTATTCCCATAATGCCATAGACAGATAACCTGCTGACTGAAAGTGCTTTCTGATATGATCGTTCAGTATCTCTATCTGTCCCTGGCGGTATGCTGACAATGACCCTCTGACTGACAGGAGCAGAGATGCCAGAGCATCCATTTCCTCATTCGAGAACCCTTTTTCAGAAAGCATGTTGACCGGATCATCGCTGATAATCACCTCGTCAATATCCAGAGCCAGTTCTTTTGCAATTTCCTGCCTGATGATATCGTACCCGTTGTCCTTTGCTCCGGCAGTCTTTTTCATCAGGGCCTCCAGAAGCATTGTGATTTTTCGTATTTCCTTCAATATGTAGTCTTCCATGTGTTCAGAGTTATCGGATGTGTCGCCAAATATACATATTCTTAACAAATACATGGGGCAGATGGCAGAAAAAAAAGGTCCTGAACAGAATTCAGAACCTTTTGCCTTATTCTTTGCTTGCGATATAGTCGTCGTAATCTTCCATTGCGCGGACAATCACATCTTTTGCCACTTCCGGACCATATATGCTTATGAACTGCATTCGGCTGGTGTGCTCTCCCGGGATGTCCTTATATGTGCTGAAATAGTGGATCAGACGGCGGATGATGTCAACAGGAACCTGATCGATGTCTGTCATCATTCCATAAACGGCGTCGCTCTTGAGGACAGCGATGATCTTGTCGTCTGCCTGATTATGGTCGAGTAGGCGGAGTCCTCCGATCGGGCGGGCATTCACGATAATGTCACCGTGGGTCACATCCTTCTCGGTAAGGATACAAATATCAAGAGGGTCACCGTCACCTTCTACATCCAGGCGTACGAGAGCCTTGTTTGTAAGTTCAGCCATCTTGGGACCGCAATATGTTCTTGGAAGGAAGCCATAAAGCGAAGGAACTATGTTGGAGAATTTCTGAGGACGGTCAAGTGACAGATATCCTGACTCCTTGTCCACTTCGTATTTTACTGTGTCAGTCGGCACGATTTCAATAAAGGCCCTTACTTCTTCGGGCACGCTCTTACCAAGGCTGATTCCATGCCAAGGATGAGCTTTATGTGCGTTCTTATAATCCATCTGAATAGTTTTAATCGTACAAATTTACAAAGTTTTTTCGCTATTTGTTCATTTCTGCAATTTTTTCTCCTACTATTCTTGCCGAAATGCCCACAAGTTCTTCACAAGGACGCTTTTTATAATATTCAGCGGTTCTGTCCGAGGGTTCAGGAGATTCATTCTGTGTCCGGGTACCGCTGCCCATAGGTACGAGACCGAGCAGTTCCCTGCATACGATCGAACCATTGAGGGAACGGAATTTTCCTGCCATTTCCTGCACAAGAGCATAATTCCTGGTTCTCTCGACCTTGACTGACGGATCAGCAGCTGGTGCCATCATTCCTGCCAGCATGACCATTCCGCTGACGCTTCCGCAGACCTCACGCATACGTCCCATGCCACCTCCGAATCCAGAGGACAGCGAGGCAGCCGTCACATCATCTATTCCGAAAACATCATTATATGCAAGTACGACAGCCTGGCAGCAGTTGTAACCTCCTTCCTTGAACAGCCTTCTTGCTTTCTCAACTCTTTCTTCAATATTGATTTCCATCATATCTGTCATTCCTAAATTCGCGAAATCTTAATCACATTCCTCAGGTTGCGTATCTGAGACGTTACCTTGTCCAGTTCGAGATTGCTCGGTACGGCGATCTTCATGTTGATTTCATAGGTACTCTGCCTTTCGTTCTCGCTCACATTGAAAGTCCTTATGGATGCCCTGAACGAATTGACTATATCCATGATCTCGTTGATCACATATGGCTCCAGAGCGGCAGTAACGCGAAGGCCTGTCTGGAAATTGCCAGTACTTGGATTGTCGCTCCATTTTACCTTCTGTATTCTGTAAGGGTACATGTCTATCAGACGGCTTGCGTTAGGACAGGACATACGATGTATCTTGATGCCTTCGGTTCTTGTCACAAATCCGAATACATCGTCACCGAATACAGGATTGCAGCATTTGGCCATCTTGTAATCTATGCCTTTGACATTCTTCGCATCGATGACCAGAATGTCGTCGCTGTTCCCGCTATGCTCCTTTATGCCGGCTCCGGTCTTCTTCTCCTGCTCGGCAGAAAATGATGAATTATCGATGTTCCTGATTTCATTGACCATGTTCTTTATGTCGGCAACATCGAGTTCTCCTTCTCCGATGGCCGCATAGAACGCGTTCAGAGTCTTGTACGGGAGCTTTTTCAGCATCACCGCCATAGTCTCGTCATCAATCTCCATCTTCCAGTTCTTGAGGCGTCTGCCGAGAAGCTCCTTGCCGTCAGCAGCCTTCTTGAATTCAGCCTCGCTCAGCTTCTGGCGGATCTTGTTGCGGGCCTTGTTGCTCACTACGATGTTCAGCCAATCCTGGGAAGGCTTCTGATTCTTTCCGGACATGATTTCCACGACATCTCCGGTCTTGAGCTTTTCATTTATCCTTACAGCCTTTCCGTTGACCTTGCCACCGGTACATTTCACTCCGAGATTCGTGTGAATGTCAAAGGCAAAATCAAGCACGGTAGCCCCGGCAGGAAGCCTTCGCAGCTCACCGGAAGGTGTAAAGACGAATACTTCCTTCTTAGGCAATTCCAGAAGTTCGTCTTCATAGTATGATGCCATCGGATCACCCTCGGAACCAAGAGGACTTTCAAGGGCTTTCCTTACAGCGGTAAGCCACTTGTCCAGCGTCGCCTCATGACGGATACCCTTGTATGACCAATGTGAAGCCAGTCCGCTTTCGGCCATGTCATCCATCCTCTTTGTCCTGATCTGGACTTCAAGGAAACTGCCTTCCTTGTTCTTTACCGTGATGTGCAGAGATTCGTAACCGTTCGGCTTAGGATTGGATATCCAGTCTCTGAGACGCTTGGTGTCGGATTCATACTCTTCCGTCACATATGAAAAGACCTTCCAGCATAGTCCATGTTCGATGGCCCTGTCTTCTTCGCAATCGATGATGAACCTGATGGCGAAGACATCGAATACGCCCTCGAAAGGAACCTTCTGCTTCTGCATCTTCTTGTATATGGACAAGGCAGTTTTGGTCCTTACCTTAAGTTTGTAGCTGATACCCTCGTCGGAAAGCTTCTGCTTGAGAGGCTCGATGAACTGTGTCATGAGCTTCTGCCTGTCCCTCTCTGTGCTCTTGAGCTTGTTTGTGATCGTCCTGTACTGCTCAGGTTCCGCATGCCTGAAATATATGTCCTCCATCTCACTCTTGATGTTGTAGAGACCGAGCTGATGGGCAAGCGGGATATACAGCATCATTGTCTCAAGGACCTTTCTCTCGCGTGAGAGCTTCGGGAACATGTCGAGCGACCTCATTACCTCGAGTCGGTCAGCAATCTTCAGCACTGTCACGCGAGGGTCCTTTGAATACGAAACGATGAGTTTCTTGTAGTTTTCAGCCTCCAGCTTGGTGTCTTTCGGCTTGATTGTCGATATCTTGTTCAGACCATCGACGATAGTATAGACATCTTTCCCGAATCCCGCAGACATGATGTCGGTCTCCGGGAAGAACCTCGTCGCCTCATGCAGATATACGGCGGCAATGCATTCTGCTGAAAGACCGATCTCGTCATATACGATCCTGGCCACGGCATCGGGATGCTCGATGAATGGATTTCCATTACTTCTTTTCTGCTCCTTGAGAGCTTCGCTGGCAATGTAATATGCAGAGCGGATCAGATTCTTTCCACTCTCGTCAAATCGGGGATAAAGTTCATCAAAGCGGTCCATAAGCGTTCGTTCAAAAAAATGTTATTCGTTGTAAGGGAATGTATAGACAGCGAATGTCTTAGGGCCTATGCGGGTCCTGAGATTGTTGTCCTTCCATTCGTCTGGATTCACAGAAACCGTTACCGGCACTATCTGATCCGGGTTATCGATGGTGTTTTCGGCAATGTTACTGTCAGAATGCAGGCTTGTGCAAGTGATGTCCGCACCCAGCTTCTGCTTGCGTGGGAGCTTGTCGAAAGCGATGTTGATTTCCTGTGAATAATATGAAAGGTTTGCAACCTTTACAATGTACTGCTTCTTCTCCACGTCCTTTACAACAGAAGCATAGAGCTGTCTCTGGCCTTCCTTTCCTGCAACAGCCTTGCCATCCATGGTTATAGGAAGAACATGGGTTCCCTTGTTTGTAGCATAGAGCTGCTGAACATAATAGCTGCATGATCGCATTACGTTGAGGTTGTCGAACCATACGAGATCCGGTCTCCACTGCCATCCTTCCACGTGAGCGAGAAGAGGAGCATATGTAGCCATATATACGACATCGGCATTACGCTCGATACCGGTCATGAATGCAGCTTCAACAAGGGCTGCATTGAAGTGGTTCCATTTCTTGTTGTCACTGCCATGACATGCATACTCTCCGGCAAATACCTTCGGGCCTGTGCGAGGATAGCTGTCGTAGCGGTCTGCATTGTTTTCGAAGAAGCTCTCACCGGCATAATAGTGCTCGTCAACAAGCTGGACATCCATGGTACGCATCGCAGCCCAGAGATCGTCGAACCATTCTCCGCCTCTGTACGGGCCTGACGAACCGATTATGTTGATGTCAGGATATTTCTCTCTGATTGCCTTGATGAACACTTCGAGACGCTCAGGATATTCCTTGCCCCACTGTTCGTTGCCGACACCGATGTACTTGAGGTTGAACGGCTCCGGATGTCCCATCTCAGCGCGCACCTTGCCCCACTTCGAGTCAATGCTTCCGTTGGCGAATTCGATGAGATCGACTGCATCCTGAACGAAACATTCGAGTTCATCCATCTCTGCATGAGGATGCCATGCAGGATCATTCTGGAACTGACATGCCATTCCGCAGCTGATCACAGGAAGCGGCTCTGCACCGATCTCTTCTGCAAAGAGGAAATATTCATAGAAACCGAGTCCGTATGACTGGAAATAATCAGGGAAGAGCCTGTGTGCGAACGAATAGTTCCATCTGTTCACGTTTATAGGACGGTTCTCTACCGGGCCTACAGAGTTCTTCCACTGGTAGCGGTTGTCAAGGGTGGTACCTTCAACGATACATCCTCCAGGGAAACGGAACACGCCAGGATCAAGAGCCTTGAGAGTCTCGGCGATATCCTTGCGGAGGCCGTTCTCGTGGCCGTTGAATGTCTCTACAGGGAAGAGAGATATATGCTCGAGGTCAACTGCTTGAGTTACATCAGGTTCCTCTCCGTTCCATTCAAGGAAAATACGGAATGCTGCCTTAGGCTCCGTAACTGGAGATGTGAATACAGCCTCATATTTCTTCCACTCCTTTGAATCAACTTCGATAGTTCCGTGGCTGAACATCTGGTCTTCTCCCATTGTGGCATTTTGGCAAAGGTGGAAGCTGATATATTCCTTCTCCTTTGTACCTGCTGTACGTGCCCATACGGTAAAGCGGTATTCCTTTCCTTCCTCCACTCCGATTCCGAAGAAACCTTCGTTCTCGATTCCTGTAAAACGTACAGGATGGCCTGGATAGCCAAGGCGTACATAATGAGGGTTTCTTTCGAACGGACCATCGTCCATCAGCTTGACGTTACCGAAGAGCTCCCATCCCATGAAAGGATCGTCGAATTCGAAAGAACGGTTCTTTATCTTCTCAGCATACAGACCTCCGTCTGCAGCGAAATTGATGTCCTCGAAGAAAAGGCCGTACATGGTTTCCTGAACAGGAATTCCTTTCTCTCCGGCATTGACCGTCATCACGTTCTGCGGTCTTGGCTGTGCCGCTGCCGTCAGTGCGATGAAAGCTGCGACTGAAGCTATGATATATTTCAAAGTTTTCATGTTATTCTGCTATGATGTGGAAATTATTCGAATGAGCTCCATGCTGGAGGATTGACACCTATAAGATTGCGTACGAAGAAGTCGTATCTCTTATGTTCTCCGTAAGCTTCTCCCATCGAATGGGCGACTCCCGGCATAACCACAAGTTCGAAGTCCTTGTTTGCCTTGATGAGTGCGTCAACGACCTGCATTGTCGATGCAGGATCAACGTTGTCGTCAAGTTCGCCGACCATAAGCATGAGAGGACGTGTGAGCAGATGTGCATTCTCAACATTCGATCCTTCCTTGTACTGGTCGCCGATAGGGTAGCCGAGCCACTGCTCGTTCCACCAGATCTTGTCCATGCGGTTGTCGTGGCAGCCACATGCTGAATAAGCGCACTTGTAGAATTCCGGATGGAAGAGAACGGCTGTTGTTGACTCCTGACCTCCTGCAGAGCATCCGAAGATGCCGACCCTGTCAATGTCCATATATGGATATTTCTCGGCAGCAGCCTTGATCCAGAGCTTTCTGTCAGGAATTCCTGCGTCCTTGAGGTTCTTGTAGCATACTTCCTCGAATTCCTTCGAACGGTAAGATGTTCCCATGCAGTCAACCTGTACCACGATGAAGCCGAGTTCAGCGATAGCGGACATATATCTGTTGAATGAGAAGAAGTTCTTAGGAACATAATGGTCGCCAGGGCCTGAGTAGATGTACTCGAGGATAGGGTATTTCTTCGATGGGTCGAAGTTTGTCGGACGGATGATGATACCCCACATGTCGGTTTTTCCGTCGCGTCCCTTTGCCACGAATACCTCCGGAGCTTTCCATCCGTTTGCAACGATTTCCGAAATATCCGCAGTCTCAAGATCCATCACGAGCTCTCCTGTCTCGGCGTTTCTGAGGACTGCAACAGGAGCGTCTGCAACAGTGGATGTCACATCGACGATATATTTGTTGTCAGCAGAAAGCCATGCGCTGTGCATTCCCTTTGAAGGGGTCATGTCCCTCATGTCGCTTCCGTCGAATCCGATGCTGTAATATCTGATGAAATAAGGGTCTTCATCCTTGTTCACACCGCTTGCCTGGAAATATATCCTGCGGTTTGCCTCGTCAACCTTCAATACGCTTCGTACATACCATTCACCCTTTGTGATCTGGTTCTTCACCTTTCCTGAAGCCTTGTCGTAAAGATAGAGGTGGTTGTAATTGTCACGCTCGCTCATCCAGATGATTTCGCTGTCATCCTCTGTATGATGGCGGAACTGACGTGAGTAATTCACGAATGTGTTGCTTGATTCTTCGATGACTGTACGCATTTCTCCTGTCTCTGCGTTGAGCTCGAGTACGCGGTAATGCTGGTGTCCGCGCTCATTGAACTCGAATGTGGCAGCCTTGCTGTCCTTGTTCCAACGGAGGCTGTGAAGCTCATACTGAGGCTTCAGCTGGTCTTCCGGTGCGGCTACGGCAGCTCCTGTCTCTACATTGAAAATGCATGGAAGATGGAAATTGAGCTCTTCACCTGGTTTTGCATACTCCTGCTTGTGGAGCTTCGGCTGAAGCTGGTCCTTAGGAGATGATTCCACATAATATACATAGTGCTTCTCGGCAGGGCGGAGCTTGTTCGTCATGACATACTTCGAGTCCGGAGACCACTGGATGTATGATGAATAATAGTTTCCGAGTGCTCCGTCAAGACTGAGTTCACGTACTTCACCTGTAGCGATCTCGCGCACGGCAACATTATGGTTGCGGATGAATGCGACATACTTTCCGTCAGGAGAAGTTACAGGAGGGAAGTCCTTCTCGTCGCTCACCACCATCCAATGAGGCTGCGGCTCTCGCTCAGGAAGCTCTCCGAGATCCTTGAGTACGGATTTCCTTATTCCATATTCCCAGGTGTGGTTGTCCATGATGAATGTGATGGCTGACAGATCCGGAGATACTCTGAGGTATCCGAGATTCAGTTTTGTAGGATTCAATTCCTTGCCGGTGACTTCCTTTACTGTCTCGGCAAACTTCTTCTGGTCGAAAAGGGGTTTTCTTGTCTTTTTGTCGGCATTGACAAGAACATACTCGTCTCCTTCAGGAGTGTGACGTACGTACCAGAAATTGTGAGTCTCTTCTATCCATGACGGACGTACGTTCGAGTAATAGACCTTGTCGGACGAGAACTTTTCTCCGAGCGAGAAAGCCCTCTTGTAGTCTTCTACAGTACCTTGGGCGGACAACTGGATCGCCGCAGCCATAAGTGCTGCAATAATCAGAAATCTCTTCATAAAATGTTATTTATAATGGTTAGTAATTTTATCCTTTCCATACCTTGAGGTATTGCTGCAGTGCCCACATCTCGTCGCGGTATTTTGCGGCAGCCATGAAATCAAGGTCTGCAGCGGCCTTCTGCATATTGCGTTTCGCCTGTTCGACTGCCTTCTCGACCTGAGGGCGGCTCATCGAACGGATGACCGGATCCTGAAGTACAGCCGCAAGATCTGCCTGAAGGTAGCCGTCAACATATGCCGAATTGGTCTCTCGCTTTGAGTCATGCCCGAGTCCCACGCTGACTTTGCCTTTGCCGAGGTCTGAAGGATCCGGAATGAACGTAGGGTCGTCATATGAGTTGGCTGCGCTGACCTTTCCACCGAGGGTCTTCTGAACGTCTGCCCATGCCTTCCTGCCGTATGTGCTTCCTTCAGCAGTTCCGGCCTCTTCAAGGAGGATGTTCTTCTTTACGGCAACCTGTGTAGGAGTGATTCCATGAAGCTTGTTGTATTCCATCTGCTTGCTGCGTCTTCTGTCAGTCTCATAGATGGTCTGCTGCATCGAATCCGTGATGGTGTCGGCATACATGATCACCAGTCCGTTGACGTTTCTGGCTGCTCGTCCTGCAGTCTGGGTCAAGGCCCTTCCGCTTCTCAGGAAGCCTTCCTTGTCGGCATCAAGAATGGCCACGAGAGATACTGTAGGTATGTCCAGACCTTCACGAAGGAGGTTTACGCCGACCAGTACATCGAAGAGACCGTTCTTGAAGTCCTCGATGATCTCCACGCGCTCCATCGTATCGACATCCGAATGGATATACCGGCAGCGGACTCCCATCTTCGTGAAATACTTCTCCAACTCTTCAGCCATTCTTTTTGTAAGCGTGGTGACGAGAACCCTCTCGTCCAGTTCTGCACGAACACGTATCTCCTCAAGGAGGTCGTCAACCTGATTCTTCACAGGACGTACCTGGATAGGAGGATCAAGAAGACCGGTAGGGCGTACGACCTGCTCGACGACGAGTCCTTCCGATTTCTCCAGTTCATAATCTGCTGGAGTCGCGCTTACGAATACCTTCTGCCCTGTGATAGCTTCGAATTCGTCAAACTTCAGGGGCCTGTTGTCGGCTGCAGCCGGAAGTCTGAATCCATATTCCACAAGAACGGACTTTCGTGAGTGGTCTCCTCCGTACATGGCCCTGATCTGCGGCAGGGTCACATGGCTCTCATCGATGAATGTGATGAAATCCTTCGGGAAATAGTCGATAAGGCAGAAAGGCCTCATGCCTTCGCTTCTGCCGTCGAAATATCTTGAATAGTTCTCGATACCGGGGCAATATCCCATTTCCTTTATGAATTCGAGGTCATATTCCACCCTCTGCTTCAGTCTCTTTGCCTCGAGATGCTTGCCGATCTCGTTGAAATATTCGCATTGTGCCATCATGTCGTCCTGGATCTGGCTGATGGCCTTGATGCTCCTTTCCTTGGTGGTCACGAAATTGCCGGCCGGATATATGGATATCTGATCCAGCTCGTCGATGAATGCTCCCGTAAGCGGATCAATGATTGAAATCTGATCCACTTCGTCGCCGAAGAACTCTATCCTCACGGCATTCTCTCCATATCCTATGCATATGTCAACAGTATCTCCGCGCACTCTGAATGTTCCTCGCTTGAACTCCGTTTCGGTACGTGAATACAGGGCGTCAACGAGCTGGTAGAGAAGTCTTGTCATGCTTCTCTGTTCGCCGCGCTTCACAGTAACCGTCTGCGCATGGAAGTCGGCAGGGTTTCCGATACCGTAAAGGCAGGATACGCTTGAGATCACTATTACGTCGCGTCTGCCTGAAAGCAGCGACGATGCCGCGCTGAGGCGGAGCTTCTCTATCTCGTCGTTGATGCTGAGATCCTTTTCGATGTATGTGTCAGTGACTGGAAGATATGCCTCAGGCTGATAATAGTCGTAATATGAAACGAAATACTCGACGGCATTATTTGGGAAGAACGACTTGAATTCACCGTAAAGCTGTGCCGCAAGCGTCTTGTTGTGACTGAGGATCAGGGCAGGACGCTGCAACTTCTCGATTACATTCGCCATGGTGAAGGTCTTTCCCGACCCCGTCACGCCAAGCAATGTGACGGCATCGACGCCGTCGTTCAACGCGTCGCATATGCCTTTGATCGCTGCCGGCTGGTCGCCGGACGGTCTGTATTCCGAATCTATCTTGAATTTCATGTTTCCTTTTTCCCATATATATGGGAATCTTTGCAAAGATAGCCATTATTATGCAGATTTCCCCGACAAAATTGCTATCTTTACGACGATAACCAATTGCATTCAAGATGAAACTTAAACCTTTTCTTGCAGCTGCAGTCGCAGCATTTTCTCTAATCTCCTGCAATACAGACGATAAGGCTACATGGGCTCCTGCCGGAGACCGTATCATGACGGAATGGGGCGAAAACATCGACCCTCGTAATGTACTTCAGGAATATCCTCGTCCTCAGATGGTCAGAGCGGAATGGATGAATCTCAACGGCCTCTGGGACTATGCAATCACTGCTGCGGATGCGGTTCCTGAAAAGATGGACGGAAACATTCTCGTGCCTTTTGCGGTAGAGTCTGCATTATCGGGTGTCGGAAGGACAGTGACGGAAAATGACGCCCTCTGGTACGAGCGTGAGTTCGTGATTCCTGAATCATGGGCCGGAAAGAGGGTGATCCTCAATTTCGGAGCCGTTGACTGGAAGGCGGAGGTATATGTTGACGGTCAGCCTGCTGGTGAACATACCGGCGGATATGCTCCATTCTCATTTGATGTGACGGATCTGCTTGGAAAGGCCAGACGTCACGAACTGAAGGTAAAGGTCACAGACCGTACGGACAAATGGTTCCAGCCTCGCGGAAAGCAGGTTTCAGAGCCGGGAGGAATATGGTACACCGCTGTTACGGGAATATGGCAGACCGTGTGGATGGAGCCTGTCGCAGAGGCGCATGTGGATTCGTATCTTGCTGTGGCTGATATAGATACAGGAGTTATGAATGTTGCGGTCGATGCGGATATGTCCAATGGCGACATTTGCGAAGTCGTGCTTCTTGACGGTGAGACTCCTGTAGCCAAGGCGGAAGGCCGTGAGGTGGCACTTGCTGTGCCGGAAATGAAGCTCTGGTCACCTTCCGATCCGTTCCTTTACGGCCTGCAGATAAGGATCATCCGTGACGGAGAGGTCATCGATTCGATTGATGGATATGCTGCGATGAGGAAGATATCATACAAGAGGGGAGAGGACGGACATAACCGCATGTATCTGAACAATGAACCGTTGTTCCAGTATGGCCCGCTTGATCAGGGATGGTGGCCTGACGGTCTTTATACAGCTCCTTCCGATGAGGCTCTCGCCTTCGATATCGAGAAGACCAAGGAGATGGGATTCAATATGATAAGGAAGCATGTCAAGGTAGAGCCGGCTCGCTGGTACTGGCATTGTGACCGTCTCGGAATGCTGGTATGGCAGGATATGCCAAGCATTGCCGACAACAGCACGAACATATGGGCGAACAAGACATACGAGGGAGGTACTGATACTCCTGTGACTGATGAAGGCAAGCAGAATTATTACAAGGAATGGTCTGAGATCATCGATGCCTTCAAGGTATTTCCATGCATCGTCACATGGGTTCCTTTCAATGAGGCATGGGGACAGTTCGATACGGAAGAGGTTGTGAAATTCACACGCGCTCAGGATCCGACACGTCTGATCAATTATGCTTCAGGTGGAAACTTCGTGAAGTGTTCCGGTGATATCCTTGACCTTCATAACTATCCCGATCCTCAGATGTATCTCTATGACAAGGATTATGTCAATGTCCTTGGAGAGTATGGAGGTATCGGCTGGCCTGTGGAGGGTCATCTGTGGCAGCCTGACAGGAACTGGGGATATGTCCAGTTCAAGAGTGCCGATGAGGTTCTGGACACATATGAGAAGTATGCGATGCAACTCATTGAGCTTGTTGACTATGGCTTCGCCGGTGCAATTTATACCCAGACTACGGATGTTGAGATCGAGGTGAACGGACTGATGACATATGACAGAAAAGTCATCAAGCTTGATATGGACCGTCTCAGGGATATCAACACTAAAGTTATAGAAAGCATGTAGCACTTCGATACTATGTATCGGAAAAATTCTTATATTTGCACGATTGCAATGAACAGCCCGAGTTGTCGGTTGTTTTGTCATCCCGAGCTTGCCTAGGTAATGCAACTGTCATCCCGAGCCTGTCGAGGGATCTGAACGAAAGTTACGTTTTAAAACTAATTTATAGACACTATTATGGTTTATTCACACGAAGTGCAGCAGATGTGCTGCGTAAAGAAGGGCCCTAACCACGGTCCGGCTCCAATTCCTGAAGAAGGAAAGTGGGTAAAATCAAAGCAGATTACTGATATTTCAGGCCTTACACACGGTATCGGCTGGTGCGCACCTCAGCAGGGTGCTTGCAAGCTTACCCTCAATGTCAAGGAAGGTATCATCCAGGAGGCTCTCGTTGAGACTATCGGATGTTCAGGTATGACTCACTCAGCTGCTATGGCTTCTGAGATTCTCCCTGGCAAGACTCTCCTCGAGGCTCTCAACACTGACCTCGTTTGCGACGCAATCAACACAGCTATGCGCGAACTCTTCCTCCAGATCGTTTACGGACGTACTCAGTCAGCTTTCTCTGAGGGTGGTCTTATGATCGGTGCAGGTCTTGAGGACCTCGGAAAGGGACTCCGTTCACAGGTCGGTACACTTTACGGTACACTCGCAAAGGGTCCTCGTTACCTCGAGATGGCAGAGGGTTACATCAAGACTCTCGCACTCGACAAGAACGACGAGATCTGCGGCTACCAGTTCGTACACCTCGGACGCTTCATGGACCTCATCAAGAAGGGCGTTGACGCTAACGAGGCTCTCAAGCAGGTAACAGGAACATATGGCCGTTTCTCTGAGGAGGCCGGTGCAGTTAAATACATTGACCCACGTCACGAATAATAAGGAGGAAAGACTATGATTAGAGAAGTAAAATTCGAAAGCCAGGATCG
>JAFSBV010000069.1 GCA_017437125.1 Bacteroidales bacterium | reverse complement strand
CGGTTAATGTATGCAATGGTATATCCATTCTCAAGCATATGCATATACTTCAATCGTTCTGCATAGCCATGTTTCTTTCTCTTTTTATACATAACAAAACCCCGAAAGTTTTTTGTCTAACTTTCGGGGTTCATGTCACTGTACAGCCTTATTTCTTTTTTATTCTGTTAGATTATTCCGAAATATCTCAACGCCCAGAGGGTTGCAGCAACGACTGCGAGGCAGATTACTATGATAAGGATCTTCTGCCATGTTGCAAGACCTTTCTTTGCGTAAGGATCCTTCATCTTGATCTTTGGGAACTTGGCCTGGTCTGTAAGAGTCTCGCCGAATGGTATGCTTATCTTCGAAGCGGCATTCACGGCCCATCCGTTTGCATTGAGAAGCGGAGCGATATTGCGGCGGCGGAGCTTGAGCCATGCCATGATCATTGCCGGGCCGGATATCACAAGCATTATCGAGACGAATACTATTATAAGCTGCCACCATTCCAGGGCAAGGAGTCCCTTGAGCAGACCGGAGAGTGCGGTTCCGATCATTCCTACAGCAACGCCGATGGCTGCAAATATACCAGCGACCTTGGCAATGTCGAAAGGTGGAGCTGCCGCAGGCTTTCCGTCCGCAGCAGGAGCGGCACCGGCCGCAGGAAGAGCAGCAGGAGCTGCATTTATCTTCGCCGTGGCATCACTCATGATCTTTGCATCCTTGTCAGCTGCATTCTTGCTGATGAGATTCTCGATAGCCTTAGCCATCCTTCTATATGGAGACCAGAAGGCCTGAGCTACGCTGATAGGGTTCTCGATTATCTTCGTGATCACCGCATCCCATTCAGAACCGGAATTGTCATAATAAATGGCATTCTTGCCGACGAATATATCACCTACATCGCCCACAGTCATGGCTGCCACTATCTGAAGTTTCGCAGGCTTGTCCTTGGCGACGCAATCACAATAGATCAGATACATTCCGCTGACTGCGGCTGTCGCGTTATGTTTCGCTGCATCAAACACTTTCATGCAAAGACGACACTCGCGCTGATCCAAGATAAGCCGTCCGGACTGGAATATGGCATTCACCGCCCTGTCCTTTGCATAGAAATCATTGAGTGTCACGAAGTTCCTGAGAAGTCTGTAGAAATCGCGATATACATGAAGGAACTTATCCACCATCTCGATATTTGAAGCCTCTTCCTTCAATGCTATATCCTGAGCGACCAGATCAAGAAGAGCTGCCTTCCTGTCCTTGGCAAGGAATCCCTTCACGGCTTCTATTCCCAGACCTTCGACTGCAGCCCCGGCCTTTGCGTTCTTCCAAGCCGAATAAGCGGCAAATCGGGTTCCGATCTCATTCCAATCAGCCTCAGTAAGGATTTTTCTGGCAGGATCCACTGCGACAGACACGATTGTCTCGAACTGAGCTGCCCATGCAGGGTTCACCGGCTCGGAAAGGTCGATCTCGGCCTTGCCGGTAATGCGTGCTATAGGATATGCCGCGATCTCATCGGTCTTTCCCGTAAGATTCTCCGCGCTTATGGCCTCTATCCGAGAAGTCTGCACATCAAGGGATGACATGCTGTCAGGAGAGAACGCAGCAAGCTTTGCACGCATGAAATAATCCTTCACCTTCGCATCGAGAGCCTCATACGCCGCGATAGCCTTGTCTGTCTGATCGGCAAAAGGAAGTTCCACCGCAGAATCATGCCATGCGGCATAATCTGCAAGAGACTTATAGAAGGACTCTATCATGTCTGCATTCACGCCCATTGCACCGCTTCTGTCTGCCACTCCACCTGTCGCAGCTACTGCGGCAGCTATGGCTGCCTTGTCATCTGCATCATCTGAAGAAGCTTCGGTAATGACACCGTCACCGTTGAATCTGGTCTTGGCGAAAATTGCAGCGATATCGGCAGTATCGGCAATGGATATGGTTTCGCCTTCCTTTCCGAGATTCGCCAGAATCTGCCTTGCAGACGCCTCGAGCTTCGCTCCTGAAGCATCTTCCTTATTGAACTTGCCCAGCTCTATGCTGTCCTTGCCAGCAAGAATGGAATCCTGATCAAGGAGCGCACCCGTAACCCATGATGCAGTCTTGATGACATCATTGATACGGATCTTTCCGTCACCGTCCGTATCGACATATGAAAGACTCTTCTCATCGATCTCAAGTCCCTGGACAGGACATGAAAGAACAGTCCACATCTTAGGATCAAGTTCACCAAGATGAGCGATATCAGCACCGGAAGAAATCTTCACACGCAGAGAGCCTCCGATATTCTCGAACTCCCATTTATACTTTTTATCTTTTCCCATGGTATTATATTGAATTGATTAATTCAGCAAAACCCAAAAATAGGTATTTTTTTCCGAAATCGATATTGAGTTTGACAGTAAATTGTTATATTGCAGGACAAAATGAATGAAGCGTATGAAAAGAACGAATGAAAACTACCTTACCCCGACTATCAGAATCCTCGTTCTGGAGACTGAGCAGCAGATCTGCGTTCAGAGCGGATCAAATGGCACAGAAGACCTTTACGACATCACAGACGGACTTGATGACCTGTTCAACTAAACCTGTACTGACATGAAAAATTATCTTTCCATCATCATCGGTGCAGGACTGGCAATCACATCCTGCTCGGTAAACGAAATTGAAGACAACATTCCCGCAAACAAGGCGGAATCGGTATATGCATCCACAGAAGCAGAGACAAAGACCTCGATCGGCTCATATGAAGACGGAATATACAAGATATTCTGGACTGAAGGCGATCAGATCCTCATCGCAGACAGCGAAGGCAACAATGCAGTCTATACAGCTGTAAGCGGAGGAAGCACGACTGCGGAATTCATTCCGGAAAACGGGGCCGATGAAATTGACTTCGCCGGTGGAATAATCGCCGGCTATCCTGAAAAGGACATGTACATAAGCAGCGAAGGCCCTGGAAAGGAGATATACTTCACCATTCCGGAAACACAGGAATATCAGGAAGGCTCATTCGACGGGAATGCCATGCCTATGATCAGTGAAATATCACATGAGAACCAGCTGGATTTCTACAATGCGGCCGGAGTGCTCAAACTCATGGTTTCATCAGCATCCGAAGCTGAGATACAGACAATCACGGTTCAGACCGCCAACGAATATATCAGCGGAGAGTGCGGATATTATCCGGAATCCAAGACCTGTTTCTTCGACAAGTCCATGGTCAGCAAGAGGAAGGTGACACTTTCATGTGGCGACGGCGTAACAGTCGGGAAGGAGGCCACACCGTTCTATATCGTGGTTCCTCACCAGAAATACACATCGCTTTCCATAACCGTGACACTGACGGACGGCACCGAAAAGACCTTCACGATGAAGGAAGGCAAGGAGCTGGATGTCAAGCGTTCTGCAGTCATGAACATACCTGTGTCCCTGGACGGCGCATCAGAGCCTGACGGTCCGGATGTGACAATGAGTCTTGGAAGCATGACATTCAAGGGATTCAATGTAAAGATAGACATAAGGAATGCAGAGGCTTATTTCTGCAGTATGCAGACCAAGGAATCGTTCTACAGGGATCTTGAATCCGGAGCATTCATAGAGAGTCTGCCTTACAACATAAAATACGAGAACATTTTCAGCTACGAAGGCTCCATCACGAAGTTCCAGGAGGAAATGCAGGATCTCTATCTGGAACCAGGAGAAACATATATTCTTTGGGTGGTGATATATGATGAAAGCGGAGAATACACCAAAGAGGACATCTATACTCTTGAAATCAAGATGAAGTCTTTCAGTCCAGGCGGATCTTCTGTAATCAAGACAGAGGTACTGGAAATGGATTATGATGCTGTAGAACTCAGCGTATCCGCATCCGGATCACAGTTCATCTTCTGCCAGATGCGTCCTGTCGATGAGTTGGCGGATCTCACGGACCAGGAGATAATCGATCTTCTCATCAAGCCGGGCAACAAGAGCAACAGATACGAGAAGTCGAAGGAAAAATTCAGGATTCAGGGCATCAGGCCTGGCACAGAGCTCACATTTGTCGCTGTCGCCATCGATGTATATGGTAAATACGGCGAACTCTATCGTGAAAACCACCAGACAAAGCAGCTTGAATATAATTCTCTTGCAGTAGAGATCGACAAGGATATAAATAAGGTGAACGAAACCGGTCAGGTGACATGGAATGTGTCCAACGGTGAGGCTGTCGAATACATATATTACCTCGAAGATGCCTCAAAATGGAACTGGACCAACACACACATGGAGGATTATACCTATGTTCAGGAGCAGATATTCCTGTTGAAAAAGAAGGGACAGAGCAATTACAAATACCATTCTACTACCGAGGAGAGCGTGAATCTCGGCAAGGCAAGCGATATCGAATGGATTTTAGTGGTACTGGCCGTGGCAGAGGATGGAAGCTGTTCTATGGCTGATCATTGGTTGTTCACTTACTAAAAGACCACTTATATATGCTATCTCCCTGCATTGCTCTGCAGGGAGATTTTTTATGGCAGGATTTGCGCAGTCGCTGCGCTCCTTTGCACTTCCCTCCCACCTCGCCGGTGGGGCCCGTGCAACATGGAAGGCGCGAAGCTGAAGCTGCATACACTCTCCGGGATTTCGTCACTGCGTTCCGACATCCCTCCCCGCCTGCGGCGGGGCGATGCAAATGAGCAAAAAAAAAATGGCGTTCAAGTAAACTTGACGCCATTTTTCTGCTCATTTGCGGAGAGGGAGGCTCCAGAACTTTTAGAATCACAGATAATCATAAAATTTCAAATCGTTGTAGATTAAGCATTTATAAAATTGTTAAATTCATTGAAACTCATAGGGTGCATTTTGATATATGAAAAATTGGGTGTAATTTTGGGTGTAACTTTTTAACGCACCCAATTTATGAACATTAAAAGAAACATCATTTTTGCCTTGGAGAGCCGT
>JAFSBV010000068.1 GCA_017437125.1 Bacteroidales bacterium | reverse complement strand
TGAACCTTCGCAAACATATGCTGATACTCAGTTGCTGCAGACTGCATCGGAATTTCCATCTTGCTATGATTCCAGAGCTGTAATGGATGAATCTGACGCGCAGGGACAGTTCTTGCGATCTCAGTTTGCTTATCCTGGAATGCCGATAAGATTTCACTTGATCTGCGCTCGAAATCATCAATGTCTGCCTTAAGCTTCACATCCATACGGCAAACGACTTGTCTGGACAGAAAATATCTCGATACAAAGTCCCAATACTTTTCCTGATACATCTGTTCTGCAGAGTCAATTGCTTCTCTGGGGATCAATGCGAGAATGCTGTCAAATGTCATTCGCTTCTTCCACTGCGATGATACACTTTGCTCTGCCAACGAATCTGTCATATAGAAGCGTTGGATTTTGGCATTACCGGAAGAACCCTCTCCACTTTGGAGATCAGGATCATTACGATGCAAAATCGCATGCATCATGTTATAGAGTACTTCATTACCGTGGCAAGGATCCCATACCGGAGGATATATGATCTCATCCACTGAATCAGCAATAGGAAGAACAGCTTCCAGGTTCTTCATGCGGTTGCTATCCCGGATCTGATCAAGCATCCAGATTGCACTTGCCAATGCAGAAAAGGTAAAGCGCTCTTCATAGTCGTATGCTGGACTTGGAAAAGCATTGATTTCGATCCATTCCTCTTCCGTGCTATAGATATCAGGCACATCCGGGCATAAGTGCTGTACTCTTTTCTTTACTTCCTCCATGGTTGCGATGGTTGCACGGATTCTCCGCTTTTGGCGGATTGGATCATAGTCCAAGCCTTCTCTTAACTCGGGAGTAAGCGTCTCATCATGCCGGATGCATTTTGTTCTCTCGCGATAACTTTCTCTGGCGCTGCATTCAAGTCTGCTGCGAGGAGAATCTTTGTGTTTATTTGAACCCTTCTTAGAAGAGTGGTTATTTTGTTTTTGCTTTTTCTTCGCCATATGTATCCATCTCCTATTTTGTTTCATCCATAGAGAATCGAAACATGGTCTATTATACTGGAAATATGGATCAAGTTCAATTCTCATATATAGCAAAAAAGCGCCCCTGAGAACTAAGCTCAGGGGCGCTGATATGATTACTTTACTGATTATGCAAAGCCTTTGGTGACAGGTGCCAGAAGTACCTTGCCGGTGCCGCGGTAGACATTTACGAGGCCTTCACCGGAGGCTGCAGAGCCGACCAGAGACTTACCGGAACGTTCCACCGTGAAGCTGAGGCTTCCGCTCCAGGCGATAGCGAAGTTGCCGTCGACCTTCAGAACATCGTTATTCAGCTCGATCTCGATCAGTTCTTCCTTGGGGCACTTGGACTCCAGACACAGGATACCGTTACCCTGGATGCCCAGATTGAACAGGCCTTCGCCGCCGGCAACTGCAGAAGAGAAATTGGACCGGGCAACAGCCTTATGCTTCAGCTTGGATTCGCAGGCCAGGAAGAGGCCGTCATCCAGAACGACGGAACCGCCCCAGTCAGCGGTGTCGATCAGAAGGATGTGCTTATAAGTAGGCTCAAGGACCAGCGTGCCGTTGCCGGTATACTCGGGCTTGATGGCAGATTCGCCGGTGACACTGCCGCGCAGAGCCTTGCCGAACAGATCTCCGACACCCTTGACGCCGGTAGTCGCATTCACATCACCCACAGTCCACTGCATGGCGCCAGCCTGCAAAGTGATGTTGGACTTGGCCACATCGCAGATGACCTGACGCTTACGTACATTCATCTCATTGCAGTAGTAAGCGATCATGGCATCGCCGGGCATGACGCTCAAATCACGCGTGTACTCCACTACTGTGAAGGGGCCAAGCTGGTTGATAATATTGATATCATCGTTGTCAGTAAAGTTCTTGATCTTGTACATGGTTATTACCACCTTTCAAAAAAT
>JAFSBV010000042.1 GCA_017437125.1 Bacteroidales bacterium | reverse complement strand
GTCCTCCTTGCCGGTGTAGGCCTCGCGGAGGGTCATGCCTGACGGAACAGCAGAGGTCTGCACCGAAGACGCTGCGGACTCATTTCCGAATGCAGAGTAGTCCGATGCCTTGTATGCTGCTCCCGTGCTTCCGTCGATCACGGCCCTCACGCTGCCAAGATAGTCCCTCACATGCAGCAGGACCCTGCCGGCTGCCAGACGGCCTCCTCCGAACGCCACGCTCTCCAATGTCAATGAACTGCCGCCCGGACTCTTCCTGTAAACGAACGGGCCCCTGTAAACCAATCCTCCACCACTGCCGTCAACCGCCTCAAGTTTCGTACCGTCCGAAAGATAGGAATAATTTGACAAAGTTGTATCGTCATTCGTTTTCCGTTACGGGAGATGTTTCTGACGAGGTCGAGGTTTTAGCCGCGATATCGCGAAGCCGTTCTGAGAGGTCTCACGTCCGCCTCGCGGCAAGGAAATGCTCTGATTGTCATGTTTTCAGGACACGAAGCGGATCTGGGAGGGCTGACGTCCGTCTCGCGACAGATTTATTTAAGGAACCCTTTCCCGACCCATCTGAAGCTGTTCCAGCGGCGGAGGAAGATAAGGCCGCGGATGTTCTCGTCGAGGGCAAATACGGCCCACATGGCCACGAGACCCCAGCCCAGGCCGATGCCGAGGACATAGCTTCCGACCACCTGTACTCCCCACATTACGACGATTCCGACGAGTACAGGGAAATATATATCCCCGGTGCTTCTGAGGGCATTCACGCCGAAGTCCGGGGTCTGGTCCTCCTTGCCGGTGTATGCGAACGTACGTGATGTCACTTCTCCGGAGAAGCCATACTCGGTGTTCTCCGAGACGTTTATTACTGCAGCGGATGGCTTTGTCAGAGGTTTACCGGGACCTACTTCCAGACAGCTTAAAAGAATAAGCAGGGCCAAATGACCCCGCTTTTCTTATACTCCATCAGCAACCTTGAGACTCTTACCCAAATTATGTGGATATCCTTAATATGATATTAGGCTACAATAAAATAATGTTTGTTATATTGTAGAATATACACACAAGGGATGCTGGTTTTCATTCGTCCTCATCATTATAATAATCATCTGCATCATCTGCATATAAAAAGATATCCCCAGTCTTTGATACTTTTATTCTCACAAAGTATCCCCAATCAGTGTCAACAACAAACATTCCTGTTGATACCCGAAGAGTATCATTAACAGACTCAATGTTCACGCCCCCCATTGGTGCCAATTGAAATCTCTCGGGATTTTCTATACCACTGAATGATATTGAGTTAACCTCATAATTGTCCACTATCAACTTTCCATTATAATGTATAGTCAAGAATAATGAATGATTATAGAAAATTACAAAATCAGTATCGGACACATATATAGTATCAGCAATAATATCGTTAGTTTGCAAGGAGTACTTCACACTATAGTTATCAATGCTTTTCTCGGCATAGAATATTGTATCTGAAAGAATGGGACAGTCTTTTGATATACTATTCGATACAACGTCTAATGTGTCTTCTAATGGAGACGCATATGATGAAGGATTACCTTTTCCACGACAACTCAGAATACAAGTTGACATAAAACAAATAAATAGTAAGTTAGCGAATCTCATATCTTAATTTTTGATCTTGACCTGATAATATTCGTGCATCCGGTAAATTGATTTTCAAAGATTTGCGATTCTCTTTAACAACTGCAGGTAAAAGCACACCCATATGTACAGGAGAAATCAACTGTTGAGGGTCAATTAATCTCTGAGCATCAATTGCTGGATTAATATACTCCCCATCAATTTTTATTTCATAATGCAAATGTGGTGTATATGCATTCACTACTCCTTTACCGGATCCTCCTATAGTTCCAATAATTGTTCCTTCAGAGACATAATCTCCAACCTTAAAACTTGACATAGTATTAAGATGCATATAATAAGTTGCTACTTCACCACTCTCAGAAGTTATCTGTATTCTGTTACCGCCTGCATTATTATCATCATTAATATTAACGTATTTTGTAATAATACCGTCGTGTGTAGCATATACAGGAGCCCCGAAATCATTACTTCCAGCTCCAATATTAATATCTACTCCATTATGTTTAGGACGCGGATTTCTATAATTATTTTCATGTCTCCTTTTAAAACCATTATACTGAGGATTCACGGGCCATTCGCGCTTCCCATTCGGATCCACAAAGTTCACCGGATTGTTGTTGCAGAAGGCATACGGGCTCGTTCCGTAGTACTTCTCCGACATCGGGTCTGGAACCATCCATCTGCGGAGGGTCGGACTGTACTGCCTTGCTCCGAAGTCGGTGTAGGACGTGCCGAAGTCCGGGGTCTGGTCCTCCTTGCCGGTGTAGGCCTCGCGGAGGGTCATGCCTGAAGGAACTGCAGAGGTCTGAACCGAAGACACTGAGGATTCATTTCCGAATGTCGAATAGTCCGATGCCTTGTATGCTGCTCCCGTGCTTCCGTCGATCACAGCCCTCACGCTTCCCAGATAGTCCCTCACATGCAGCAGCGCCTTGCCGGCTGCCAGACGGCCTCCTCCGAACGACACGCTCTCCAATGTCAATGAACTGCCGCCCGGACTCTTCCTGTAAACGAACGGGCCCCTGTAAACTAATCCTCCACCATTTCCGTCAACCGCCTCAAGTTTCGTACCGTCCGAAAGATAGGAATAATTCGCCAAAGTTGTTCCGTTGCGGGAAATGTTTCTGACGAGGTCGAGGTCGTTGTATGCCGTTGACTGACCCGTAAGACCGTCATAGGTCATTC
>JAFSBV010000067.1 GCA_017437125.1 Bacteroidales bacterium | reverse complement strand
GCAAATGTAGATTCCTCTTCCAGACACATCCAAGAACCACATTTTGCTAATCCGTCAGAATCTCCACACACGCTGTGGTAGTATTCCGGCGGATTTTCTTGTCTGTTGCCGTCAGAGTCCCTGTCGGGTGCTTCACAAATGAAGTTGAACCCGATTGGGATAGTCCTATGAATGGCATTCATCAGGAAAAATCACAATCAATAAAAGTAATTATCATGTTTTTTACAGAAATCAACAGGATGATGACCGAAGGCGTTGACATCACGCTGGTCATACGAAGAAGTGGCGGTCAGATGATAGTGTCTGCCATGCCGAAGGCTAACGGTCTCAAGGACGAGGCTCAGAACCGTATCATCCCGCTTACTATGACGGGAACACCGGAGGAAATGGACGATGGATTCCTGGATGCAGTGTCGAAGCCTCTGACAAAGGCAAGCGGACTGCTGACCAACATCGCGGAGTTTGAGCGTCAGGCGGATGCTGCCGCGCAGAACAGCAAGGCCGTCAAGGAGGCTAAGGCAGCAGAAGCAAAGGCGAAGAAGGAACGGAAGGAGAGTTATGACAGGCAGATAAAGAAAGCTGAAGAACTTATAGCATCCAAGGACTACAAGGCGGCGATGACAGTGCTTCAGCAGGCTCAGAAGGTTGCCTCCGAAGCAGAACAGAAAGCTCTTGGAGAAAAGATGGACAAGATCATCGAGGATATGAACCAGGGCAGTCTGTTCGGTGATGAAGATGCCTCACCATCTCCAGCACTGGATGCTGACCACGGTCTGGCCCCAGAGGAGACATGTGAAGATGATGACGACCTTCCTCTTGACTGATATGAGACTTATACAAATTATATTTAAACAAACATATTATGGCACTTGTAATCAATGAAATGACAAGATCCTTTACCTTCAAGAAGGGTAATGAGAAGATCACTCTTGCAGATCCGAATCCGAATGATACTCCGGAGATGGTGATGAACTACTATTCCAACATGTATCCAGAACTCACGACAGCAACGGTTCATGGACCGAAGATCAATGAGGACATGGCGGAGTATGAATTCAAGACCACTATCGGAACAAAAGGATGATGATATGGAAACAGACAATAAGGAGGTCAAAGAATGCACGAGGTTAAACGCTTATCAGATGGAATCGCTATCCAGGCTCATAATAGAAGCATTGGAGAGGAATCACCGCATAGGGGTTGTGAGGCAGGAACGGATTACGGCGCCGAGTGGAGCCGTAATCCTTTTCTAGAGGAAACATACACCCTCAAGGCGAAGGACGAACTGGTCTGGTGCAGTTGGAACGGGGAATCACACAATCTGATAACCCGGGAAAACTACGAGTACCTGCGGGACTCATATCTTCGCTACGCCTGTCTGCTGGGGAAGGACTCCCGGCATTCTCCTGCGGAGTCTATCGGAGTCGGGATCGCTAACCTGTATGCAGAGATGTCCTCGCTTCTGGGAGATGATATGAATGTCAATCTGGAAGAACGTGATGGCAGGCTCTACTTCAATCTGTGGAAGATGCACAAATGGGGAGACCATACTCTGTATTACTTCCCCATACGCTTCACCGAGAAGCTTCGTCCACGTCTCAGGCGGATAGTCCTGACCTTCTATCATGAGTTCATGAAGGCTAACGGGCTTTCCACTATCAATGACGATGATGACGCGTTCTGGGCGCAGGACATCCTTTTGGACTCTTGTTACTGCGAGGATGAAGATCCGTCAGAGCGTAGAAGAAGACATCGTCGCATCCGGTCATATGAATCGGGAGGAAGGGTGTACAAAGCGCTCGCAACGCTTGAATCCAGGTCCTATTATGCGGACTTGTGGAAGGCGCTCGAAAGATATCCTTGTGCCGATGAGATGGAACAGACTCTCATTGATCTCATAAAAAAGGGAATGAAGTTCGTGTCCAAGGAAAAGTCCATCATGAACTATCAATACGATCCTTTCTACGAGGAGGATTCGGATTTCACACCGATGCAGATGTGGCAGCAGATCCGTATTGTCTATGACATAAACGGAGATGTAGAGAACGAGATGGCAGACCTGTTCAATTTAAACAGCAGGGAAACCTACGAACTGATACCGACATCGACATTTGAACTTACACCAGACACAGACAGGGTCTTTGTTCTAGAG
>JAFSBV010000018.1 GCA_017437125.1 Bacteroidales bacterium | reverse complement strand
GTCCTTGCGTGAAGGACCGTCAACAGTCTTCTGAGTAGCTGTTGCAGCGTGAACTGTTGTCATGAGACCCTTAACGATACCGAACTTGTCATTGAGAACCTTAGCGATAGGAGCAAGACAGTTAGTTGTGCAAGATGCGTTAGAGATGATATCCTGACCAGCGTAAGTCTCGTGGTTAACACCGTAAACGAACATAGGAGTAGCGTCCTTTGAAGGAGCAGACATGATCACCTTCTTAGCACCAGCCTCGATATGCTTGCGAGCCTTAGCGTCCTCAAGGAAGAGACCTGTTGACTCAACAACAACCTCAGCACCAACCTCATCCCACTTGAGGTTAGCAGGATCCATCTCAGCTGTGAGGCGGATTCTGTTACCATTTACTACGAGAGCACCGTCTTCAACAGCAACTTCGCCCTTGAACTGACCGTGAACTGAGTCATACTTGAGCATATATGCAAGATACTCTGGCTCGAGAAGGTCATTGATACCTACGATCTGAATGTCGTTTGAGAAATTCTCAACAGCTGCACGGAAAACCATGCGTCCGATACGGCCGAAACCGTTAATACCTACTTTAATCATTGTTTAATTAATTTTATATAAAGTTAAACTTTAAATAGCCTTTGATGTGAGTGGACTCATTTCCACAAAATCGATGCAAATTTAGAAAAATTTATGAATATAATGCTATCTTTGTATGAAAATTAACAGAAGAAAAATGCGCATCTTAATAACTAACGACGACGGATACGAAGCTAAAGGTATCAAAGTCCTTGCGGATATCATGAGCCGCTTCGGAGAAGTTACCGTAATCGCCCCGAAGAAGCATCAGTCAGGAATGTCCATGGCCGTTTCACTCGGATTCAAGCAGATTGCACACAAAGACCTCGGCAACGGATGGCACTATGTCGATGCCACTCCTGCCAGCTGCATCAAATTCGGCCTGAACACGATGTTCCTTGACAATTTCCCTGATGTAGTCGTTTCCGGCATCAATCACGGTTCAAATGCAGCCACAGCCTCATGCTATTCCGGAACTCTCGGAGCAGCCATGGAAGGAGCACTGAACGGCATACCTGCAATAGGAGTGTCTCTTGATACGCTTCATCCTGACGCAGATTTCAAAGGTGTCGAGAAATATTTCGGAGATATATTTGAAAAGCTTATGAAGGAATGGCCTTCAAAACATGGAGTTTACTACAATGTCAACTTCCCGGATATTCCCGTAGAAGAGATCAAGGGCGTTCGCGTCGGAGTACAGGGAATGGGCCGCTGGGTAAAGGAATTCAAGGAATGGGATCTGAGCCATTATGCCAGATACGGAATCACTCCTGAACTGCTCGGACAAAGCTCGACACCGGTTGTTGAAGAAGGTGAAGACCTCTACATGATGGTCGGAGAATTCACCGACGACCCGCGCAATCCTGAGAATGCCGACCACAGACTCGTAGCAGACGGTTATATATCAGTTGTCGCACATAACATCGACTGCACCGATTACGAAGAGACAGAGCATCTTAAGAGAATATTCTGATGAAATACTACATCATAGCCGGTGAGGCATCAGGCGATCTTCACGGTTCCAACCTCATGAAAGGCATATATGCTGAAGATCCGCAGGCGGATATCCGCTTCTGGGGAGGCGACTTGATGGAATCAGTCTGGAAGTTTCATACATCCGACACAGTCCCCTCCGGCCTGGTAAGGCATTATAAGGATGGGGCCATCATCGGATTCGTAGAAGTGTTCGTCAAGGCCAGAATGCTTCTTGGAAACGTATCATTCTGCAAGAAAGACATCCTTGCGTGGAAACCGGACGTTGTGATTCTCATAGATTATCCCGGATTCAATTTCAAGATAGCAGAATTCGCCCACAAGGCAGGCTTCAAGGTGTTCTATTACATAGCACCTAAAGTATGGGCTTCACGCGAAGGTCGCATCAAGAAGCTCAAGGCATATGTTGACAAGCTGTTCATCGTTTTTCCGTTCGAGATTCCATATTTCACGCAAAAAGGAATTCCATTCATTTACAAAGGCAACCCTCTCATTGACGCAGTTGACGGTTCGCGAGCGATGAATGAGACAAAGCAGGATTTTCTTGAGCGGAATTCGCTTGAAGACAAGCCTGTGATTGCAATGCTTGCAGGTTCTCGCAAAGGAGAGATAAGCACGATGATGCCTGTTCTCACGGAATTCGCGTCAAGAATGAGAACCATACCGAAATACGCTGATTACCAGTTCGTGATAGGCGGAGCCCCGGCCCGATCAATGAGCGATTACGAGCCATGGCTCACAGAGGAAAACAGGAAATACATCCACGTCCTTTTCGGTGAGACACAATCAATAATCAGACACGCCGAAGCAGCTGTCGTAAACTCTGGAACAGCTTCTTTGGAAACAGTACTGTTCAATACTCCGCAGGTTGTTGGATACATAGGCAATCCCCTCACCTACCAGATTGCGAAAAGGATAGTTAAGCTGAAATACATCAGCTTAGGCAATCTAATAATCGACAGAGGTGCTTTCAGGGAGTTCATTCAGGATGACTGCAATCCTGATAAGATTCTTGCTGAGGTACGCTCTCTGCTGGAAGACAAGGATTACCGTGAAAGAATGCTTTCTGACTATGCAGAAATACGTAACGCCCTCGGTGGCTCGGGAGCGTCAGGAGCTGTTGCAAAAGCAATGATCGAAGAATTGAACAAATAAATAACCACCAACTATGAAAAGAGTCATCATCAACATCATGGCGGCAATAGCAGCCATATGCCTTGCATCATGCACGTCCGGAATCAAGGAAGTCGGCCCATACACTGTTTCCGTAATTGAGGACGGTGTATATCACATCCAGGACTACAATTCTTCAAATCCTGCCGGCGAGGCCTTCGATACTGAAGGAAACAAGACACATTTCAACAACTGTTCTGACATTTATCTGATCGTCGGCAAGGAAAAGGCACTTCTTATCGACCTTTCCAACAATATAAGATGGGCAGACAATGCGGCAGAATCACTGCGTCAGATAGTTGCCGAACGCACAGAAGGCAAGGAACTTATCATTTCATTCACACATAATCATGGTGACCATATCGGAATGATACACGCATATATCGATGATCCTGATGTACATTTCGCTCTTCCGGAAACTGATTTCCAGCATCAGGTGACGCGTTTTCCCGTGGCTGACTACAGTTTTATCAACGAGGGTCATGTCTTTGATCTCGGAGATGCTGAAATCGAAGTAATAGAAGTTCCAGGACATACTGACGGATCTGTCGTTTTCTACATGCATGGAAGCAACATCCTTTTCAGCGGAGATGCAATAGGATCCGGACATGGAGTTTGGATCTTCAATACTGATGCATTCACAAAATATGCTGCAGCTGTCCCTCACCTTATCGGATGGATAGAGAATCCGGAAAACGATGTAAATGCTGAAAATTTGCGTATTTTCGGCGGCCACTACTGGCAGAGAGACTGGCTTCCGGAACTTGGTGACAAGGAAATGGGTATGACATATCTTAGCGATATGCAACAGCTTGTAAATGAGATATCTGAAGGAACAGCATCGACTGAACCGTCTGGTCTGGATCATCCAACTCTTGACACATACTTCCGCCACGGCACTGCCATCGTCGTATGGAATGCCGGACAGGCTAAGCAATTTGCTGCAGTAAACTAATACTGTCTTGCGCCGAAAATCATTGATCCGATACGCACCATGGTAGAGCCATATTCAACAGCTATCTTATAGTCATCAGACATACCGATTGAGAGTTCGGAAAAATCCATTGCAAGCCGTGGGAATCTTTCCACGGCTTCATTGCGAATATCTCTTAACTGCGCGAAATCAGATCGGATGACATCTTCGTCATCCGTGAATGTTGCCATACCCATGATTCCCCTAAAACGGATATTGGCATATCTTGCAGAATCTGATAGAATCCGCATGATCTCCTCCCTGGAGAATCCCTGTTTGGTCTCTTCTGCTGCGACATGAGGCTCAAGAAGGACATCGGTCACCTTGCCGTTTGCCATGCCCCAGGAATTGATTGCTTCCAGAAGTCTGACCGTGTCAACAGACTGTACGAGAGACACGTAAGGCAGCACCATCTTGAGCTTGTTTGTCTGAAGATGCCCTATGAAATGCCATTCGATGTCGGACATATAGTCAGCATCTCCCTTCTCTGTACGGATTTCCTCAAGTCGTTTCACCTTTGAAAGAAGTTCCTGCGGACGACTCTCGGCAAAGATTCTCTGCCCAGCCTCATAAGCCTCTTCTATGGCTTCGAAGGGGTGAAATTTGGAAACTGCCACCAACTTTACAGTTGCTGGCAGTTCCGAATGTAATTTATTGATTGTTTCTTTAATCATTATCTGCGATTCTGCTGTTTCTGCATCTGCTCCTGCATCTTCTGTGCCTCCTCGAGCTTCTGCTGCCACTTCGACTTCTGCTTTGGCTTGCTGGCGTTAAGCATCATGTCGGCACGCACCTTTTCCTCTGTCACGACGAACTTACGGATATACCATGTCATGATCATCGTGATGATGTTTGAAAGAAGATAATAGTAGCTGAGGGCTGCCGAAAGATTGTTACAGATAAAGAACATCATGATCGGCATGAGCCATACGCTCATGAACTTCATTCCAGCCATATTAGGATCATCCGACATCTGAGCCGAAGTCATCTTCGAGTAGAAGAACATGGTTAAGGCCATCAGAAGTGCGAAAAGCGAAAGGTGATCTCCGAGAAGAGGAATATTGAATCCGAAGTCCCAGATAGAATCATATGCACTGAGGTCGTCAGCCCAAAGGAACTTCTGCTGACGAAGCTCGATTGACGCAGGGAAGAAACGGAACATGGCAAAGAGGATAGGCATCTGGAGAAGCATCGGAAGACATCCTCCCATAGGACTGATTCCGGCTTTCTGATAAAGATCCATCATTGCCTGCTGCTTCTTCATTGCATCCTTCTCATGAGGATACTTCTGATTCAGCTTGTCAACCTCCGGCTTGATCACCTGCATCTTTGCTGAAGACTTGTATGACTTGATCGTAAGCGGAGAAATGATGAGCTTGATAAGGAGGGTCATCAGAAGGATTACAAGTCCGTAATTGCTGATGAATCTTCCGAGCATGTCAAAGCAAGGGATGATGATAAGACGGCTGAACCAGCCTACAAGCCATCCGCCGAGAGGAATGATCTTTTCATATTTCTGATCATAGCTCTTCAGGGTACGGTAGTCGTTAGGACCGAAATAGAACTCGTATGGGATCGTCACATTGTCGGAACCGGCCTTGAAATCAGAACGAAGGCTTGCATTGCATGCCATAAGATTGCGTGAAGGATCGTCCTCTGCGAAATACTTCACGTTAAGGTCTGCTGATTCGAACTCTGTTCCTGCAGTCATGATTGCAGAGAAGAACTGCTGCTGGAACGCGAACCATTTGAATCTTGTATCTATGCGCTCACCAGCATCGCGTCCACGACCGATTTCCTCAGGCTTCTTGTCACCAGAATAATAGAAATCGAGCTTTGAATACTGCTTTTCATTCTTATATCCCTTTTCAAGACGAGGAATGATCACAGACCAGTCGATGTCGAACATAGAAACATTGCGAGGAATGATTCCGTCCATATTCACGAACGAAAGCTCGTTCTGCATCATGTAGCTGCCTTCCGTAAGCCAATACTTCTGCTGGATATAACCACCTCCGGCAAACGGGAGCTGCATCACGATAGTGGAGTCATTATGCTCCGCCACCTGAAAGACAAAATCCTTCGTATTGATATTCTCACCGGCAAAGATGCTGATTCCCATCTGGCTCATATCCGGCTTGATAAGATAAAGATCAGTGCTGTCATATGACTTATAGTCATTGATCTTGACCGAATATGGCTGTGCACCTCTAGTCGTGAACTCGATCTCGAGCTTATCATTTGAGAGTTTGTAGAATGAAGCGTCTGCAAGCCTTGCATCTGTAAGGAGACTGTCCTTATATACAGGCATTGTCGAAACCTTGACGTCATTTTCAGGAAGAATTCCCTGCGCTCTCTTCATCGAGTCCATAGCCATCGCAGCCATCTGCTCGACTCTTGCAATGGAGTCAAGCTGTGCCTGTGCCTCCATCTGCTTGCTGTACTGTCTTGACTGATACCATGAGAAACCCATCATGATAGCAAAGATCAAGACAAATCCTGTCAAATTACTTTTATTCATCTAATATTGTAAATTGTTACACAAACTGACGGTGACCTTGTCGGCCACCGCCATCATGATTATTCCTGTTCTTCAGACTCGTTGAGAACTCTGATCTGGTCTGCAAGTGCCTTGAGTTCTTCTTTAGCCTGAGCGATTCTGTCCTGCATCTGCTTTACAAGAGGCTCTGAATTCTTTGACATCGAGAAGAATCCGATATTATTCTCATATGTAACGATATCCTGCTCGAGCTGATTATACTTCTGGATGAGACGGTCCTTCTCAGAAAGAGCAGGCTTTCCGCCACGTCCTCTGCGGTTAGCACCACGTCCTGTATTAGGGAACTTGGCATTGAGCGCCTCTCTGTAAGCCTGAGCGATATTGTCCTTCTCCTTGAATGGAACGAATCCTATCTCCTGCCATCTCTTCTGGAAATCCTGCATTGCAGCTGCATCAGACTCGTCATTCTTGAGTTCATATGCCTTGATCTCTTCGATGAGACGCTGCTTCGCCTTCAGATTGCCATAGAAATCGTTCTCCGGCTTGGCATTCTTGTCACGCTCGGCAAAGAACTCGTCACAAGCGGCGCGGAATCTCTTCCAGAGCTGCTCAGACTTCTTGCGTGGAACTGCACCGATCTCCTTCCATTGCTTCTGAAGATTGATGAACTGGTCAGTAGCCTTCTTCCACTCTGTGCTTGACTTGAGTTCTTCTGCAGCCTCGCAAAGTGCGATCTTCTTCTCGAGATTTGCATTGATGCTGTCCTTGTACTCATTATAGAAGTCGCGCTTGCGTCCGTAGAACTTGTCGCACGCAGCACGGAAACGGTCATAGATCTTCTGATTCTCCTTCTTTGATGCGAATCCGATGGTTTTCCATTCCTTCTGGATATCTTCGATCTCCTTAGAGAATGCATTCCACTGATTTGAATCGGTAACCTCTCTTTCAGAAATCTCTTCAACCTTCTCGCAAAGGGCTGTCTTCTTCACAAGATTCTCAGCCTGCTGCTCCTTGATATCCTCGAAGAACGCCTGATACTTCTTATTGATCACAGCTGTAGCTGCCTTGAAACGATCCCAGATCTTGTCTCTGTATTCCTTGGCAACAGGACCGAACTCCTTCCACTGCTCATGCAGTTTCTGAAGCTCACGGAATGCTTCAACCACGTTAGGATTCTCGGCAAGCTTCTCTGCAAACTCGCAGAACTGCTCCTTAGCCTCGAGATTCTTCTTGAAGTCAAGGTCACGAAGTTCGCGGTTGATCTTAACCATATCATAGAACTGCTCTACATAGAGCTGATATGTCTCATTCAGATTCCTGTAGCTCTGAGCCGGAACCGAACCTATGGCTCTCCATCTGTTCTGAATCTCACGGAACTCAGGGAAAGTTGCATTGACATCTTCCTGCTTCTCAAGAAGAGCCTTGAGATCAGCGATGACAGCTTCCTTCTTGACAAGATTATCCTCACGCTCCTTTTCAAGCTGCCTGTTATATTCGGCACGCTCCCTCTTATACTTGTTATATAGTTCCTTGAAGCCTCTCTCCACCTCCGCAAAAGGATTCTCGCTTACTGTGTCATCAGAAGGAGTCTCGACAACCTCTTCTTCAACCTCTTCAGTCTCTGCTACAGGAGCGGTAACCGCAACGCCTGCCTCAGCCTTATCCTTCTGGAGCCTCTTGTAAAAAGCGGACTTAATAGCCTCGGCCTCCTTGGACATCTTCATTCTTTCCTCATTCTGAGCCAGTTCCTCAAAAAGTGCGATAAGCTCAGCAAGGTTCTTTTCTGAATAATTTACAGCTGGCTCTGCAATTTCAACAGGCTCAGCCACTACTACATCTGATGCCATTGCAACATCAGGGATGATCTCTTCACTCATAATAATGGAGTTATTGGTTTATAAATTCATACAAGTCGCAAATATACCATTTTTTTAGTAAAACTCACATCAAATTCTTATTTTTGCAGGACTAATAAACTTTTTGAACAATTTTACGATGAGAATAGATATACTTACTGTAGTACCGGAACTTCTGGAAAGTCCTCTCAGCCATTCGATCGTGGGACGTGCGATAAAGAAGGGACTTGCAGAAATCCATGTGCACAACCTCCGCAAATACGGCAAAGGGCCACGCCAGCAGGTTGACGACTACAATTACGGAGGCGACGCCGGAATGGTTCTGATGCTCGAACCTGTTTACAATATGATTCAGGAACTGAAGGCAGAAAGAGAGTACGACGAAGTCATATACATGTCCCCTGACGGTGAAATCCTTACACAGGGAATATCCAACGAACTTTCACTGAAAAAGAACATCATCATACTCTGCGGCCATTACAAAGGGATCGACCACAGGATCAGGGAGCATCTGGTCACTCGTGAAATTTCTGTCGGTGACTATGTGCTCAGCGGAGGAGAGATTCCTGCAGCCCTGCTTGCCGACTCCATTATCAGGCTTATTCCGGGAGCATTGTCAGATGAGACATCCGCACTGAGCGACAGCTTCCAGGACGGACTTCTCTCCCCTCCCGTATATACCCGCCCTGCCGAGTTCAACGGATGGAAAGTACCTGAGGTACTGTTAAGCGGCAACCCCAAGCTGATCAGAGAATGGCAGGATGAACAGGCTTTGGAACGCACAAAAAGACTCAGACCTCATCTTTTATCAGAATTAAATTGAAAATAATTTGCAAATATCAATTTAATATCTAAATTTGCATTCGACATAACGATTTAATGTCAATCAGACGTTTCTAACCACTAATAATTAATCATCCCAAAAGGGAAATACACTACACTACTAACTAACCGAAAAATCCCGCAGTGATGCGGGATTTTTTACTTACCTTTGCGCAAAATTGAAGATCATGGAAGAAAGCATACAGTATTATGATACCTACGAAGAGAATCTCCAGAGAGAGATTCTCAAGATGTGCACCAGCCTCGGAATGCTTGACGGAGAACTGCTCAGTTCGGAGGACATAGACCAGAAATGGAAGGAGTGGGCTCCGGAATATATAGCTGAAGCTCTTCCTGAAGTGAACAGCTATCCCGAATTTGCGATTGCCTGTGCCGGTTATGCGGGCATGGCTGTAGCGCAATGGTGGGATCAGGACTGGGGGCGTCATCATGGTGCAAGATATGAGACCATGCACGGCCCGCGTGGATTTGACGATATGGACGAACATATTGTTCAGAACATTCTCGGTCTGGCATTGGATTCCGTTGAAGCGAAGCAGATAATGAATATACTGCTCTGCTGTGCCCAGAAGGCAACTACATTCATTCAGCATGAACATATCGAGCATCAGACCGTCAAGGCTTTCCACATATTCGCCCGTACCGTCAAAGTGATGTTCCGCACGGGAGCTGCTCTTCAGCTCAAGCGCCTCGGTTACAAGTTTCACAAAGTGGATCTCAGCAGATCCGGGATGAAACCCTTAAGTTAGAAGCGATAGCTGACTTTCAGCATGAAGTTACGAAGTGCCTGAGGATAAATGCCAGGATATGACTCCACCGATGCCGTATCGGCATTATACACGTTCCAGGCCCATCCGTCTGCGTAATACATGTTATTGAACAGGTTGTTCACATAAGCACCTATCCCCAGCTTTCCGTTTCCAAGGTCGAATTCATGTGTAACAGACAGATTAGACACCATATAGGCTGGTACAGAGCTGCCATCAGTCATGGTATTGTCCAGATACTGCTTGCCCACATATTTGAAATCAATTGCTGCAGATGTTGTCTTAAGGCAATTAGAGGCAGTTGATCTCCAAGGGGTTACAGAAAGGCGGACCATACCTGTAACAGATGGCGACATAAGCATCACCGTCCTGCCGAAAGAGAGCTCCTCCTGACCTCCGATCCATGTCATTTCTCCATCGACATAGGTTATTCTGTCAAGATATGCCTTATAATCCTTGATCATGTTCGTGCTGAGAGTAAGATTCGCATCAGCACGAAGCCATGGAAAAGCCTGCCATGCTGCGGCAAGTTCGATACCTCGGCGCCAGCTTCTTGAGACATTCTCCTTTATCGCATATCCGACATCCGAAAGCTTTCCCGTCTCGAGGAGCATGTCCCAGTATTCCATCAGATATATGTTTGCCGAAGCCGACATATTTTCTGATGAATACGAATAACCGAATTCCAGGTCAAGCATCTTCTCAGGTTTCAGCGAAACCCCTTCACCTGAAATGCCAGCCTGAGATGCCGACCATGCATTCTTGATATTCTCCTTTATATCGCTTCTGCCCGGCTCACGATGTCCGAAAGCGGCAGAGAAATATGCCTTCTGGCGCGTATCCCAATGGAAAGAAAGGCCGGCACGCGGATTGAGGAACTGCCAGTCAGCAGAATAGTCAAGAGGAATCTGATCATCTTCAGGTCCGGCCATATCAAGCCATACACCACGGTATTGCAGATCGGCATAGGCTGTCATCCAGGCAAGGGGTTCATACTCTGCCCTGACAAATGCATTCGCTTCCTGCTTCAATCCGTTGTTAAGATACCATGAATGTGAGGAATAATCATAGGAATCGCCCAGGATATCGCTCCACAGCACCTTACCGATATGATCGCCATTGTACCTGGAAAGGTTGATACCTGATGTCACCGACAGGTTGTCCGAAGAATACTTCAGATCGGAGTTCAATACAAGATAGGTATTGTCCATTGCCTCCTGAACAATGAAATCTCCTTCCTGTCCATCCCCGAAGCCAGCTGGAAATCCGTAATCGGCAAAGCTGTTTCCTGACCAGTAGTTCTCATAATAGCCGTCTCCCTTGGTCCAGTTGAATGTAGTAGTCCAGACAAGGTTCTCATCAAACTGACGGGTATAGTTCAGTTGAAGATGATGCTGGGTGTAATTGTCCGTATCATTATCATAATAACGTACATTGCCGTATGGATCAAGATACTCACCCGCCGGGTTATAACGTCGGGCTACCGGATCGTCGTTTCTCCAAGGATCTACACCATGCCATGTGATTCCGGTATGCTGGTCTCCATACAGCCAGGTCAGACGAAGCGAATTCCTTTCATTCATCCATCCCAGGACTGCAAAGGCGGACTGGACGTCAGCAAAGGCGTTGCGTATATATCCGTCTGTCAAGCCGCGGGAATAGGCGAAATCGAAGTACAGGCCCTTTCTGGTAAGACCGGTTCCGGCTGCAGCAGAAGCAGTGAATGTATCATAAGATCCGTATCCCAGATCAACGGAAGCATATGGATCGGCACCTACGGAAGCCGTACTCATGTTGATGCTCGCGCCGAATGCTCCCGGCCCTGATGCTGAAGTACCGAGTCCGCGCTGAAGCTGAACACTGGAAAGCAAGCCTGATAAGGCTGGAATATTCACCCAGAACACTTCCTGAGACTCGGCATCATTGAGAGTGATTCCGTTCAGGGTCACATTGATCTGGGAACCTTTGGATCCGCGTACCGTCATCTTTGAATAACCCAGACCGGTTCCGCCCTCATTCACAGTCACGACTGACGGCTGAAGCGCCAATGCCATCGGCAACGAACTCATCGGATTCACGGCACGGAGTTCCTCGCCTGAAACCATGGTGTAAGTGACCGGAGTTGACTTTCCTGCTCTGGAAGTCGATACTACCGCACTGTCGAGCTTATCGACAATGCCTTCGGGTTCCGTACCTTGTACGGCCACCGGAAACAGCGTTATAAGCGCTGCAGAGAATAAAAAACCTCGCATAATGTTGATACATTTATGCAAGGGGGTACGCATGATGCGCACATGAGATTCAGCTCCCTACGCCGGCATTATCCGGATCAGGTTCATCGGGTATGATCTCAGCCCGGATCACTCCAGGCACCCCTGCAAATAATATGTCGTTATATTACTTTCTTTCTACAATCTTTACTTCATACATCTTAGGCCAGTTCTTTCCGGTCAGATAAATCTTCCCATCTTCCGGGTTATAAGCAATACCGTTAAGGACATCTGTCGAAGAAGAATGAAGGGAAGCAGGCAAAAGTCCCCTGCAGTCAATGACTCCTTCGATATTTCCATCCTTTGGATTGATTATCACGATTTCGTCCGCCGTATAGACATTGGCCCATATCTTTCCGTCAATATATTCAAGCTCATTCAGGAATCTCACAGGTCTTCCCTCGATGGTGACAAGGATCTTCTTCATCTGAGCGAAATTCTCATTCATGAAATAAAGGTTGGCGCTGCCGTCAGAAGCGATGAGATGCTTTCCGTCAGTAGTGATTCCCCATCCTTCACGCGGATACTTCCATGACGACTTGTATTCAAGTGTATTGGCATCATATACAAAGGCCATACGGCTTTCCCAAGTGAGAACATACAGGTTGTCATTCCATATCACAGAACCTTCTATGAAATACTTCTTATCGAAATTCAGCCTCTGAAGGGCCTTGCCTGTCTCAAGCTCGACCTTTCGGAATGTTGATTTGCCATGAAGGCCTGTACTCTCATAGAGCTGCCCTTCATGAAAGAAAAGTCCCTGCGTATATGACTCGACATCATGCGGATATTCAGCCACGACCTCAAGAGAGTATTCCCGGACCTTGGCATCAGCACATGAAAGCAGAGTCATCATGAGCAAAAGTAGGAATATTGTTCTTATAATTCTCATAAGAGTACAAAGTTAATGATTAATTTTAACTTTTTGCTATCTTTGCATGACATTTCCAACACGGGACCACGTTTGAAGCTTTGAATACCTATTATATCATAATGGCTTGCATGGCTGTCATGGCTGTGATAGTCTTTATCGCCTTGTTCTTCTTCAAGGCCGGCTATGGCTATCTCTCATCTTCAAACTGGGGTCCCAAGATCAGCAACAAGACGGCCTGGGTATTGATGGAGGCCCCGGCCTTCATATTCATGCTGTATTACACAATCCGTTTCGCATTGTCGGGAGCGGATACCGGAAACTCCAGAACTGTCCTCTTTATAATGGCAGGATTATATCTTCTCCATTATTTCCAGAGATCGTTCATATTCCCTCTGATGATGCGTGGCAAAAGCACCATGCCAGTCGCCATCATGCTTATGGGCCTGGTATTCAACACATTGAACGCATACCTTATAGGAGGCTGGCTATATGGCGAAGCACCGGCAGGAGCATACGGAACAGACTGGCTATGGAGTCCTCAGTTCATCATCGGAACAGTGATATTCTTCACAGGAATGGCAATCAACCTTCATTCCGACCATGTGATCAGGAACCTCCGCAAGCCAGGCGACACAAGACATTACATTCCCCGCAAGGGACTTTACAGATATGTGACATCAGCAAACTATTTCGGTGAATTCACAGAATGGACAGGATATGCCATACTGACATGGTCACCGGCAGGCCTCCTGTTCGCCATATGGACTTTCGCCAATCTCGGGCCAAGGGCGAAGTCTCTTACCGAGAAATACGAAAAAGAATTCGGAGACGAATACAGGAAGCTGAACAAGAAGCATATAATACCGTTTATCTGGTAAAAGGACATGAGCGAATTGTTCACACCATACAGGATCGGGCCTATAGAGCTCAGAAACCGCACCATCAGGTCAGCGGCATTCGAAGCCATGTGCCCGGGTCAAAGGCCGTCAAAGGAGCTGTTTGACTATCATACGGCAGTAGCACGCGGAGGTATCGGAATGACGACTGTCGCATATGCAGCTGTATGCAGGAGCGGACTTTCCTTCGAGAATCAGCTGTGGATGCGCAAAGAGATCGTTCCAGAACTGAAAAAGCTGACAGATGCCATTCATTCTGAGGGAGCGAAGGCATCAATCCAGCTCGGACACTGCGGTAACATGTCGCACAGGAGCATATGCGGATGTATGCCGTACGGAGCAAGCAGAGGATTCAACCTCTACTCCCCCACATTTGTCCAGAAGATGAATCTGAAGCAGATCAACGAAGTGGCGGATGCATACGGAAAAGCAGTAGAGCTGGCGATCGAGGCCGGATTCGACGCGATCGAGATCCATGCCGGTCACGGATACCTGATTTCACAGTTTCTTTCTCCTTACACGAATCACAGAAAGGATGAATTCGGCGGCTCACTGGAAAACCGCATGAGATTCATGAAGATGTGCGTCAGCAAGGCCGTAGCAGCAGGAAAAGGCAAAGTGGCATTATTCGCAAAGCTGAATACACGAGACGGATTCAAGGGAGGACAGGAGACAGAAGAGCTTATTGAAGTCGCAAAGGAGCTTCGCGAGCTCGGAATAGAATCAATCGTTCTTTCAGGAGGTTTTGTAAGCCGACATCCGCAATATGTGATGCGCGGACAGTTCCCTGTCAAGACGATCGTACATTACTTCCCATGGAGCAAGTGGTGGCTCAAGGCAGGAGTCTCTCTGGCCGGCAAGCTGGTAGCTCCGACCGTTCCTTTCAAGAAGCTTTTCTTCATGGAGGATGCATTGAAGTTCAGAGAAGCAATGCCGGATTTCCCGTTTGTCTATGTAGGAGGAGTCGTGTCCCGCGAATCTGCAGAAGAAGCCCTTGGGAAAGGATTCCCGATGATCCAGATGGGCCGCGCAGTACTGGAGGACACGGACTTCGTAAACAAGATGAAGGAAGACGCGAAGCATTGCAGCGGCTGTACACACAGCAACTTCTGCATCGGAAGAATGTACTCCAAGTCAATGCAGTGCCACAAGCATTGCGAAGATATAACGCCAGCCTTGGTAAAGGAGGTCGAGCGTATGAACAGGCAGAATGATGAAATGGAGCGCAAGCTCGGATATAAATAGTTCATTGAAATATAGGTAGAACGCTTCTGTCGCGCCCTCAAGGGGTGAGGAAAGTCCGGACTGGGCAGGGCGACCTGCTGTGGAAAGCACAGATGGGAGTAATCTTATGTATGCCGTAACAGAAAACAAACCGCCTGAAAGGGTAAGGGTGAAACCGTGAGGCAAGAGCTCACGACGTGATATGGCGACATATTGCGGTGACGGCACCAGGACCAGCAAGACCATATATACTGGCACGAGAAGGCTTTGCCGGATCGAAAGAGCTGCCCGCTCTTTGCCAGGGGGTAGGTTGCGAAGATAAATGACAGATTAAAACAGAAACCGGCTTACGGTTCTGCCTATAGCACTGAGGGTTGGCTTTTGCCAACCCTTTTTGTTTACAAAAAAAACGCAAGAAATCTCTTGCAGAGTCACGCAGGATTGGTTATCTTTGCATTCCGTATGAAAACGGGATTTGATAATATAAAGTATCTTAAGATACAGTCCGAACACATCAAGAAGCGTATCGCTCAGTTCGGTGACAAGCTCTACCTCGAATTCGGAGGTAAGTTATTTGACGACAACCATGCCAGCAGAGTACTGCCCGGATTCAAGCCGGACAGCAAGCTTCAGATGCTCATGCAGATGAAGGATGAAGCTGAAATCCTCATCGTCATCAGTGCATTGGACATCGAGAAGAACAAGGTGAGAGGTGATCTGGGTATAACATATGATGAAGATGTCCTCCGACTCCGTTCAGAATTCGAGAATGTCGGATTCTATGTGAGCAGCGTCGTCATGACACATTACAACGGTCAGTCGAGCGCCGATGCCTACAGAGCGCGTCTGGAGCGTCTTGGAATCAAGGTGTATTATCATTATACCATTGAAGGATATCCAAACAATGTCGCTCTCATCGACTCTGACGAAGGATTCGGAAAGAATGACTATGTAGAGACCACAAGGCCGCTCGTGGTCGTCACTGCTCCAGGTCCCGGAAGCGGAAAGATGGCGGTATGCCTCAGTCAGCTTTACCATGAGAACAAGAGAGGAATCAAGGCTGGTTACGCTAAATTCGAGACTTTCCCTGTATGGAACCTGCCTCTCAAGCATCCGGTTAATATCGCATACGAAGCAGCTACAGCCGATCTCAATGACGTGAACATGATCGACCCGTTCCATCTTGAAGCATACGGTACGATTGCAGTAAGCTACAACAGAGACATAGAAGTATTTCCGGTACTCAATGCCATCTTTGAAAGCATCTATGGAGAGAGTCCTTACAAGTCACCTACAGATATGGGAGTGAACATGCTGGGATTCTGCATGAGCGATGAGGATGTATGCTGCAACGCGGCAAGAGAGGAAATCATAAGAAGATATTATTCAGCCCTCTGCAATCTCGCTGAAAACGGAAATAACGAGCATGAGGTCAACAAGATATCGCTCATATTGAAGCAGGCAAAGCTGACTACGGAATATCGTAGGACGACTGTGGCAGCAAGAGAAAGAAAGGAACTCTCGGGTGTTTCCACTGCGGCAATCGAGCTGAATGACGGAACCATTATCACGGCCCGCACAAGTTCTCTTCTCGGCCCAAGTGCAGCTCTTCTTGTCAATGCGACAAAGCATCTTGCAGGAATACCTCATTCCGTGAAACTCATTCCGGAAGAGATGATCGCTCCTATCCAGAAGACCAAGGTGGAATATCTGCATGGTCACAATCCGAGACTGCACACAGACGAGGTACTCGTCGCAATATCTCTTCTCAGCAATGATGACGAGAACTGCAGAAAGGCACTTGACCAGCTGCCAAAACTGGAAGGATGCCAGGTTCATTCGACCGTCATGCTGAGCGAGGTTGACAGGAAGATATTCAAGAAGCTCGGAGTAGGACTCACATGTGACCCTGTGAAGAAGGTCGATTAGCCAGCAGCACATATTCAAGTATTTTTGATTAAATTTGCGAAAAATCATCTGAAGATATGAGCGAAAGACAGCCACAGATACTTGATCTGGAACAAGTGATTGAATCAAAGGCCGGAGACAAGGCAAAGTATATTCCACGCTTCCTTGTCAACTGGTTCAAAGATTTCATGCATCTTGACTACATCAATAATTTCCTTAAGGAGGGCTACGTAGGTGTTGAATTCTGCGAGAACAGCCTCAAGTATTTAGGAGTTGAGATTGAAGTCATCGGACTCGAGAATCTGCCGACTGACGGAAAGAAATACACATTTGTTTCCAACCATCCTCTCGGAGCGATTGACGGTGTCACTTTAGGCGCTGTCATCGGAAAGGTTTATGACGGCAAGATCAAATATCTGATGAATGATCTCCTCATGAATCTCAAGGGAATGGCTCCCCTTGGAATCCCGATCAACAAGCTCGGATCTCAGGCCAGAAGCCTTTCCAGGCTTGTGAATGAAGTATATGAATCTGATAACCAGATGCTTATATTCCCCGCCGGTCTTTGTTCCCGAAAGATCGACGGCAAGATCACCGATCTTCCTTGGGGAAAGTCTTTTGTAAAGAAAAGCCGTGAGACCGGCAGAGACATCATTCCGATTCATTTCGAGGGTGAGAATTCAGAACGTTTCTACCGCATTGCCAATCTTCAGAAGAAGCTTGGCCTCAAATTCAATTTTGCGATGATGCTGCTTCCTGACGAAATGTACAGAAGTGCAGGAAGGAAGTACAAAATCACATTCGGAAAGCCTATACCCGTATCAAGCCTCGACAAGTCCAGATCGGACTATGAATGGGCTCAGGTAATCAGGGCAAAGGCTTATGAACTTTAACCTCAAACCTATGGAACCAATTATTGCACCTGTCAGTACTGATCTGATAAAGTCAGAGCTGACACCTGCCAGAAAGCTCAGAGACACAAACAAGAGCGGCAATGAGATCTACATCGTCGATCATCACAATTCTCCGAATGTGATGCTGGAGATCGGTCGTCTGCGTGAAGAAGCCTTCCGTGATTCGGGTGGAGGAAGCGGACTGGCCGCTGACATCGATGAGTTCGACACAATGGAGCATCCTTACCAGCAGCTTATCGTATGGGATCCGGATGCAGACAAGATCATCGGAGGATATAGATTCATACTTGGATCCGATGTCGTTCTTGATGAGAAAGGACAGCCACAGCTGGCGACAGCTCATATGTTCCATTTCTCCGAGAAATTCATAAAGGAGTATCTTCCTTTCACAATCGAGCTGGGAAGAAGCTTCATAGCACCGGAATATCAGAGCCGTCAGGCCGGCAGCAAGGCTCTTTTCGCCTTGGATAATCTTTGGGACGGACTTGGCGCACTTGCCATCGAGAAGCCTGAGACCAAGTACTTCTTCGGCAAGATGACGATGTATCCGGACTATAACCGTGAAGCGCGTGACCTCATACAGCATTTCCTGTTCAAGCATTTCGAGGATCATGAAAAGCTCGTTACGCCGATAGAACCGCTTAAGATAGAGACTGACAGGAATTATCTTGACAGCATACTTACTTCCGACGACTTCAAGGAAGACTACAAGAATCTGAACATGGAAGTACGCAAGCATGGAGTGAACATTCCACCGCTTGTAAATTCATACATGAGCCTTTCCCCTACAATGAAGATGTTCGGTGGAGGAATCAATCATGAATTCAGTGAAGTGGAAGAAACATGTATCCTCATCACTTTCGACGAGATCCATGAAGATAAGAAAGTAAGGCATATAGACTCCTTCATCAATGAAAAGATCAGTCTGATGAAGAAGAGATTCCCGATTTTTGCAGAAAACATGGGAGAGAATCTGAAAGGAATGATCGCCCATAAACGGGAGGAAGTTCAGGCAAAGAGAGCAGTCCGGATACAGAAGCGAAGAGACAGAAGGACTGCAAGGAAAAAGAAATAATAAAAAACATTATGGGAACAGGTGTAAGAGACAATGAATTTGACGTAATCATTGTAGGCGGAGGTATAACCGGTGCTGGCACTGCCCGAGACTGTGCTCTGAGAGGATTGAAAGTCCTGCTTATAGAGAGACACGATCTTGCCACCGGAGCAACAGGAAGGAACCACGGCCTTCTTCACAGTGGTGCAAGATACGCGGTTACCGACAGGGAATCGGCAGAAGAATGCATCAAGGAGAACATGATTCTCAGAAAGATAGCAAGACATTGCGTGGAAGAGACAGAAGGATTGTTTCTCACTCTGCCTGAAGACGATCTCGCATATCAGGCAAAGTTTGTGGAATCATGCCAGGCTGCCGGTATCAATGCCGAGATCATTGATCCGAAGGAGGCGCTCAGAATGGAACCTTCTGCCAATCCGGACATCATCGGTGCCGTCAAGGTTCCGGACGGTGCAGTCGATCCGTTCCGTCTGACTTCGGCAAACGTAATTGACGCCAAACTTCATGGAGCAAAGGTAATGGTTTACAGCGAAGTCACAAGCCTTATCAAGGAGGGTGATACCATAAAGGGAGTCGAGACCTTCAATCATATCACGAAGCAGAAGGAAAAATACTATGCCCCAGTTACAGTGAATGCCGGCGGAATCTGGGGACAGCACATCGCAGAACTTGCAGGTGCAAAGATAAACATGTTCCCTGCCAAGGGAGCGCTTCTGATATTCGGACACAGAGTAAACAATGTGGTATTGAACAGATGCCGCAAACCTGCCAATGCAGATATTCTTGTACCGGGAGATACAATCTGTCTCATCGGAACCACATCCAGCAGAGTGCCGTTTGAAGAGGTTGACAACATGTATGTGACTCCTGATGAGGTTGATGTGCTGCTTCAGGAAGGTGAAAAGCTTGCTCCGAGCCTCGCATCTACCCGAATTCTCCGTGCATATGCCGGTGTAAGACCTCTTGTGGCTACTGATGACGATCCTTCCGGAAGAAACATCAGCCGAGGCATCGTTCTTCTTGACCATGAGACGAGAGACGGAATCAAGGGCTTCATCAGTATCACCGGCGGAAAGCTGATGACTTACAGACTTATGGCCGAATGGGCTACAGACCTCGTCTGCAGGAAACTCAACTCATCCGAGACATGCGTGACCATGCACACTCCTCTTCCTGGCTCTGAAAAGGAAAACATCGATGAAATCTCACAGAAGACATGGAGCAAGCCTGGAGCTACACACAAAGCTACTGTAGGACGACATGGAGCACGTGCTGTCAGCATCGGGCTCAATGACGAATACGATGCTAGCCTGGTCTGTGAATGCGAGGAAGTATCAGTCGGTGAAGTACGATATGCCGTGAATGAACTGGACGTGCACAATCTGGTTGACCTCAGAAGAAGGACAAGAGTCGGAATGGGAACATGTCAGGGCGAGCTCTGCGCATGCCGTGCGGCAGGAATGCTTGCTGATGCACATAAATGTACAGACCGCGCCAAGAATGACCTCAAGAGTTTTGTCAACGAAAGATGGAAAGGAATGTATCCTATATGCTGGGGGGACACCCTGAGAGAGAGCGAATATTCGCAGTGGATATATTCGGGGGTATGCGGACTTGAATCCGAAGGATGTGAAACTGATAAAGCAGAGTAAATCATGAGATTCGATACTGTAATAATAGGAGGAGGACTCTCCGGACTCGTCTGCGGCATCAGACTGCAGAAATCTGGTAAGAACTGTGCAATAATCTCTGCCGGTCAGAGTGCCATGCATTTTTCATCAGGTACATTTGACCTCTTGGGAAGAATGCCGGACGGAAGCGTAGTTGAAAATCCGTTGGAAGCAATTGACAGACTTGATGCCGGCCATCCATATTCGATAATTGGCAAGGAAAAAGTCGCCAGATACGCGACCGAGGCTCCTGATTTTCTTGCTGGCTGCGGAATTACTGTCAAAGGAGATGCTCAGTCAAACAGCTGGAGAATCACTCCTACAGGTGAGAGAAAACCTGCCTGGCTGACATTGGGAGACTTCACTCCCCTGACATCAAAAAACGAAAAGATAGGCACTAAGGCTTTGATAGTCAATATTCTCGGATATCTCGACTTCAACACAAAATTCCTTGCAGATTCTTTCGAGAAACAGGGTACTGTGTGCAGGATCGCTTCCATCAGGCTTGAAGAGATGGAACGTCTGCGCAAGAATCCGAGCGAGATGCGCTCGACGAATATTGCGAGAGTCATGGACAGGGACAACATCTGGGAAAAGGCTGCTTCACAGGTCAAGGAGATGATAAAGGATGAAGATGTTGTCGTTCTTCCTGCAGTCTTTGGTCTGAAGAATGCAGAAACTGTCGAGACCATGCGCAAAGCCATAGGTATAAAGACTGTCTTTGTTGCGACAATGCCTCCTTCAGTTCCTGGAATCAGGACACAGATGACACTTAAGGCCGAGTTTGAAAGGGCTGGCGGAAGATTCTTCATAGGTGACAGTGTGATCGAGGCCGATTTCAACGAAGACAACACTGTGAAGAGTGTAGCGACATATAATTTCGGAGACATCCGCGTATATGCCGATGATTTCGTTCTTGCAACCGGCAGCTTCTTCAGCAAGGGACTTATTGCGACTCCGGAGAAGATTTATGAACCTGTCTTCGGAATTGATCTCAATTATGAAGAAAAAAGAGATGGTTGGTTTGACCGAAATTTCTGGAACAGGCAGAATTATATTTCATTCGGAGCAAAGGTTTCCGAGAAACTGAATACGTATGTTGATGGCAGACCTGTCGAGAATCTGTATGCAATCGGTTCGCTTCTTGGTGGAAGCAATACGCTTTACGAAGGTTGTGGCGGTGGAGTAGCCATCATTTCCGCATTGGCTGCAGCTGATGAGATTCTTCACAAATAGGAGGATTGACGATGAAAATGCAAGAAAAGAACATAAGCGAAAACAATTTCGAGCAGTGCATCAAATGTACTGTATGTACTGTATATTGCCCGGTCGTTCCTGTAAATCCATTATATCCAGGACCAAAGCAGGCTGGACCGGATGGAGAAAGACTCAGACTTAAGAAGGGACTGTTCTTTGACAATACCCTCAAATACTGCCTTAACTGCAAAAGGTGCGAGGTTGCATGTCCTTCCGGTGTACGTATAGCCGACATTATCCAGTCTGCAAGAATAAAATACACGACAGAGCCGCCTAAGCTCCGCGACATGATTCTCGCAAGCACGGATTTCATGGGCAGCGTAACTACAAAGGTTGCCCCGGTTGCTAATTTTGCCCTCGGACTCAAACCTACGAAGGCTGTCATGGATGCAGTGCTAAAGGTTGACAAGCACAGAACTTTCCCTAAATATGCTTCAAAGACATTCGAGAGCTGGTACAAGAAGAATGTGAAGGCATTTCAGGAATCATTCAACCACCATGTAAGCTTCTTCCACGGCTGTTATGTTAACTATAACTACCCGCAGCTCGGAAAGGACCTCATAAGCGTAATGAATGCCTTAGGATACGGAGTACATCTCCTTGAAAAGGAGAAATGCTGTGGAACCGCACTTATTTCAAACTGCATGATAGATCAGGCAAAGAAGAATGCAGTAAACAATCTTGAAAGTATCAGAAAAAGTGTATATGAAAGACAGATGCCTGTAATCGGTACATCATCTTCATGTAACTTCACCATCAGAGATGAGTATCCTCATCTTCTCGGAATAGATAATTCTGACGTGAGGGACTACATCGAACTGGCAACCAGGTTCATTTACAGACTGGTTGAAGAGAAGAAGGTGAAGATGGTATTCAAGAAGGACTACAAGGCTAAGATTGCATATCACACACCATGTCATATGGAAAGACTCGGCTGGGGAATATTCTCGACAGAAATACTCCGTATGATTCCAGGTGTGGAGCTGACTGTTCTGGATAGCAACTGCTGCGGAATAGCCGGAACATATGGTTTCAAGAAAGAGAATTATGAAGTCTCTCAGGCAATAGGAAAGCCTCTCTTCGATCAGATAGCAAGGCTCAAGCCTGACTTTGTCGCCTGCGACTGTGAGACCTGCAAATGGCAGATCGAAATGTCAACGGAGAAAGAGGTCAAGAATCCGATTTCGATACTTGCAGAAGCTCTTGATCTAATTGCAACATCAGAAGCAAACAAGTAAAAGAAAACCGCTTCAATGAAGCGGTTTTCTTTTATTTCATTCTGGCATCAATGCGTTTTCTCATCGCATCAGAAAGAGGAAGCTTGTTGTCCTTGTCTGACTGATCCAGCCAATCGGAAGCGAGCTGATAATCTCCTAACATGTAACATGCAACAGAGATGTTGAATTCCGCACATGAACGTTTGAGAAGATCGTTTGTATCTAAAAGAGACATCCAGGTGTCAACAGCTCCCTTCCAGTCGTACTGCTCAGCCTGGACAAGCGCATCATACCACTTCTGCGAATCGAAATACACGATGGAATACTGTTCATGCTTCCACTGTGATTTGAACGATTCAGCAACTTCCAAACCGGCATCCCATCCTTCAGCTCCCAAGGCTTTCCAGGCCTTTGCCCTTGCAACCGTACTGTCGTCCTTTCCATTGGAATATACCGAAGGTCTTGCCATGCTGCTGCCACCGAAAGCCTGGACCTTGTCTTCCTTGTTCATTCCGTCAAAGCAAAACATCTTCATCGTGAATGGAACAGTTGAAGAACTTATGAAAGAAGAATCGGGACTGGCTTTATAACCGACTTTGGAAGGTCCGCCGACAACCATGTTTCCAAACGAAACTGTATCGAAAAGAAAGACTACATCAGCTCCTGTATCCATAAGGATATTGAAAAGAGAGTCCTTGGACGAATAATCGGCATCTCTGTCCTTACGCATCCTGTATATGCCGATGCTTCCGCTTCCTGTGCCATAGTCCTCCTCGAGAGAATATGCGAAGCCATCTGCCATCGCTTCACAGAAATCAGTAGCTACGACATCATCGTTTTCAAGATACACGACTGAAACAATCTTTCCGGCCAGATCAATTCCAGACTTCGAAGGATGTCTCATCTCGACATGTACAGCATGTTTGCTCGGACCGCAGGAAACTGCCAGGAGGCAGGCCGCAATGGTTAGGAAAAGGACTTTCTTCATCTTCTAAATCAAATTTCAATAATTTCAGCAAGAAGGTCATATTCATCAGCTCCGATAATACGGACCTTGATGAATTCACCTATAAGCGAATACGGATCAACATCACCCGCCGCTGCAGAATCATACTTTACAAGAATCTCGCCGTCAACTTCCGGGCTTTCAAATTCACTTCGACATACAAAGACTCCATCAGTATAATCATCGACAATCACCTCTATCTCCGATCCCACACGTGACTGGTTGAAAGCCAGAGAGATACCGCTCTGAAGAGTCATCAGTTCATCCAGGCGTTCCTGCTTGACTCTCGCTGAGACCGTATCCTTGAAATTCTCTGCACCATATGTACCTTCCTCCTCTGAATACTTGAACGCTCCGAGCCTCTCGAAACGGGCTGTCTCCACAAAATCAAGAAGCTCTGCGAATGCTCTCTTGCCTTCACCCGGATGACCTACGATCATTGTTGTTCTAAGAACCACTCCCGGAACCTTTTCACGCATCTTACTGATCAGTTCACGAGTCCATGCGCCGCCAACGTTACGGTGCATATTGTCAAGAACCTTGTCTGCTATATGCTGAAGAGGGATGTCCATATATCGGCAGACCTTAGGGTTGTTGGCCATCTGGTCAAGGACATCTTCAGGGAATGCTGCAGGATATGAATAATGGATTCTGATCCATTCGATTCCGTCAACCTCAGAAAGCTTCTGGAGAAGTTCTGCCAATGCTCTGCGACGATAGAGGTCAAGGCCATAGTACGTTGTATCCTGAGCGATCAGAATGAGCTCACGCACACCTTTAGAAGCCAGATGCTCAGCTTCCTTGACAAGAGTCTCCATCGGAACCGACTTATGAGCTCCTCTGATGAAAGGAATCGCGCAATACGAACATCTTCGGTCACATCCTTCGGAAATCTTGAGGTAAGCATAGTGAGACGGGGTTGTAAGATATCTGCGTGCGGCTGCTGACGGATCAGGCTCGACTCCGAGTGCTCTGATCACGGGATCGAAATCGCGGGCTCCGAACCATGCATCGACCTCAGGAATGAGTTCAGGCATTTCATTGGCATATCTCTGTGAAAGACAGCCGAATACGATCACTTTCCCGACCTCTCCCCTCTTCTTTCTCTCGACAGCTTCAAGTATGGCCTGTACGGATTCCTCCTTTGCATCTCCGATGAAACCGCATGTATTCAGCAAGAGGACATCAACAGGAATATCCTCTCCCTCCGGAACGATCTCGAAATGATCTTCCACCTGGGAAAGGATATGTTCTGTGTCAACCTTGTTCTTAGAACATCCCAAGGTGACAGTCTGAAGTCTAATGTTCATCAGTATTATTCTTCTGATGCCTCTTCCTCGTCAGGATTGACGAAATCGAGTGAAGCATGGTTCTTGAGAGCATTGTACCATTCAACAACCTTCTTCATATGCGACACATAGAATCTGTCACGGTCATATGTCGGAAGAGCCTTCTCGAAAAGTGCCTTGAGTTCCTCAGGCTTTGACTTTGCTGAAGGCGCATCTGCATCACCGAGAACCTCCTTCATGTTCAGGAACACTTCCTGAAGCTTCACTTCATCGTCATCGGTATAGATAGAAATATCTGCAAGAGAAGTGATCTTGCTTGTAGCGTTGACTGCGCTTCTCTTCTTGTCTGCAAGTGCTTCAACTACAGCTCCAGTACGGGTAGCTGAAATATAAAGATACAATCCGCTCTGGCCTGAAACCGCCAGAATCTTTGAAAGGTCTGTCTTCATTTCTATTAATTAAATTATTGATGTTTCTAAATATTCATATCTTCCAGCAAGGCTGAAAGAGCCTTTTCTGTCTTTATACGTAGTTCGGCCTTAGTCCCGTCATTCATTATGACTGCATCGATTCTCGGATCTGAGCCTCCGTCGGACAAAGAATTCATCAGAGTCTGGTTGGACATTCTTGCCATGACCGCCTCCTTGTCCTTGTTATCACGGCTGCACGCCCTCGACAAGCGCAGGTCGAAAGGAGCATCTACCAGGATCACGAAATCTCCGAATCCGTCAAACTGAGGCTTCTCAAGAATGGTCGCCGACTCGAACACGATGATCTTTCTGTCAGAATGATTCCTGCAGAAGGTCTCAAAATCTTCCATCAGAGCCGGGAAAACCAGATTCTCTACCTTATTCAACGCATCACGGTCTGTAAAGATCCTCTCTGCAAGAAGCGACGGAACGAATTCTCCATCAGCATCACGCAGTCCACAGCCAAGTGCCGATTCTATGTCGGCCAGAAGACCGGGATGAACATCATATAGCATCTTTACCCTTCTGTCTGCATCATACTGAAGGTCGAGTCCCATATCGGCCATCAGACGGCAGACTTCAGACTTGCCGCTTCCGATTCCTCCTGTAACAACCAGCACCTTCATCATCTGTCCTCCAGCAGGCAATTGACTGCAACAGGATCAACTTCATATGAAATGAGTCCGGCAGGAGTTCCGGCAAGCTTGACAGGACATTTTCCGCTGATGGAAGTCAGATAGTCATCATAATCAACGACCAGTTCCATATTTTCAAGTTCACTTCCCGATGAAGGAAATGCGAACTTTGCAAGAACGGAAGCCGATGAAGGAAAGACCTGAAGCCTCTTGTCTGCAGGTACATTGATAACCCTTACAGGAAGAGTACGGCTTTCCTCGACATATCTTGTCACATCGATTATATAATGCACTTCATCGACTGAAAGTCTGAGATTTCTTACCTTCTCAAGCTTTACAAGCCCCTGAACATCAGACGAAAGAGATGTATGCCTGATCATTTCAGTAAAGACCTTGTCAACATTCTCAAGTCTGAATGCCTCACCATATACAGTCACCGAATCAGGTATGACCTCCAGCTGTCCGTCACTCATATGCTGAGGCATATATGAAACGGAATATACAGGATGTACAGGAACCTTCTTGTGATCGACCTCCGGAAAACGGAAAAAGACCGTGTCGGAAACGAAGTAATCCAGAGTGACACCGTCACCATAGATAAGATGTGCATATTCGGTAAGATCAGACGAAAGAACATAGAAAAGGTCATCATCCTTATGTCTCATGACAGAAGCGTCGAATGCTACGGTCACAGGCTTGCGATGAGCCTTGATGTCGGACATTATGACCTTGTATCCGGTTGCACGGCATCTGGCGATTATGTCGCTCTCGTTGATGGAAACGGCGGTATGTCCCTCAAGATTACATTGAGCGATGACGGTCGATGTCAGATAGTCGTTATACTTCAAGGACAGATTATGTATGAGCCATATACTAAATGCCAACAGGAGAGCAAGCAGAAATACTGCAAGTTCTCTCCCGCTGATATTCAATGAATCCAGAAGCCTGTCGTATAGTCTTCTCATATTCCGTCCTTCGAAGAGGTTCCGACTACTGGACAGGTTCAGTAAAGTCCTTTACAAGAGCCTGCTTGCTCACGCGGATCTTTACATTGTTGTCAACCTCGATGAGTACGTTGTTCTCCTTGATCTCACATACAGTGCCATAGATGCCACCGATTGTCACGACCTTGTCACCCTTCTTGAGTCCGTCACGGAAAGCCTGAAGTTCCTTCTGCTGCTTTCTCTGTGGACGAATCATGAAGAACCACATGACAACGAAGATAAGGGCAAGCATGATCCACATTGACAATCCGCCACCCTGCTGTGCTGCCGGAGCAGCCTGTAAAAGTGTAAACATATTCATTTCTTTTTAATAGTTTTCAATCATTTAAAGAAGACCCTTGCCTTCCTTTACAATCTGTCCTTCGTTGACAAGCTGCTGAACAAGCCTGTCAAGAATACCGTTTACGAAAGAACGGCTCTTCATGGTACCATAGAACTTCGATATCTCCACATATTCGTTCATGGTGACCTTTACAGGAATCGTAGGGAATGTCGAAGCCTCGGCAAGACCCATCACGATAAGAACGACATCGGTAGAGAAGAGACGTTCCTTCTCCCATCCGACAACGGATTCAGCAACCATTGCCGAATACTTCTCATATCCTGCGAATGAAGCCTGAAGAAGCTTCCTCACAAAGAACTTGTCGCTTTCCACGCCTTCTCCCTTGATGATCTCGCTCTGATAAAGCGGAAGGAGACTCCATTTCTCTCCCTTGGCGAGGCTCTTGAGAGTCTTGCAGCACCATGTCAATGAGTATGCCAGATCATCGTTCCAGTAAAGGGACTTGTCCTCGAGAATCTTCTCAAGCTCCTCACTGTCAACAAATTCCTCCTCATAGATTCTGGTGAATAGTTTGCAGTCTTCAGCAAGAGATCTTTTATCAGAAGACATATATTCCGCGAAATACTCTTTAGAAGCGACCGAAGTCATTACCTTCTTGAGGAAAAGGTCATACTGGGTCCAGTCGAATTTCTTTTTCTTATACACCTTCTGGAAGTCGGCATCCTCATCAAGAAGCTTTGCAAGAGCGTTCTCTGCGAACTTCATGTTCGGATTCATCTCCTCTTCGGTAGGGTTGAACTTGGCCTTCGCCGCCTCGATCCTGTCCTGGGCGATCTTAGTCAACGGAGCTACTATGCCAAGCATATATACATAAAGATCCCTCGTAGCCTCACACGAGAGTTCAAGCTGAGCCTCTGCCTCAGAAAGAGACATGTTTTCTGCGAGAACACTGCTGTAGAGCACTTTAAAGGCCTTTATTCGTAGAATTCTTCTGTTAAGCATATTTTTGTCAATATTTTATGCAAATATACACTCATTTTCAGAAAAATCCTTAACTTTGTAAAGATTTACTTTAAAAAGATAAGCTATGTATAGTGAGGATTATGAT
>JAFSBV010000017.1 GCA_017437125.1 Bacteroidales bacterium | reverse complement strand
TTACCAGGCACAACATAAACGCGAGCGACTGCTGATTTACGTCTTCCAAGGGCGTTTACTACTTTCATGCTCTGCTTAAATTTCGTTTAAAGTGATTGTTCTAGGGTTCTGTGCCTGGTGTGGATGCTCGTTACCTGCGTAAAGATACAGGTTGTTGAGGAGCTTAGCACCGAGACGGTTCTTAGGAAGCATACCCTTTACTGCCATCCTTAAGACTTCAGTAGGCTTCTTTGCCATAACCTCCTTTGGAGTAGCGAAACGCTGTCCACCTGGATAACCAGTGTGGCGAACGTACACCTTGTCGGTCATCTTCTTACCAGTGAATCTCACCTTGTCCGCGTTGAGAACGATGACATTGTCACCGCAATCCATGTGCGGAGTGAAAGACGCCTTGTTCTTACCACGAAGAACGAGAGCAAGTCTGGCAGCAAGACGGCCTACCACCAAGTCGGTAGCATCGATCACAACCCACTCCTTCTTGATATCACCTGCCTTGAGGGATACCGTTTTGTAGCTCTGTGTGTCCATCTTGTACTTTTAAATGGTTAATACTTAATAACTTAATACTAAAAATTGCGATCCCTACACTACATAGGGGGTGCAAAGGTAAGAAGAAAATTTGTTTTTAACAACTTTTTCAACAAATCAAAGTCTCACATTGTCAGAGAGTCTGATGTCCTCAGACGATGCTCCGACCATGAATTCATAAGTGCCCTGATTCAGCTCGAACGAATGTGAATCCATGCTCCAGAGCTTGAGATCGTCAAACGGAACTTCGATTTCGACATTGACGGTTTCCCCTTTGGCCACAGCGACCCTGTCGAAGCCGCGCAGGCGCATGGAAGCATCGTCATCCGGTGACTTCACATATATCTGCACCACTTCCTCACCGTCTCGCTCACCTACATTCCTCAACTTGAACGAGACCTTGACATCTTCACCCGAACGACGTACCTTCAAACCGGAGTATTCGAACGAAGTATAACTCAATCCATGTCCGAACGGATAGAGAGGCTCTCCGCCATAATACATATATGTACGTCCGTTACGGATGTCGTAATCCAACATGTTCGGGAGCTCGAGAATATCACTCACCCAAGTCTGAGTAGTGCGTCCGGCAGGATTATAGTCTCCGAAGATGACGTCGGCAAGGGCATTTCCCGTCTCCTGCCCGCACTGTGTCATATGGAGAATTGCAGGAACATGTTCTTGAGTCCAGTCAATCGCATAAGGGAAGCTGCTGATCAGAGCCACCACCGTATTGGGATTAGCCTTCCATACGACCTTGATGAGATCTTCAGTCTCGAGTTCCAGCGACCTGCGGTCAACGGCTTCTCTTCCGTCACCGGCCACAGTGCCTTCGCCCCACGGAGCCTGAATCTTCTCCCACTGCCAGTCAGGACTGGTGTTCGGATGATTTCCGACACATACGATCGCCACATCCGCCCATTCAGCCAGTTCCTGAGCCTTTCCGTCAGAGTCCCATTTCTGGAAACGTACCTCCACATCCGTTCCCTTCACGGCAGCCTGGATGCCTTCCAGCGGCGAAACCGCATATGCAGGAAGAGCCCCATACCAGTCTTTGAGGATTTCCTCCGCCCTGTTGCCGAAAACAGCGATCTTCCTTACTTCCTTCCTGTCAAGAGGCAGGATGCCGTCATTCTTGAGAAGCACCACTGACTTCTGCGCGGCCAGAAGAGCCTTTTCCTTATGTTCCGAGGTCTCCCACAAAGGTACATCGGTGAATCCCATATCCCGATACGGATTCCTGTCCGAAGAATCAAGAAGACCGAGTCTGAGCATTGTCCTTATGTTGAACCTGACATTCCTGTCAATGATGTCTTCCGAAAGCATGCCCTCGGCAACGGCCTGAGCCATTTCCTCCGATATCTGGTCCAGTATCCTTGTGATTCCTGCCTCAACACTGACCTTCACCGCCTGCTTGACATCATCCACATAGCCATGCATGGTCACAAGCTGCTTCAGCGCACCTCCGTCATTGAGGATCTGTCCGTCCATGCCCCATTCTTCAATAAGTATGTCCTGGATGAAGTCCGATGTCGAGCAAGGAATGCCATTATATTTATTGTACGCACACATGAGGGAACGTGCGCCGCCTTCCTTGACACCCTTCCAGAATCCATATGAATAATAGTCTCTGAACAGGTCCTCACCGAAATCCGACGATGTGAAGCAGCGGCCGTCCTCATTGCTGTTCGCGAGGAAATGCTTCATTACGGAAGCCGCACGCCAATATTTCGGATCATCTCCCTGGATTCCCTGCACTTCTGAAGCAACCAGTTCTCCTACAAGGAACGGATCTTCTCCGAAGCACTCTTCGGTCCTGCCCCAACGCGGATCTCTTCCCAGATCAGCATTCGGTGCCCATAGGCAGAGGACATTGTTCCCTGTTTTCCATGAATAGTAACGCGCCTCAAGGGACATGACTTCACCTACCATCTTGAGGATATCGCGATCCCATGTCGCTCCCAGGCCATATCCCTGAGGGAAGGCCGTGCTGTGAACCGGTCCTGGTCTCTTCTGCGGCGCAGGTCCGGCTTCATCAAGCCTCGACACACGGACAAAGTTCTCAAGGTCCGTGCTTCCTCCGCGGACGAGTCCATGAATGGCCTCGGAGCTGCCAGGTGAAGGCACTCCCAGACGAGGGACACCCTGCCCGGAAAATGTAGCGATCTTCTCCTCCAGAGTCATAAGCGAAAGAAGGTCGTCAATTCGCACATCTTCCGGCAGATCAGGATTCTGAAAAGGATGTTCATAGGTCTGTGCAGACAAAAAACTGCCTGCCAGCAGAGCCAGCAGACAGGTAAGCTTGTAAATGAAGTTCTTCATGTTTCTGTGATTATATTGACAATACATTCAGCACATTGATGAGTTCCCTGTCAATAGGCTTGTCTATGCGGATGGCTTTATTGAAAGGCACATAAACGATCTGATCGTTCTTGACTCCGATCATCACATTGCGCTGTCCGTCCTTGAGCGCCTCGATGGCAGCAACACCCAGACGGCTGGCGAGAATCCTGTCATTTGCAGTAGGGATACCTCCGCGCTGGAGATGGCCGAGAATGGTCACGCGGGCCTCGAATTCCGGATACTCGTGAACAAGGCGGTCGGCATAGTACTGTGCTCCGCCTGTGCCGTCCTTCTTGCTTTCCGACACAAGTACTATCGAGCTGTTCTTGCTCTTTCGCACTCCGCGTCCGATGAATGTGGCCAGCTGATCGACATTAGTCTGATCCTCCGGAATGATCGCAGCCTCGGCACCTGTAGCGATCGCGGCATTCTGGGCGAGGAATCCCGCATCACGTCCCATGACCTCGACAAAGAAGATGCGGTTATGCGAATTCGCAGTATCACGGATCTTGTCAACACACTCCATGATGGTATTAAGAGCAGTATCGTATCCTATGGTAGTATCTGTTCCATACAGGTCATTGTCAATGGTACCAGGGAGTCCGACACATGGTATGTCATACTCCGCAGCTATCACCTGCGCACCTGCAAGCGAGCCGTTTCCTCCGATGACGATCAATGCATCGATGCCATGTGCCTTGAGATTCTCATATGCCTTCGCACGTCCGTCCTCATTCATGAATCCCTTGCTTCGGGCAGTCCTGAGTATGGTTCCTCCACGGTTTATGGTTCCGCTGACGCTCTCGGACGTAAAATCCTTAATCTCATTATTTATAAGGCCTTCCCAGCCTCTGTATATTCCCTTTACTTTCCATCCGTTGTAGATGGCAGCCCTTGTCACGGCCCTGATGGCCGCATTCATTCCCGGTGCATCACCTCCTGAGGTAAGTACGCCGATCGTATTTATCTTTGCCATAACTTACTTATTGCTATATCTATGCAAAGCTACAAAACTTTTTGTATTTTTGCACCCCATATGAAGATCGGAAACATAGATTTAGGAGACAGGCCGCTGCTGCTGGCGCCGATGGAGGATGTGACGGACGCATCCTTCCGTTTCATATGCAAGGAATTCGGGGCAGACATGATATATACCGAATTCATTTCTTCTGACGGACTCATCCGTGACGCACGCAAATCGCTTGAAAAGCTCGTGACATACGACTACGAGGCCCCTATTGGCATACAGATATACGGAAACATTCCGGAGGCGATGGTTGACGCGGCGAAGATGGCAGAACAGGCCGCCGAGATAGCCGGAGGACACGGAGCGGATCTTGTCGATATAAATTTCGGATGTCCGGTAAACAAGATCGCACGCCGTGGAGCAGGATCAGGAATGATGCGCGAGCCGGACAAGATGGTAGAGATAACACGCATGGTGGTTGACGCCGTGAAGCTGCCGGTCACCGTCAAGACCCGTTTAGGATGGGATGAGGATTCTAAGATCATCGTCGAGCTTGCCGAAAGACTGCAGGATGTGGGAATCCAGGCACTCACCATACACGGACGCACACGCTGCCAGATGTACACCGGAGAAGCCGACTGGACCCTGATAGGCAAGGTCAAGGAAAATCCGCGTATGCATATACCTATAATAGGTAACGGTGATATAAATTCACCGCAGAAGGCCGCCCAGGCATTTGAAAGGTACGGCGTGGACGGTATAATGATAGGTCGCGCGACATACGGACACCCGTGGATTTTCAAGGAAATCAGGCATTATCTCGATACCGGAGAGATCCTGCCTCAAATGAGCGTCATAGACAGGGTGGCTCTTGCAAAGAGGCATCTGGCAAAATCGCTGGAGATAAAGGGCGACCGCGTGGGAATACTTGAAATGCGCCGCCACCTTTCCTGCTATTTCAAAGGTCTTCACGATTTCAAGGAGACGAGGCTCAAGCTCGTCACCATAAACGACCCTCAGGAGCTGTTCTCGACGTTGGACTACATAGCCGAAAGATGGGGAAGCGAAGAAGCCCCGGAGGCCGGTAGCGTTTATGGATTATAATTGTTATATTTGCAGGATTTTAGTGTAGAAAACCATGATTGACAACATTCTGCTTTTCCCATATTGGCTGACCCTCAAGTGCAGGCATGCATTTTACAATATAGGACTTTTCAAGTCACATAAGGCAGATGTTCCGACCATATGTGTCGGCAACATCACTGTCGGTGGCACAGGAAAGACCCCTCATACAGAAATGATCATCAGGATGCTGCTTGAAAGCGAAGAGTGGAAAGACAAGAACATCGCCGTGCTTTCAAGGGGATACAAGAGGAAGAGCAAGGGATTCCAGCAGGTCGTGGCAGACGGAACGGCAAAGGATTATGGAGACGAGCCTCTCCAGATAAAGAGAAAGTTCCCGCAGGTTACCGTTGCAGTTGACAAGTCCAGAAAGCGCGGATGCATGTTTCTGAGCAATCCGGAGCTCCTCCAGACATCGAAGAAGGCAAGAAAATGCATGAAGAAGGACATGCCGAAAGCCGACATCATAGTTCTTGACGATGCATTCCAGCACAGGGCGTTGAAACCATCGCTGTCAATCGTGTTGGTTGACTACAACAGACCTACATTCAAGGATCATCTTCTGCCAATAGGAAGATTGAGAGACCTGCCTGAGAGGATCGGAGCGGCAGATGTTGTCATCGTGACTAAGTGTCCTACATACATTGACGACCAGCAGAGAGAGAAATGGGCACGCAATCTCGGAATGAAGGAATATGACCCTGCAAGATGTGAGGGTACGAGAAAGAAAGGAAGAAAACAGTGCATATTGTTCACTTCCATAGCATATGACACTGCACAGGCTATATTCCCTGAGGGAGATTCGAGATATCTTTATGCCAAGAGGCTGATCCTGTTTTCCGGAATCGCAAATGACACTCCTTTCAGGAACTATCTGTGCGGCAACTATAAGATAGTCAAACACTTCAATTTTCCCGACCACCACAAGTTCACCCGTGCAGACATGCGCGAGATCAGAGATGCAGCTGACAACTACCCTACTTCCGTGATCATGACTACAGAAAAGGACAGTCAGAGGGTAAGGGACTGCATGTTCATCCCTGGAGGCATAAAGCAGAGAATGTTCCATGCCCCCATCAAGGTGGATTTCCTCACCGATGAGGACAGGAACATATTCAATTCCGTACTTATTTCTTCCCTGAAATGATTTCGTTCTGAGCTTCTACCGAAGCCTCATGGATCGCATTGAATACATCTGTAAGGAATTTCTCGGTAAGACCGTATTCCTCCCCCTTTTCAACGACTTTTGCAAAAAGCTGATCCCATCTTGCAGTCTGCAGGATGGCTATGTTATTATGCTTCTTGTATTCACCGATCTGACGGCTTACCCTCATTCTCGAACCAAGGGTGTATATGATATTCTCATCTATGACATCAATCTTGGCCCGGAGCTGGTCAATGTTTTCACGCCATTCCGGAGAATCCGAATCACTCTCCCTTACAACGATCTGATTATAAAGAAGATCCTTCAGTTCCGCAGGCGTAAGCTGCTGCTTGGCATCACTCAAGGCTACTGACGGATTGCAGTGGGACTCGATCATGAGGCCTTCGAATCCGAGGTCAAGCGATCTCTGAGATATCTCCTGGATATAATTCCTGCTTCCGCCCATATGGCTCGGATCCACAAAGAAAGGAAGTTCAGGATATCTGCTGCGCAGTTCGATGGCCACCTGCCACTGAGGGTCATTCCTGTACTTGATCTTATCAAAAGTCGAGAATCCTCTGTGGATGACACCAAGTTTCCTGATTCCCGCTCTGCTCAGACGCTCCAATGCTCCGATCCAGAGATCAAGATCCGCATTTACAGGATTCTTCACCAGCACAGGAATATCGGTACCTTTGAGCGCATCGGCAATCTCCTGTACAAGGAAAGGATTGGCTGTAGTCCTGGCACCGAGCCATACCATATCTACTTCCGCTTTCAGACATTCCGCCACATGCTTCTCACCAGCCACCTCCGTAGCTATCTTCACTCCATATTCCTTACGCGCCCTCTGCATCCATTTCAAGCCTTCGGCACCTACTCCCTCAAAGCATCCCGGATGAGTTCTCGGTTTCCATATTCCGGCACGGAACACATTGATACCCAATTCCCTCAACCCCTTTGCTGTCTCCATAACCTGCTCTTCCGACTCTGCGCTGCACGGGCCAGCCACAACACTTGGCCTCGGCTCAGTAAACATTCCCCACTCATATAGAGGAACGACATCAAATTTCTTGTCTGCCATATTATCGTATGTTTATATTCCTATCTTATGATTCTTCTTATTCTGTTTGCATCTTCGATCAATGCCCTGATCCTGTCCTCATCACCATCGGCCACAGCGTCGCGAAAAGCATTCATCTTCTCGATATATGTATCCATGACATGAAGCACGTTTTCCCTGTTCTGCGACAATATCGGCGTCCACATGTCGGGACTGCTCTTCGCCAGACGTACCGTTGACGAGAATCCGCCCGACGCCAGATCGAATATATGCTTTTCATCCTTTTCCTTGTCAAGCACGGTCAAAGCAAGGGCGAACGAAGTCACATGAGAGATATGGGACACATATGCCGTATGAACGTCATGGTTGGACGAATTCATATATATCACCCTCATATTCAACGTACTGTACAGTTCTTCAACCGTCCTGACAGCCTTGGGCGAAGACTCTTCAGAGTCACAGATTATGCAGGCATGACCGTCAAAAAGTCCGGGCATCGCAGCCCACGGTCCGCTGTATTCCGTTCCTGCCATCGGATGTGTTGCGACATACTGCTTTCTCTGAGGATGATACTTCACACTTCTGGCAAGATGTTCTTTTGTCGAACAGACGTCAATCACCACCTTGTCAGAAACCATATCAAGAATCCGAGGAAGCATCCTTACAGCGGTTCCTACCGGCACAGCCAATACGATCACATCGGATTCCGATACGCAATCCTCCAGAGCGACCACCCTGTCAACTATGCCTATCTTTTCGGCTGCAGCCGCATTCACCGGTTCCGACTCCACTCCCAGCACCTCTTCCGCGAAACCTCTTCTCTTGAGATCTATCGCCATAGAGCCTCCTATCAGGCCCAATCCTATAACTCCTACCTTCATATAACAGAGCAATATAAAATACAATCTTTCAATCACTTACTGCCAAACCCTGCTGTCCCAGCCATGCAGGGTTGTCAGCTAATTCACTGTTACTCAGCAACTTGCATTGCTCTCCGAATCTTTTCCGCAGCTCTTTTCAGAACTTCCGGTTTCGCACAGAGCGAAATGCGTATGTAATCCTCACCGTTCTTTCCGAAAATGAATCCCGGCGTGATGAATACCCCGGCCTCATACAGCAGCCAGTCAGACAATCTCTGTCCTGATGATGCCTGATCGTCTCCTGAGCGGAAGCCTGAAGCAGACTGTCCGACCTTGCCCCAGAGAAACATACCGGAACTGTCGTGATCATATTCCACACCCAGAAGATCGAATATCTCACCTGCCAGAACCCTGCGACGGCGATATTCGGCATTGAGCTTCGAAAACCATTCCGGGCCTTGGGACAGAGCCTGCACGGCAGCGAGCTGCAACGGCTTGAACATTCCAGAATCCATCTGGCTCTTCACTTTCAGGATCTCGGATATCACCTGCTGGTCAGCTGCGACCATTCCGATACGCCATCCGGCCATATTATGCGCCTTGCTGAGGGAATTGAGTTCCAGACAGCACTCCTTAGAACCTGGCTGGGCCAGAACAGACAAGGGTCTGTCATTGAGGATGAAGCTGTAAGGATTGTCATTGCATATCAGTATTCCATGCCTGCGACCGAAATCAACCAGTCGTGCATACAGTTCCTCCGAAGCAGCAGTTCCTGTCGGCATGTTCGGGTAATTGGTCCACATGATCTTGACACCATCAAGATCCATCGACTCCAGTGCATCGAAGTCAGGCCACCAGCCATTTTCAGCACAGAGGTCATAAGTGATTATATCTGCCTCCACAAGCCTTGATGCAGAAGAATATGTAGGATAGCCTGGATCCGGAACCAGCACTTTGTCACCCTTGTCCAGAAAAGCCAGAGAAATCAGAAGGATAGCTTCTTTCGATCCCACCAAGGGCTGGATCTCCGTTGCCGGATCCAGTTCCACACCATACCATTCCCTGTACCATCCTGCAAAAGCAGCCCTCAACTCGGGTATGCCCACATAGCTCTGGTAGGCATGGTTTCCAGGCTGTCTTGCACCTTCACAGAGCGCCTCTACCGCTTCTTCCGGAGGCATTCCGTCGGGAGAACCGATACCGAGATTGATCACCGACTCCTCTCCACGGGCAATGCGTCCGGCATTCATCTCCGCAATCTCCTTAAGCTTCCTCGAAAAGTAGTACTCCTGCACACTTTCCGTCCTCTTTGCTGGCTTTATGATCATATTATTATATCGAAGCTACATATTCACCTAACACATTCAGGTCCTCCATCAGCGGTCTCACTGCCGCCAAAGCCTGTTCATATCTCACGTAGTCGTCGAACTTTATATCGACGTAGAAGAAGTACTGCCATTCCTGTCCGGGTATAGGCAAGGACTGTATCCTCGTGAGGTTCATTCCATAGAAAGACAGGATCGTCAGTACATGGGCCAATGAACCAGGTGTATGAGAAAGGGTAAAACACATCGAAGACTTGTTGACCTTCTCCTTATCGACATTCAGACTGTCATCGAATATCAGGAACCTGGTGAAGTTCTGCTTATACGTCTCTATGCTTTCCGCAAGCACTTCAAGACCATAGAGTTCTGCAGCCAGAACCGATGCCACGGCACCGACTCCCTTCAGACCTTCCGCTGCAACCTCGGCGGCACTCTTCGCCGTATCTTCAGACTCCACAAGCCTGATCCACGGACAATCCTTGAAGAACTCGCGGGTCTGGTTTATGGCCATATAATGCGTCCTCACCTCCTTTATATCCTCGATCCTCTGTCCGGGGAGAGCCATGAGATTCTGCTGGATACGCAGAAACACCTCACCCTTTATCTTGCGGTCGTACTTCCGAAGCAGTTCGAAATTCGGAAGGAGTCCTCCGGACACGGTATTCTCAATGGCCATGACAGCAGCATCAGCCTCTCCCCTGTCCATGCTCTGGTACAGTCCGTCGAATGTCGAACACTCGACTATATCAGGAACCATACATCCATGATCCTCATAGAACAGTCTTGCCGCCTGCTCATGAAAACACCCCTTTACACCTTGAATAGCTATCTTCTTCATATAAATAAAAAGCTGCCCGGAAAACACCGGACAGCATATTGATTTCCTATATATCGAAACGCAGAGCCCGGTCTATCCCCTTTTCTGGAAATAGAAACAATAAAAACCGAAGCTGCTAAATCGATAAGTTCCCATTACGGTTACAAATATAGTAAAAAAATTGATATAGATTTCTCGTCAAGCTCGAAATGACAAGTAACAAACTTGAAATGACTACTAAACTGTCATCATGTCCTTCTCCTTTGCAGCCACGAGTTCATCGACCTTCTTTGAGAAAGCGTCTGTCTCCTTCTGCACGAGCTGCTCATACTCCTTCTGAAGATCTTCAGGCATACCATCCTTGTTAGCCTTCTTCAGAGCCTCGATAGCATCACGACGAGCGTTACGTACGCTTACCTTTGCGTTCTCACCTGCACCCTTCGCCTTCTTGATGAGTTCCTTACGGCGCTCCTCTGTAAGAGGCGGAACTGTACAGCGGATAGTCTCACCGTTGTTTGAAGGAGTAAGACCGATGTTGGCATCAAGGATAGCCTTCTCGATAGCCGGAATCATCTTCTTCTCCCATGGCTGAAGCATAAGGGTCTTGGCGTCAGGAGTAGTTACCGAAGCGACCTGAGGGACAGGAGTAGGGCTGCCATAGTAATCAACCATCACATTGTTGAATACAAGCGGATTAGCCTTTCCTGCACGATATGTCTTGAGTTCCTCGTCGAGGTGGGTGACAGCATTGGACATCTTGCCCTTCGCAGCCGCCAGAATTTCTTTAGCTCTAGTTATCATAGTATTGAATGTTTAATTGATTTCCATATTATACATGTACCAGTGTACCTACCTTCTCACCCTTCACAAGCTTGGTAAGGTTGCCTTTCTGATTCATATCGAACACGATGATAGGCATATTGCCCTCGCGGCAAAGTGCAAAGGCGGTCTGATCCATTACCTTGAGACGGTCCTCGATAGCCTTGTCGAAAGTGAGTTCATCATATTTGACGGCAGTAGGATCCTTTTCAGGATCGGCAGTATATACTCCATCCACGCGTGTACCCTTGAGAAGGGCATCGGCACCGATCTCGAGAGATCTCAAGGCAGCACCTGAATCTGTTGTGAAGTATGGGTTTCCTGTACCTCCTGCGATAAGGGCAACTCCGCCTTTTTCCATAACGGCGACAGCATCATCCCTCATATAATATCTTGCAACAGGCATCATCGGAGTCGCAGTGAAGACCTCTGCCTCCACTCCAGCCGAACGGATGGCCATCGCAAGTCCGAGAGAGTTGATTACGGTCGCAAGCATTCCCATCTTGTCACCGTTCACTCTGTCAAAACCTTTTCCTACACCCTGAAGACCGCGGAAAATGTTACCGCCACCGATGACGATGGCAACCTGAAGACCGTTCTTCACAGCCTCGGCCACTTCCTCCGCATAAGCGGCAAGCCAGTTTTCATCTATACCTTTTCCAGCAGGGCCTCCAAGGCTCTCACCGCTCAATTTCAAAAGAACACGTTTATATGCACCCATAATCTTAATGATTTAAGAATTTCAAGCAAACAAAAGTATCGAATTATTATGAAACTTCCAAGAAAGAATGTATCTTTGCATGATAGAAGAGCATATTCAAACCGAATATTAACTACAAAAGATTATAAACTATTATGGCACTTTCTTCAATTACCAAGAAGCTCATCATGAGTATCAGCGGTCTTTTCCTGATCGTCTTCCTGCTTCTCCACACTACAATCAACTTCTTTGCAGTGATTGATGCAATCAAGGGTACATGGGGAGCACCGGCAGGTGAAGGATGGTATGCCGGCGGATGCTGGTTCATGGCTACTCCTGTCATCGACATCATGGTTCCGATCCTCGCACTCGGATTCATCGTACACATCGTTTATGCAGGTATCCTTTCTTATGGAAACTACAAGGCACGCGGAGAGGTCCGTTATGCAGTAGCAAACAAGACTAAAGCTGAATCTTGGGCATCAAAGAACATGCTCGTTCTCGGTGTGATCGTTCTTGGTTTCGTAGCATTCCACATGTCACACTTCTGGGCTGAAATGCAGTATGTAGAGTGGTTCAAGGGTGAGCACGTAGCACCTGAGTCAGTATATGCACTCATGGAGCTCACTTTCGGTAACATCTGGATGGTAATCATCTACATCATCTGGTTCGCAGCTCTCTGGTTCCACCTTACTCACGGTTTCTGGAGCGCATTCCAGACAATCGGCTGGAGCAACAAGGTATGGGAGAACAGACTCATGTGGGCTGGTAAGGCTCTCGCAACTCTCCTCTGCGTATGTCTTACAATCACAGCAATCGTAGGTTATCTCGTTGCTAATGACGTTATCCCAGGAGGAGTCCTCTAACAGAATACATTCACACAGCATAAAACCGGCTGACAGGAAATCCTGCCAGCCTGTTTTCTTTTTAAAGTTCCCCGGTCAAACCGGGGATAACCGGTCATTCTATATCTATTCTCTGTACCTCGTCAACTCCGTCAATGGCTGCAATGCTGTCCATCGCGGTCTGGAGCTCATTCATTGAATGTACCTCGAAATCAATCGTACAGACACCTATATGATCTGCCGTTTCGGTCTTGAGGCCGATCATGGAGAGCCTGAGCTTCTCTGTTATGCAGTCAACAAGGTCGCTGAGAAGGTGATACCGGTCAATAGCACGGACGCTGATGCGTACAGGATATACGCATGTGCTTTCCTCTTCAAAATTCACTGCCACGATTGAATCGCCATGCTGTGAGGCAAGCCTTATGGCCGACTGGCAATTACGCTTGTGAATCTGAATCGATCCGTCAGGATTCTTGAATCCGATCACCTCATCACCAGGAAGAGGATGACAGTTCGGGCATCTGACAAAGTCTATCCTCTTTCTGCGTGACAGATGCGAACTGATGTACTTTCTGGCCTTATATGTTGACACATGGTCAAGCCAGCTTGGTTCCGGCTCCACCGAATCACTTGTTCCGATTTCGATACAGTCACCTCTCCTCAGCACCGTCTTGACTGAGCAGAGCTTGCCGTTGATCCTGGCATAATGGGCATGTTCTCCGATACGGCTGTGGATCTCGAATGCAAAATCAAGGGCTGTAGCACCCTTAGGAAGTATTATGCATTTTCCCTTTGGTGTAAACACCATTATATCATCATAATAGAATGACGATGTGACTCCGTCCATGAAATCCATACCTCCTTCCTGATCGGCAACTTCCTTGAGCAGTTCATTGAACTTGTCGAGCCATGACTGGATATTCTCATCCGTTCTCTCCGCAGCACAGCCAAGGCGTCCGTTACGAACCATCCTCTCAGAGGAGATATGCAGTTCCTCCCATTTGCCTCTGTCGTTTAAAAGCCTCACCTGAAAGCTCTGATAGCCGTTTTCCTTCGGAGCATCGATATAATTCGAGACGCTGCCCGGACGTTCCTTGAAGGCATCCGTGAGTATGGAATATATTCGCAGACTGGTATCCTTTTCAGACCATGGTTCAATAGGCTGGTATATGACCCTTATGTAATACTTGGTATCGACGTGGGCGAAATCGCAGCCTATTCCATGCATCTTCATCCATATGCTGTAAGGCTTTCTGTAGCGCACTTCAGTACGGGCTACGATGCCACCTTCTGCCAGAAGCGTCTCTATCTTGGACGTAAAGGCCTTTATGGAAGGCTGCTGAGACTCGAATTCCTCAGCCAGAAGTGTCTCCAGAAGGGCATATTCACGCGGACAACGGTATTGGAACGAAAGGTTCTCCAGCTCTGTCTTGACATGATAAAGTCCAAGACGGTTGGCAAGCGGAGCATAGAAGTAGTCTGTCTCTCCCGCTATCTTCATCTGCTTGTCCGGACGCATGCTGCTGAGGGTACGCATGTTATGGAGGCGGTCGGCAAGCTTAATGAGCAATGCACGCACATCATACTGCATGGATGCCAGGATCTGACGGAAATTGTCAACTTGCTTGGACTGGACATATTTATCCTTCTTCTCCTTTGTAACGACACCCACAAGAAAAGCAACGTCATCTCCAAATCGCTCCCTTATGTCATCGATGGTATAATGCGTATCTTCGACCACATCATGAAGGAAGGCAGCGATTACCGGATCGACTCCGAGCTCCAGCTCCTCCGCAATGATACGCGCCACATTCACCGGATGGATGATATATGGTTCTCCGGACTTGCGTTTCTGTGGCTTATGGGCTTCGCGGGCAAACTCGAATGCGTCACGGAGCCTGTCAATGTCATGTGCGCTGCATTTACAGCACATCTTTGCCAGCAGTTCATCGACACTGCTGTTGATCAATGCGTCATAGTTCGTTTCCATAGCGTTCAGGTTTAAATCGGCATTGTCTTACCTCTCAGCCATGCTGCAGTCTCATCCGGAAGAAGCGGAGACAATGTACGAAATACTCGTTCGTTGTATGTGTTAAGCCATGCTGTCGCTTCATTGCCAAGAAGATCCTTTACGACAGCCGATGTATCTATGTAGCAGCATGTTATGGTCTCGAATTCCAGCCAGTCACCGAATGCATTCATACCGGCCTCACGACATACGAGAGTGTTTTCGTGACGCACTCCATGCATTCCTTCACGATAGAGTCCCGGCTCGTCCGTCATGACCATTCCAGGAAGGATCGGATACTTGTTGAAATTCTGGCGGAATTCCTGCGGGCCTTCATGCACACATAGATAATATCCTATTCCGTGGCCGGTTCCATGTCCGAAATTACGCTTGGCACGCCATAGAGGCATTCTTGCAAATGCATCGAGATGACAACCTGCAGTTCCTCTCGGGAACACGCATCTCAACAGCTCTATCATACCTCTGAGCACAAGGGTATAATCCTCCTTTTCAAGATCGGTGCATTCACCCATCGGGATGGTCCTTGTAATATCTGTCGTACCTGTAAGATACTGTCCGCCTGAATCCACCAGATAAAGACCGTGAGGACGGATGACGGCAGAGCCTTCCGAAGGAGTGGAATAATGAGGCAGGGCCGCATTCGGGCCATATCCGGAAATATTCTCGAAGCTGTTTCCCCTGTATCCCGGAATCTCCGCCCTGAATGACGTCAGTCTTTCTGACGCATCCCATTCTGTGACTTCCCTGCCTGAAGCGACCTCTGTTTCAAGCCAATGAAGGAACCGGGTCATTGCTACACCGTCTTCAAGATATGCCTGTCTGAAATTCTCGACTTCAGACGGACATTTCACTGCCTTCTCCATTATTACAGGGGACGTGCCGAAGACTATCGATTCCGTTGCGAATGAATCGCATATGTATTTATGGATATTCGAATTGAGAGTTGAAGGATCTACAAAGATCACTCCTGATGTTTCATCACCGCCGAAGTCTGACAATGCAAAGAATACGGCATCATAGTCCTCTATCTCGACGCCGTCCATCCTAAGTTCGCTGAAACTGTCGGATGTATCGGGATCAAGCTCAGCATCGGAAGCGGACTTCTTCACGAACCACTTCACATAGTCCTGAGAGACAAGAAGATACGATATCACCAGAGGGTTATAGTCAATATCGGTTCCTCTGACATTGAGCATCCATGCGATCTCATCCAGCGAAGAAAGCAGCACCTTGTCATATCCGCCGAGGAGCATCCATTTCCTAAGCCATGATATCTTGTCCACGCGAGGGATTCCTCCGAAGTTCTCCACATCAAGAGTTGTTATAGGAGTAACCGGTATCTGAGGCCTGTCTGACCATAGTTCCTGAAGAAGGTCCGGACGGTCAACGACAATTCCGCCCTCTCCGATACACTCTTCTATCTCACTCACTGCACTGATGCTCTGACATAAGCCATCGACAGCTACAACCTTGGCCCTGCCTGACAGCCACTGAGGAATCCTTACAGTGTCCGGCTGACGGGTCTTGTGAAGTTCTACTCCGGTCCCTTCAAGCTGTGCAAGAGCCTGGATGAAATATCTTGAATCGGTCCAAAGTCCGGCATGATCCGCCGTAACGACAACATCCCCTGCTTCACCTGTAAAACCGGTAAGCCATTCCACCTGCTTCCATCGAGGAGCCTGATATTCACTGCTGTGAGGATCGGAGCCGGTAATCACCACTGCATCCCAGCCGTTCTCTGCCATCATCTCCCTGAGGGCGGCAATCCTTTCAGAATTTACGTTTCCCATAAACAATGCGGTTAGTTCATCCTACAATATTAGTGATTTTAGTCGAAATATCATAGGATTTGGCCTACAAACAGAGCAGCGCACATGTCTGACTGACAGCAGATTACAAGAAAACCCTGCATGTCAAGGAAGGCAGGGTTATACGATAAGTCGCTATACATCAGCAACTTGCATTGCTTTATAGAATTCAGACGATATCTGAAATGATACTGTCGGAGATAAAGAAACGTGACTCAGGTATGCGTACATTGCCGTCAGGATTCAGAACAAGATCTCCTGTTGCGAAAGCCCTGTCAAGGGCAGACAGATCACAATGCCTTCTCAGGAAATCCTCCGATATTCCTACGGAAGTACGCAGGGCCAGCATGATCTTCTCAAGGATAAGCTGCTCTTCATCCAAGGTCTCATGTTCCTGCACCGATGCCGGAGACGTAATATATGAATTGAGGTCAGGCCGGTTCCACTGACGGACATAAGTGGCATTCTCCCACCCCGGGAATCCGTTGATATTTCCCGAATTGCGAGGGCCCGGCATAACAGGGCCAGAGCGAGAGGAGTCCGACGGGATCTTTCTGAAACTATGGGCTCCAGGGCCGAATCCGACATATGGGACATGACTCCAGTAGGCACTGTTATGCATTGCCTTATAGCCCGGTCTGGCAAAATTGGATATTTCGTAATGATCATATCCTGACTGCTTCAGTCTGTCACATAGAATCTCATACTGCCGTCCGCAAAGTTCGTCGGAAGCTTCCTTGAAAAGGCCTTTGGCGGCCATCTTCGCAAGCATGCTGCCAGGCTCGACAGACAGCTGGTATGACGAAATGTGCTGAGGAAGCATTCCTGAGGGAGAGATGTCCATAGCCTTTTCCAATGTATCAGACCATTGTAATTCAGACAATTGCGGAAGTCCGAATATAAGATCTATGCTGATATTCCTTACCCCGGCATTCTCCAGTACCGCATAGGCTCTCCTCGCCGTTTCCGCATCATGACGACGGTTCATAAACCTGAGTACCCCGTCATCAAAGGACTGCACTCCCATGCTTATCCTGTTCACTCCAAGTCTAAGCAGTCCCTCCACATATGCCTCACCTTTTTCCACTATATCCTCAGGATTGACCTCAACGGTGAATTCATCATATGGTCCTCCATGCCCTGCCTCACGCAAAGAAGACATCAGGGACTCGAAAAAAGACAGAGGCAGCACCGATGGGGTGCCACCTCCTATATACAATGTGTCTGTTTCATCAGAAATCTCTGTTCCGCGCATAGCAATCTCTGAAGAGAGAGCCTTGCCGAAACGTCCGAATTTCTCGTCCTGTCTGCGGGAATCCACAGCCTCACGGCATCTGGGAGCGACCTCGGAGTAGAAATCGCAATATGTGCAGAAGCTCCTGCAGAACGGAATATGGACGTATATCACGGCTATCTGAGCATCAGTTCAGCCGACCCGAGACGAGCCTGATCTGTATATGCATCAACAGTATAAATACCCTTGACATAACCGGTGATATCATTGAGATAGATGCTGAGTTCCACCTCCTTGCCCTGATAATCCACCTCACGTGAAGCAGAACAGATCATAGGCTCACCGTCGAATTCAAATGTCCTCTGGGTATCATTTGTAAGGAGTATTCCATCCGGTCCCTTGACTCTGATATATACCCTTACAGGGCCCTTAGGCGCAAGATCGTTCTCTACAAGGCTCAAGGTTGTGAGAAGTCTTACCACACGGCTGCTGCGGTCTGTCACCTTGTCGGAAGCATTGTAAGCGTCCATTCTGAGGCCGCGTGCCTTGATTACGGCTCCTGCAGCCACCTGACCGGTAAGATCCTCGACAGTCCTGCTGAGTTCCTCCTGCCTTCTTCTGCTCTCGGCAGCCTCACGACGTGCAGCTGCAGCATCTGCAGTAAGCTGCTTGTTGAGAGTGTTGAGAGAGTCGATCTGAACGATATAGTTCCTCATGATGCTCCTGAGGGTTCCGAGCTCCTTCTCATACTGACGGATCTTGCTTCTGTTTGTAGCTTCTGTCTTTGTAATCTTCTCTATGAGCATCTGTACCTCAAGACGAGACGAATCAAGCTGAAGATTGATATCATCATAATCAGAAGACAATGTCGCATAGTCGTTCTGGAGAGCGACCATCTGCTCGGTCAGTTCCTCTTTCTCCAATGTAAGTTCCTTTACCAGCGACGACTTCTGATACCATATGAATGCCAGACCTCCCGCAAGCAATACAGCTACTGCGATCAGGGCATACATTACCTTTTTCAAGCTCTGCTCTTCCATTTCTATCTGTTTTGGATTATTAATATTCTCTTTGTACGCGCAAAGATAGCAAAATATCGGATTTTTCTTATATTTGTATGTATGTTACATGTAAAACCACCGCAAATTTGAAGCCATGAAATATTTCATCAGATCAGTCAAGTATTTCTTTTATTTTGCATTTCTAACGACTGCAATCATTCTGGTTCTCGTCGCAATAGGAGCAGTAGAGGGCAATATCGACACTATTTTTGAGGGCGGATACAGCTCTTTGTGGAAGATTGCCATATTTTTTGCATTGGTAGCGGCAGTGTATCCCAAGTTCGGATTCGTATGCAGGAAGCTGGAGACGACCGGTTCATGGGATGACGTCAGGAATGCGGCTGTGAAATATTTCAGCGAGAAGCCTTTCAAGCTCGAAACCGAAACCGCCGATGCAGTGACCTTCAGACGCAGGGACATCATCGCGAAGATATCAAAGATGGGTGAGGACAGGATCACTGTCAGAAAGGCAGAAGACGGATTCGCAATGGAAGGCCTCAGAAAGGATGTCATCACTTTTGCCACAGGACTGGAATACAGACTGCCGCCTCTCAATGAAGCGCAGTGATAGAATAACCATTTAATCTTTTAGTCATGGAAGACCTGAAGACTGTAGCGAAATTTGCTGACCCCATGCTGGCCAGTATAAGCAAGGGTCTGCTCGAATCCAACGGAATCAGAGCAGAAGTATTCGGAGAGGTATCGCCATATCCCTCTATCTCATGGGAGAAGATCGAACTGAAAGTCAATGCAGAAGACTATGAGTCCGCATTGAGCATCTTGGCAGCCTCAGACAAGGCCGAGTAGAACTCCTCGCCGAAGTATCGTTCTATAGGTTCGCGTAGAAATTCATATACGCGGACCTTTTCTTTCTTACCCTTGGCGAATGCATCCTGACAGATATGCCATCTGTGCAGGTTCAGAGCCCTGGTTCCGTTGCTGAGCTGAGTGATACGGATCGGATAAAGCCAGCATGAAATCGGCTTGCGGAAGTCGCCCTTTCCCTGGAACCAGCACCTCTCCATCGAGCAGAAGCAGTTTCCATCCTCATCAAACAAGGTATATGCACATTCTTCGCTGCCTGGAACGAGAGGGGTGACCATGTCACCATCCATATCGATCTCATAAAATCCTTTCGCAGCTACAGCAGCACGACCCTCATCAGACATGATCGGAGAGAATATATGATAGTTCTTTTCTATGGCCTCAGCCTCGCATTCCTCCATCGGAGCACCGCTGTCACCGATAACACAGCAGCAGCCCTTGCATTTTTCATAATCACATGCAAAATACTCTGTAAGTATCTCCTCTGAAACGAGGCAGTCATCAATCTGGATTATTGTTCCGTGATACATAATCAATATTTCTTGCTTGTTACATATTCCACCTTGGATCCTGCATCGAGCATGTCCAGAACCGACTGGACCCTTGACGCATTCACAGCATCTATCTTCGATGCATAATTGGTTGACAGATCCTTTCCGTCGAGATATCTGAGCACGATGGCATCCACCCAATATGCCGGATCCTTCATTTCAATGGATATCATGTTCTTCAGTCTGTCCTTGAAGTACTTGAGTCCATCGTCGCTCACCTCCATGACGTCAAGTTCCGAAAGCACCGGACGAACTTTTGCGAGAGCCTCTATCGGAGTATCGGTAACATGACCGGAAGCAAAGCCCTCCGGAGATATTTCCGACAGGGAAATGACCACATTAAGCCTTTCTTCCGGATATATCCTGCAATTATATGTGACATCCACATGCATTCCCGAGTCAGTCAGAACCTCCGTCAGCCTGCGCTTCAGGACAGAAGCTGCAAGATCGGCGGCGATGTAATTCTCCGCAGTCACCGGCATTCTGGCAGAAACTACCACATCCAGGCAGTTCCTGTCACCCTCGACCGTATATGTGGACCATCCTGAAACAGGCTGATACCTGACTACCGGCCTTCTGAATGCCACATCCTGAGTCCTGAACCCACCTGCATATTCCGAAAGAAGCTTCTTCAGCCTTTCCTCATCCATATCTCCCACAAGGACAAGCACTCCGTCGTTCATTCTTGAAGACATATCGTCAAGGAAACCCTCCACCTTGTCCTGGAATCCGGCCGTCATCTTTCCGGCAGACTTGTATGGAGAATATCTGTAATCCGGACACATGATGCTGTCTATGGCAGTCATCCTTGCCTTGAAGCTGCCTTCATCAAACTCCAGCGCAAGATTCTCGCACTCCTTGTAATAACCGAAAGCCCTGTCATCCCTTGTCCTTTCATTTGCGACAGCAAGCAGAGACCTGAGCAGGAGCTGCATCCTGTCAACCGGAGCATATCCTCCGATCATGGTATTGGAAAGATTGACAGTCATATCCATGGATATGCCCTCTCTTCTGAGAATATCCTTGAATGTGCCGGCCTTCAGCCCCGCGATATGACATAGATCGAGATAATCGGAGATGAACGCCCCTTCACCGGCCTCCAGTCCCTTTATGCTGCCATATCCTCCGTTGACCGCCATGGTATAGTACATTCGGTCCGACTTCATCTTCTTGTAGATGACCTTGAAGCCGTTCGAGAATGTCCATATTGTTCCTCCCGAGACATGTTCTTTCTTAGAAGTCTTCAACCTTACCTTCGGAGAAGGACCCGGAAAGCTTACCGTATCGGTCATGTTCATAGCAGAAGGATGCAGGCCGGGCTTCGCCGCAGAAGCTCTCCAGACAGAGTCGAAGATCGTTCTGAGGACAAGGGAATCGCCATTACATCTTACTGTAAGATTGGCCGAACTGTCCAGCAGGGCCATGGCAATGTCATTGAAAAGTCTCAGACGCATCGAATCCGGGAGATTGCGTGATCTGTGAAAGTCAAGCCTTTCCTTAGGGGAGGCAAGAGATGAGTTGTACAGGAAGGAATTCATGCATCTGTCAACATAATCCGAATTCATCTTCATTGCATCGAAAGCTCCCTGTTCCATTTCTTCGAGGCACATCACTTCCGCGAGAAGATACTCATCCTTTCCGGCACCAGCCGCATCTATGGACGCCATGACCTCAGTTACTGCCGAAAGCGTCTCTTCTGCATCCTGACTTCGGACAACGGCATGGACAGCAAATGCATCGTCATATGGAGAAGATTCGCTGCACACATGTTCGTAATATACGTCATATACCCCTATCCCCTTATCCTCCAGGGATTTGCGGATTCTCCCGACGGTAATTTCCCCCAAGGTATTCACAGCCATTTCAAACATGGCAGGCTGGACAGTGTTCATATATTCCCGAGGAACCCTCTGCGACACCCATGTCATGGAAATATCCGTAACCGGAGAAAGAGCGGACGTGTCGGCAATGAAGACCATATCTTCGTGCTCCTGCCATACATGAACCGGACGGGCAAGCTGCTCCTTTGCCGGAATCATATAGGACATGTTGACAAGTTTCCCCGCAACCGCCTTTGCATCGATGTCACCGGAAACGATTATTGCCTGATCTGCAGGAGCATACCAATTGCGGAGGACTTCATCCCGAGACCAGGATGCCCTGTCGGCTATATCCATAAGCATCAGCAGAGCAGAGTCAAGAACCGCTGTCCCGTCCGAAAGAGAGACATTTTCAAGACGAAACACTGTTGCATCTTCCGTAACCTTGACATAACCAGATCTTCCGGGGGCGATTCCATGACGGGAGAGAAAGGAATGCGTATCTGAAGGTCTGAATCTTGGAAGTTCTTTCAGTGCCTCTCTGGCGATTTCATTTATCCTTCCGGAAAGGGAATCAGGAACAGACATATATCCTGTCTTCTGCACGAGAGCGAAGTCCGCAGTTCCCTTGTCTGTGGGATTCGACACAAGATAATAAGCCATTCCGTCAGGCATCACACCCTTCAGAACAGAAGGATCATCCGGAAGAACCGGAATCTCCTGCGCTGGCATGGTTATTGCCAACAATAACGTCGCAAGTACTGTAAATATCTGTCTATAACCTGAACTCATAAATATTTCCTATTGCTGATTGCAAAAATACGATAAAAAATTCCTATTTTTGCATTTTGCATAACATTATGCGGTAAAATGGACAATAATTCATTAAAATAAAATCGATTACTATGAAAAGGATTTTCCTCTTTTTTGCAGCAGTCGCAATGACAGCTGGCGTGCTTTCAGCACAGGACATCAACCAGGCTACCGAGTCTTACAACAATGGTGCTATGGAGCTCCAGATGGGCAACAACAGCGCTGCCATCGAGTATTTCCAGTCAGCTCTTACAATGGGTGAGGCTCTTGGTGATGAGGGTGCAGACCTTGTAGCAAACTGCAAGAAGGCTATCTGCTCGGCTTACCTCAGCATGGCAAAGGATCTTTATAACGCAAAGGACTTTGACGGTGCAATCACAGCATTCCAGCAGGCAAAGGAAGTTGCAGAGGGTTACGGCGAGGCTGAAATTGCAACTGAGGCTGCTGACCTCATCGGTCAGACCGAGATGCTCAAGTTCAACACAGAGGGTAAGGCTGCCATGAAGGCAAAGGACTTCGCTACAGCTATCACATGCTTCACAAAGGTTCTTGAGATGGACCCTGCAAACGGTGCTACAGCAATCCAGCTCGGACAGGCTTACATGAACTCAGGCAAGCTTGACGAGGCTATCACTGCTCTCGAGACTGCAAAGGCCAACGGTCAGGAGAAGAATGCTGCCAAGATCCTCTCTAACATCTACCTCAAGAAGGCTCAGGCAAGCAACAAGGCAAAGAACTATCAGGAAGTTATCGACTTCGCTGCAAAGTCAAACGAGGCTCTTGAGAACGGTAACGCTTACAAGCTTACAGCAAGCGCACTTCAGAAGCTCGGAAAGAACAACGAGTGCATCGCAGCATACGAGAAGTATCTTGAGGTTACTCCTAACGCAAAGGATGCAGGCGGAATCATCTGCACAATCGCAGTTCTTTATCAGCAGGCTGGCAACAAGGCCAAGGCTAAGGAGTACTATGAGAAGATCGTAAATGATCCTCAGTTCGGTGCTACAGCACAGGAGCAGCTCAAGACCCTCTAAGGAATGAGACAGCTTGAACTGCTTGCTCCGGCAAGAGACGCACAGATCGGCATCGCGGCAATAGACTGCGGTGCCGATGCTGTGTATATTGCCGGACCACAGTTCGGAGCGCGTCAGGCTGCAGGCAACTCCATCGATGACATCAGGAAGCTGTGCAGTCATGCCCACAGATTCGGAGCACGTATATTCGTGGCTCTGAACACGATACTATATGACGACGAACTCGAGGCCGCATACAGGCAGATGCTGGATGTGCAGGAAGCCGGAGCCGACGCTCTGATAGTACAGGATATGGCCGTCGTGAAGATGGCATCTGAAGGAATCGGAAACATGAAGGAAGATTTCCGCATTCCTCTCCATGCCTCGACACAGTGCGCGATCAGGACACCGGAACATGCAGTATTCCTTGAAGGCCTGGGATTCTCAAGGCTGATTCTTGAAAGGGAACTGTCGCTGGATCAGATAAAGGCCATCCGCAAGGCAGTAAGCTGCGAACTGGAATTCTTCGTTCATGGAGCCTTATGTGTCTGCTACAGCGGCCAGTGCTACCTTTCGGAAAAGATAGCCGGCAGGAGCGCCAACAGAGGTGCATGTATCCAGGCCTGCCGTTCACGTTATGACCTTATTGACTCGGACGGAAAGGTTCTGGTCAAGGACAAGGCCCTGCTTTCTCTCAAGGACTACAATCTGAAGGCAAGACTGAAAGATCTGGCTGATGCCGGTATCACGTCATTCAAGATTGAAGGCCGCCTGAAGAATGAATCCTACGTAAGAAACGTCGTAAGGGACTATTCGCTTGCTTTGGACGAAATAGTAAGAAGAAATCCTGAAGATTACGAAAGAGGATCATACGGACAGGTAACCGGAGGGTTCACTCCCGATACGACAAAGACATTCAACCGCGGCTATACCGAGCTTTTCATCGACGGCAGGCGAGGAAAGTGGGCGTCAATGGATGCCGCAAAGTCGATGGGAGAAGAAATCGGCGTAGTCACCGGGCTGAACAAGGAAAGGTCTTCTGTCGTGCTGAAGCTGAGAAGAAGGGACATCGTACTGAACAACGGTGACGGTTTTTCATTCGTCGCCAGAGACGGAAGCGTCGCAGGATTCCGTGGTGACGTATGTTCAGGCAATACGATCAGATGCAAAAGCAACGGTTCCCTGTTCACAGGAGCCGTCATATTCAGAAACATAAACCAGGCTTTTGAAAAGGAAATAGAAAGACAGGTCTGCCAGCGCAGCATTTCAGCTGCAGTATCTCTGGATTTTTCATCAAAGGATGGAATATGGTCAGTCTCTGCCACTGCACTCAGCGAAGACGGACGTTCCGTTTCCGAGGTATTTCAGGCAGGTGACCAGACTGCAAACAACTTCGGCAGGATGATGGAGATGATCCAGGGACAGATCGGGAAGTCAACAGGCGGATACAGATTCCTCATCGGGGATATATCAGCCGGTCAGGGCCTCCCGTTCATGACTTCAGCATCTTTGAATGCCATAAGAAGAAAACTTGCCGAATTACTGGATTCAAGGCCATGCGGAAAGAAAGGCATCCTTCTGAGGAAGCCGGGAAAAGTAACGAAACCGTTCCCTCAGAAAGACACCGTTTACCAAAACAATATTTCAAATCACCTTTCCAAACAATTATATCTTGAAGCCGGTGCTTCAGTCGATATTGCTGAAGCATATGAACTCACTCACGAACCTTCGGCAGAGCTGATGAGGACAAAGTACTGCATCAGATATGAGCTGGGAATCTGCCCCGTACATCACGGCTGCAGAAACATCAAGCCTCTGTTCCTTTTGAACAACGGTCAACGCTTCGCCCTGCATTTCGACTGCAGAAACTGCGAGATGACTGTTGTCGAAGCTTAGATCTGCACAACCTCGAACGTCAGGTCAACATCTCCGAAAGGCCATGATTCGCCGTTGCATCTCTCAAGCCATGTACCGGCCAGCTTTCCCCTCCACACGACATCATCCCTTTCATTCATAGGAATACTTATCTCCACTCCATAGCTTTTGCCTGCCACAAAGACCTTGGCCTTGCTGGACCATTCAGTCCGCGTGCCTCCGTCATCTTCTGTGATCATGAATGCGCAGGCATCGGCATTCTCAGACCAGTCAGACATCAGAATAGCATTGAAATTCTGAGGTATTCCCACCTGATTCCTCTTTACTACAATCATGAAGTCCGTCACAGTCGGTTCATAAAGTCTGAGCTCAGCCTCCGTAGTTGCTGTAAAATCCTCCATGTAGCCGATCTTGACGAAGAACTCCGACGCTCCGGCAAACCATGAATCATAATTCCTTTTCATCGTGAAATCCCTGAGAATCAGAGCCTTCATCGGCTTCTCTGATCTCGTCTGAGGTCTGACGACAATGTTTCCGCCTCCTTCTCCCCAACACGGATCCTCCCTCCTCAACATCTCAAGTGTAGTAAATCCTGCATCCGAATTCCTGTTCACAACCCAGACCGGCTCCACTGCTGCAACCGCCTCATCAACAACTATCTCTTCCACTCGGCGGAAACCATCATCGTCCAAAAACCTGTAACCAACATTGACTTCCGACCCATCTTCCGGATCGAATGTTATGACAGGCATCGTCCTGCCGTCCCATTCTTCCGAAAAAGGCCAATATATCTGAATATCCGATTCAGTCAAAGCATTCAGAAAACCATCAGGATCCGTCCAGGACCACCCTTCCGCCTTAGTCTCGCACAGAGATCTTACAGCATCTTCTATGAGATTCCTGAGTGGATCATCATAGAGGGTTCCTCCTTTGACCTCACTGTCTCCCACCCCGGCTCCAGGGCTTTGGAACAGATCCTTCATGGTATATTCCTCGTCATATCCATTGCCGGAAGAAGAAGTGACCGCAGAATACACTTCATGGATATGATTTTTCTGCAGAGGGATCAAGGACAGTATCTGAGCCACTTCTTCCAGACCGACATATGTAGAATCTTCCTTTTCACTGACATGCTTGTCCGGATCATTGTCCAGAATCTCGCACGACGCTGCGGTAATGATCAGAGCAAAGGCCGCAGCAACAACCGTCATCATTCTTTCCATACTCTTCTTCATTTTTTCTGATGCAAAGTTCAAGACAATTAGCCGTTTACTCAAAAAGTAAACGGCTAATTTCAAAAATCGGCTCTACAGATATGCAGATGCCATATTCATATGTGAATATTAGTTTGATTTTTTATAAAAATGAAACTAATTGTTCCACGAAATCAGCGTGGAACATCGCTTTTCCGGAAAAACACGAACCTGTCCTTGTCATTCAGATCCTTTATGGTATGTACATCGATGAAATCAACGGCGCGATATATGTCCTCTGTTCCGGATGCAAGGGCCTCATTTATCTCGACGATTCCATAACCACCGGGCCTCAGAAGCTGAAGCGCCCATTCTGCTACCGCCCTATAGAATATCAGAGGATCTTCATCGGATACAAAAAGAGCGAGGTGAGGTTCATGATCAAGGACATTAGGTCTCATCAGAGCCTTTTCTGACTCCATGACATACGGAGGATTGCTGACGAGTATGTCGAAATGGCTGGGAAAAGATCCTTCGCTTCGCTCAGGATGACATAAAGAAATCTCGGGAGACAGAAGATCTGCTTTGACGAAATCCGGAGCAAGAGCACCGGAAAGGGATATTTCATCAGTAAAATCCTGACATGCAGCGACTTCCAATGCCCCATCGGAGATATCAACAGCGGTAACCTCAGAGCCAGGCAGTTCAAGCGCCAGCGTCCATGCGATGCACCCGCTGCCTGTACAGAGATCCAGGATCCTGGTTTTCTGAGAACCGGCACTCCCTGATATATCCAGCACATTACGGCAAAGGAGTTCTGTCTCAGGACGTGGAATGAGGACATCGGGAGTCACGTGGAACTGACGCCCATAGAAATCGGCAATTCCTGTGACGTACTGAAGCGGCTCACCGGAGGCCATCCTGTCAAATGCCGCTAAAGCAGCAGATGCCTCCTCGACACCAACCTCATATTCCGGTTCGATCACATGTGTATGACGCTTGGTTCCCAGATAATGCTCAAGCAATGCAAAAACCATCTCGCGTGCCTCCCTTTCAGGATAAAGCGGCGAGAGAGCTTCAACACCTTTCCTTATTACATCTCTGAGATACATATAATGACAGTCCCGGGTCAGTACGAAGGCAGGCTTATGAATTTTCAATGATTGCAGTAAGGAAAGATGTCATGTCCATTCCTGCCGCACGGACCATCTGAGGTACGAGAGAAGCGGAGGTCATTCCCGGTATCGTATTGACTTCAAGGAAGTAAAGGCCGTCCTCGGCACAGATATAGTCCACACGTACCAGTCCGGAACAGCCGAGATGTGCATATATCTTCTTCGAAGTCTCCTGTATCTCGATCCTGAGAGCATCCGGAATCTGAGCCGGACATACCTCCTTGCTGTGTCCGTTGTATTTAGCCTCGTAGTCGAAGAATTCGTTTTCGGTAATGATCTCAATCACAGGAAGAGCCACATTCACGCCACCCTTCTGATAAACGGCACATGTAAGCTCACGTCCCACTATCGCAGCCTCGGCTATGAGCATGTTTCCCTCGGAGAAGGCATATTCCACAGCCTTGTCAAAATCCTCGACAGACTTCACCTTGGTCACTCCGAAGCTGCTTCCTCCGTCCGTAGGCTTGACAAACATAGGAAGCCCCAGCCTGTCGGCAGCCTTCTGTGCCAGTCCTTCTACAGCCTCTCCCTTACGCAGGAAAATATCGTCGGCACATTTTACGAAGTCAACGTCCTTGAGGTAGCTCTTGCATGAGAACTTATCGAAGGTGATAGACGACACAAAGGCGTTGCATCCGCTGTGAGGCACGCCCAGCATCTCGAGATAACCCTGCATGAGACCGTTCTCTCCAGGGGTTCCATGCTGCATGATATAAGCATATTCAAACTTCACCTTCACGCCGTCAAGCATTACGGAAAAATCCGTCTTGTCGATCTGCGGACGCGAACCATCCGGGAAGACATGCCTTTCAGAGCCTCCCTTCCTGTATGCCGCCAGAGACCATTCGCCGAATCTGGCAAATATCTCATAGACATCATATCTTTCACCATCCATCTGTGAAGCGGTAAACTCTCCGCTTCTTACCGACACCTCCCACTCGGAAGAGTCGCTTCCATATATTACTGCAATGTTCTTCATCATTCAAAGAAATAATCTGTACTTTCCTCAGCCTTCACGGAAGCATCCGCATCGCTTCCGTCACAATCCAGATTGAGGGATATGCCCGGAGGAGCTATGAATGTCTCATTCTCATCCATCTTGAGAGAGGCATCCTTGCGGCACTTCTGCATGAAGAGTCCCCAGATAGGCAGGGCCATGTTCGATCCGCCTCCGAGAGAAAGTGATTCGAAGTGAACCTGACGGTCTTCCGCACCGACCCACACGCCTGCCGTCAGCGAAGGGGTATATCCGATGAACCATCCGTCGGACTGGTCATTTGTCGTTCCTGTCTTTCCGGCGATCTCTCCCTTAAGGCCATACTTTGCACGCAGACGGACTCCCGTACCGCTGTTCACGACTCCCTGCATGAGGTTCGCCATAAGGAAGGCTGTATATTCGCTGATGGCCTCACGCTTCTGATTATTGAATTCACCCAGCACGTTACCCATGCTGTCCTCTATCCTGGTAACGAAAATCGGAGACACATACACTCCGCGTGAAGGGAAGCTGTTATATGCCGCAACCATTTCATATACAGATATATCCGCTGCTCCCACGCAAAGCGAGTTGACAGGGTCGAGGTAACATCCGATACCCATCTTCCTCATCATCTCGACCATAGCCTCAGGGCCGTACTGCTTCATGAGATAGGCTGAAATGTTGTTCGAACTCTTCGTCAGTCCCCATTTCAAAGTGACTGTCTGACCGATCCATTCATCCTTGTCCGTACTTGCCGGTGTCCATGTCTCGTCTTCATTGACTATGAAGGTCTGCGGCACGTTCACCACCTTGTCACATGGGCTCATGCCCTCCTGCATGGCAAGAGTATAAAGGAAAGGCTTGATGGTCGATCCCACCTGGCGCTTGCCCTGACGTACATTGTCATATTTGAAATAACGGTAGTTCGGTCCGCCGACATATGCCTTGACATGTCCTGTCTCCGGCTCGATAGCCATGAATGCCGCGCGAAGATGCGACTTATAGTATTTAATGGAGTCATTCGGAGTCATCACGGTATCGATGTAGCCGTTCTTGTTCCATGCGAACACCCTCATCTTCACCGGCTCGTCGAAGCTCTTGCGTATCTGCGACTCGGATGCACCGTTGTTCTTCATGATACGGTATCTGTCGCTCCAGCGTCTCGCCTGCTTCATGAGCTGATCGATGGTCTGCTGATCGACATCATTCGAGAAAGGCTTGTTGGTCTTCCATCTGAGATCCCTCCAGAAACTCTTCTGAAGGTCTTTTCCAAGATGCTCCGCAACGGCCTCTTCAGCATATTTCTGCATACGGGAGTCGATGGTGGTATATATCCTCAGACCGTCCTTGTCAAGATTATATGATGTTCCGTCAGCCTTCTTGTTCTTGTTGAGCCATCCGTAGAGCTGGTCATCAGCCCAAAGAAGGGAATCCACGACATAATCCTCATACTGGTTGTATGACGAGCGCTTAGGCTCCTTCGCGTTCATGGTACGCCTGAGCATGTCCCTGAAATATGGTCCGATACCGGCATTATGGTCCTGTATCTGATATGAAAGGGTAATAGGGACCTGGACGATCGAGTCACGCTCCGTTTCAGTAATGAATCCGGCCTTAGCCATCTGAGATATGACGAAATTCCTTCTGGTCAGGGACTTGTCAGGATTGAGAGCGGGATTATATCGTGTAGGCTTGTTGACCATTCCCACGAGCGTAGCACTTTCCTCTACGGTGAGATCTATAGGATTCTTTCCGAAGAATGTCTGTGCAGCGGCCTTGATTCCATATGCGTTGCTGCCGAAGAAGACCTGATTCATGTACATGTTCATAATCTCCTCCTTCGTGTAGTTGCGCTCCAGCTTCACGGCTGTAATCCACTCCTTCAGCTTGATCCAGACCATCTTGAGCATGGACACACCCGGGATCCTGCTGCTGACATCCTCACGCGGATAGAGGGTCTTGGCGAGCTGCTGGGTGATGGTACTTCCTCCTCCCTGGCTGGAATCACCTCCAAGCAAGGTCTTGAAGATTACACGTCCGAGACTCTTGAAGTCTATTCCCGAATGGTTATAGAAACGGACATCCTCTGTCGCGACAGCGGCATTCACCAGATTCGGTGAAAGCTCGTCATATGTGACGAATGATCTGTTCTCGATATGGAAGGTCGTGATGGTCTCTCCATCAGCCGAAATCACCTGGGTTGCGAGCTTGCTGTCAGGATTCTCAAGCTCCTCAAACGAAGGTATGTCTGCAAAGGCCCATACAGCAGCAAGAAGCAGGACAACAGCCATGACTCCTGCAGCGAACAGACCCCAGAACCATCTGACAATCTTCTTTCTTGTCGTATCTTTCATAATATCATAATTTTCTTTATAAAAAGTCACCTTTAGGTGACAGTCCGGAACACCCCGGTACAAGATGACAAAATTAACAACAAAATTTGGAAAATTGCCCGATTTGTGCCTTACTTTGCACTTTCTTTTGAAAAACTGGAGGTTTTAGAGCATGATGGAAGGAAAAAATCTTGTTATTGTAGAGTCCCCGGCGAAGGCTGGGACAATTCAGAAATTTCTCGGAAAGGACTTTACAGTGAAGTCCAGCTTCGGACACATACGTGATCTTCACGAAAGCGAACTCAGCATAGACGTTGCAAACGGATTCCAGCCGGATTACGTCATTCCCGCAGACAAGAAGAAGGTTGTAGCTGACCTGAAGAAGGCGGCAAAGGAGGCAGAGACCGTATGGCTCGCATCCGATGAAGACCGAGAGGGAGAGGCTATTTCATGGCATCTTTACGAAACTCTCGGACTGCAGGCTGAAAATACGAAGCGTATCGTATTCCATGAAATCACAAAGACAGCCATTCTCAACGCAATCGAGAATCCTCGCGAAATCGACATGAGCCTGGTGAACGCACAGCAGGCACGCAGAGTGCTTGACAGACTCGTAGGCTTCGAGCTCTCACCCGTATTGTGGAGAAAGATACAGCCGAAGCTTTCCGCTGGCCGCGTCCAGTCTGTGGCCCTGCGCCTTGTAGTAGATAGGGAAAGGGAGATCCTCGCTTTCAACCATGAATCATACTACAGGATCGACGCTATCTTCCATCCTGAGGGTACTCCTGAAAAGACTCTTGTAAAGGCGACGCTTGACAGACGCTTCCCTGACATGGAATCTGCCCGCGAATACCTTGAGAGACAGATCGGAGCAAGATTCACGATAAGCAGCATCGAGAAGAAGGAGGGAACAAGGACTCCGGCCGCCCCTTTCACCACCTCGACACTCCAGCAGGAGGCTGCCAGAAAGCTCAGGCTTTCAGTCAGTCAGACCATGAGCATCGCACAGAGGCTGTATGAGCACGGACTCATCACTTACATGAGAACCGACTCCACCAACCTTTCCTCATTGGCCATCAACACCGCCAAGAAATACATATGCGATAATTTCGGTGAGGAATATTCAAAGGTAAGGCAGTATAAGACAAAGGCCAAAGGTGCCCAGGAGGCTCATGAGGCGATCCGTCCTACATATATCGAGAATACCGAAATCGAAGGAACTCCTCAGGAAAAGAAGCTCTACGAGCTCATCTGGAAGCGTACGGTCGCATCACAGATGTCTGACGCACGCATCCTCAAGACCGATATAAAGGTATCTTCAGACAAGGGTGAGGAAAAATTCAACGTACAGGCCAGCCAGGTTCTGTTCGATGGTTTCCTCAAGCTGTACATGGAGAGTACTGACGAACCGTCACAGGACGACGAGATGATCATACTTCCTGAAATGAACACAGGAGCTGAAATGCATGAAAACGGCATCACCGCAGAGTGCAAGTTCACTTCAGCTCCGGCCCGCTATTCTGAAGCCACTCTCGTTAAGAAGCTTGAAGAACTCGGCATCGGCCGTCCTTCAACATATGCCCCTACCATCTCGACCCTCACAAAGGGAAGAGGATATATCATCAAGGGAGACAAGCCGGGAGAAAAGCACAGCGTGACCAACCTGTCTCTCAAGAACGGAGTCATCAAGTCGGCATCCAAGACCGAAACAGTCGGAGCCGAGAAGGGAAGGCTTCTGCCTCAGGATATCGGAATGATAGTGACCGACTACCTGACAAAGAACTTCGAAACCGTAATGGACTACAGCTTCACAGCCAATGTGGAGAAGGATTTCGACAGCATTGCAGAAGGAGAACAGGAGTGGAACAGCGTCATAAGCAGCTTCTACGGTCCTTTCCATACCAGGATACAGGAGACGCTTTCCAACAAGGAATACAGCCATGTCAGCCGTGATCTTGGCATGGATCCTTCTGACGGACAGCCGCTTGTGGCACGTTTCGGCCAGTACGGACCTTACGTCCAGAAAGGTGACGGCGAGAACAGACAGTATGCAAGTCTGGCTCCAGGTCAGCTCATCGAAAGCATCACCCTTGAAGAGGCTCTGAAGCTTTTCGAGCTCCCACGCACAGTAGGCCAGTATGAAGGAATAGATATCATATGTACTAAAGGACGCTTCGGTCCATACCTCAAATACAACGGAAAGAATGTGTCTCTTCCAAGAGGAACCGATCCCCTCAAGGTCGATCTCGACACATGCATAAAGCTCATAACAGACAGTCTCAGCAGCAATACCGGAGGTCTGATTTCCGAGTTCAAGGACAGTGACATACAGGTCATAAACGGAGCTTACGGCCCATATATCAAGCACGCCGGAAACAACTACAAGATACCTAAGGGAACTGACCCTGCAGAGCTTACAGAAGATAAGTGCAAGGAAATCATAGCATCGACAGAACCTACAGGGCGTAAGAAAAGACGTAAGTAATATTAAAAAATGTTATTTTTCGACCGCTAATTTTTGACATTTTATATTTTGTCACTAAATTAGCGGTCGGAAACGTTATAAACTGTTACATTATGTCGAACTATCAGATAGACCACATTGACCAGAAGATACTTTCGTTCCTGGTCAAGAACGCCAGAATGCCATTCCTCGAGATAGCACGTGAGTGCGGTGTATCAGGAGCAGCTATCCACCAGAGAGTCAAAAGGTTAGAGACAAACGGCGTCATTACGGGCTCACGACTTCTCGTGAAGCCTCAGGCACTCGGACTGAACGTATGTGCATTTGTAAGCGTATCGCTTTCGGAAGCTAACAAATACCCTGAGGTAATAGAGTCTTTCAAGAAGATTTCCGAGATTGTGGAGTGTCATTTTGTAACCGGAAAGCACGCACTGCTTATAAAACTCTTCTGCTTCGACCATGATCACCTCATGCAGATCCTCCTGAACACGATTCAGAAGATACCTTATGTGCAGCAGACAGAGACTCAGATATCGCTCGACCAGGCGATCGAACGTCAGGTATGGGTAAAGGAGTATCAGAACACCAGTTTCTCGGCCAGCATAAAGAAAAGCAGGAAAGAATACAAGGACTAATCCTTGTTCAAGGAAATCATAGCCCGGGCAAGCAGAAGGTCTTCCCTTGTGGTTATCTTTATATTAAGCCTCTCGCCTATCATGAACGAGAGGCTTTTTCCATATTTCTCAAGGACTGAAGCGTCATCTGTGAACGACGTGTCATATGCCATGGAATAAGCCTCCTTCAGGATTTCGGAATGAAAGACCTGAGGCGTCTGGGCTCCGTAAAGAACCGAACGGTCAGCCGTTGCTCCAGGAATCGCCGAAAGTTCCCCGTCCTTCATCTCAAGTACCTTCATCGTATCGACGCACGGAACCACCGGTATGACAGCAGGCTTTTCCTCAGCCTTCTTGAAGATATCCCTGACCAGACCGGGAGACAGAAGAGGACGCACACCGTCATGAACGGCCACTACAGCACCGTCAGGAACTCTTTCCAAGGCGTTACGTACTGAATGAAAGCGTGTTATGCCTCCATGCACGAGAATCTGAGGACATATGAAGTTTCGTTCAAGACAGTAATTTCTCCAGTAAGCGATATGATCCTGCGGAAGAACCGTGATCACCGAAATTCCGGGACAGGCTTCAAGGAAAACCTCTATGGTCTTCTGAAGTATGGCCTTGCCATCAAGTTCGAGGAACTGCTTGGGCATGTCCGCTCCCATTCTGGTGCCGCTTCCTGCCGCCATGATTATCACAAATTTCTTCCTTTCCATCATCATATTTTCGTTTTCACAAAAATAATAAGAGTTTATGAAAATTTAACCTCATTTATTGGGAGTTTTTTTGTAATTTTACGCGCTATTTTATTTAATCGAAAAAAAGATACAAAAGATATGGGATTTTCATTTTTGACACAGGAGCTTGCGATCGACCTCGGCACGGCGAATACGGTCATTTTCCAGAATGACCAGATCGTTCTTGACGAGCCGAGCATCGTGGCTATCGACAACAGCACCGGCAAGGCTCTCGCCCTCGGACAGAAGGCGAAGCTCATGCAGGAAAGGGAGAATCCGGGCATCAAGACCATCCGACCTCTCAAGGACGGAGTCATCGCCGACTTCAACGCGGCCGAGATGATGATCCGCGGATTCATCAAGCAGGTAAACAGCAAACGCAGATCTCTCTTCACTCCTAACCTCAAGATCGTGGTAGGCATCCCTTCGGGAAGTACCGAAGTGGAAATCCGTGCAGTACGCGACTCTACAGAGCACGCAGGAGGACGTGACGTATATCTCATCTATGAGCCTATGGCATCAGCCCTCGGTATCGGCCTTGACGTCGAGGCACCTAAGGGAAACATGGTAGTTGACATAGGAGGTGGTACAACTGAAATCGCCGTCATCTCTCTCGGCGGTATCGTTGTTCAGGATTCGATCAAGGTAGCAGGTGACGTGTTCACTAACGACATCCAGATGTACCTGCGTCAGCAGCACAACATCAAGGTGGGTCAGATCACCGCAGAGAAGATCAAGATCGCGATCGGAGCCGTAATTCCTAACATCGAGAACGAGCCGGAGCCATATGCGATCACAGGTCCCAACCTCATGACCGCACACCCTGTACATGCTACGATCACGCATCAGGAGATCGCACACTGCCTTGACAAGTCTGTCGCACGTATCGAAAGCGGCATCATACACGTTCTCGAGCAGACACCTCCTGAACTCTATGCGGACATCGTGGAGAACGGCATCCATCTCGCAGGCGGCGGATCCCTCCTCAGAGGACTCGCTGACCGTCTTACCGAGAAGATCAACATTCCGTTCCATGTTGCAGAAGACCCGCTCAGGGCTGTGGCACGAGGCACATGTCTCGCACTCAAGAATACGGAGAACTATACATTCCTCATGAGATAATACCTTGCGTAGAAGCAATATAATATATCATGTCATCAATGCAGCTATCTTCATCCTTTTGGAGGTAGCTGCGTTGAATATGCTCCGTAACAACGGAACCATCCAGAACGTATGGTTCTCGAAAGGAGCCCATGCCTTCAGCGCGACAGTATGGGGAGGAGCCCAGAACGTAAGGCATTACTTTTCACTCAAGAAAAGAAATGACGCGCTTGCACAGGACAACCATGAGCTCAGAATCCGTATCGCCGAGCTGGAATCCATGATGGCAGACAGTCTTTCATCCCAGCGCAACACGTCACCGGAAGGCATTGCCGGAGATTTCAGATACATTCCCGCTACCATCGTGAAGATCAGCAACAACACCCAGCACAACTACATCATCATCGGAAAGGGCTCAGATGACGGTGTGTCAAAGGGTGCGGGCGTGATCACAGGAAAGGGAGCCATCGGAGTCATTGACGCTGTGGGAAGGAAATATTCATATGCCAGGTCGTTCAAGAATCATGAAATGAACATCAGTGCCCGTCTCGGCAAGGAAGGAGCGGTGGGCCCGATGGCATGGAACGGCTACAGCAGCAACGGAGCCGTCCTCAGGGAGATACCTCACCACGTCGAATTCCATCACGGGGACACGGTTTACACCAGCGGTTACTCATCAATCTTCCCTCCTGACATACCGTTAGGCACTACCGGAGACTCCAGGATAGTCAACGGAGCGACATATGAAATCGAAATAAACCTCTTTGAAGACTTCGGAGCCCTGAGGTATGTGACCGTGGTGGAGAACCTCGGCAAGGAGGAGATAAATAATCTGGAGGACATGCAATGAGATCGAACCAGAATTTCGGATTATTATTCTCGCTGATGCTGGTCTGTCAGATCATGCTGTGCAATTTCTCGCCTCTCGGCCCGTATGTCATCCTGAGCATGCTCCCGGCCATGATATTGTGCGTCCCGCTGACTATAAGCACCATAGGATGCATGTTCATCGCCTTTGCAAGCGGTCTGGCTGTTGACTGGCTGTCAGAGGGACTCGTCGGTCTCAATGCTGCCGCCCTGATTCCCGTCGCTCTGATGAGGAAAGGCATAATCAGGATATATTTCGGCGAAGACCTGATAGACAGGGGTGACAGTTTTTCATTCAACAAGTTCGGAACAGCAAAGGTTTCTGCAGCCATTCTGACGTCACTGACTCTGTTCCTGATCGCATATGTGATTCTTGACGGAGCCGGAACCCGTCCTCTATGGTTCAATCTGACCTGTTTCGGAGCATCAATGATCTGCAACTGGATCCTGTCGCTCCTTGTGACCCACATCCTTACACCGGATGACAGAAAATAGGAGGCGCCAGATGAATCTGAACAGGGAAAACAAACTTCTTATCGGACTGTGTACGGCAGCAGCCATCCTCATTGCCAAACTCTTCAGCATCCAGATCATCGAAGACAAGTACAAGATGGATGCTGAGAACAATTCCATGGTCTATACGACCATATATCCCACAAGAGGCATCATACATGACAGGAATGGCAACATCCTGGTAGGCAACAAGGTGGCATACGACCTTCTCGTGACCCCGAAGGAAGTGGAAGAATTCGACACACTTGCCCTGTGCCAGGTACTTGAGATCACTCCGGATTTCGTTCGCGACAAGATGCAGGAATACCACAGGAACAGAAGGAGGATAGGCTACCAGTCCGTGGTCATGATCAAGCAGATCCCGCCTGAGACATACATGAAATTTGCCGAGGTGGCATACAAGTTCCCCGGATTCAGAGGACAGGCCCGCAGCATAAGGGAATATCCTTTCAATGCCGGAGGAAACCTTCTCGGATATGTGTCGGAAGTCGATGCAGCCTTTCTCGAGCGACATCCTGACGAATACAAGGCAGGAGACTATGCAGGAAAGACAGGCATAGAAGCCGCGCGCGAAAAAGAACTTAAGGGAGAGAAGGGATACAACATCTGGCTGAGGAACTCGCGCAACAGGATCGAATCACGTTATCAGAACGGTGAATTCGACAAGGAAGCCGTACCGGGTGACGACATAACGACCACAATCGACGCGAAGCTGCAGCATTACGGTCAGATGCTCATGGAAAACAAGGTGGGAAGTCTTGTGGCCATAGAACCTTCCACCGGAGAGATCCTTACGATGGTATCGAGTCCGGGAATCGACGTTGACATGCTCGCCGACATCGGACAACACTACAAGGAGATTTCAACCGACCCTTACAAGCCTATGTTCAACCGTGCGGTCCAGGCCTCATATCCTCCAGGATCGGTATTCAAGCTGGTAAACGGCCTCATAGGTCTTCAGGAAGAGGTCTTTACGCCTTCGACCATATATCCGTGCAGCATGGGATATCATTTCGGACGCAACAAGCTGGGCTGCCATGCCCACAAGTCTCCGATCAACTTCGAGGAGTCCATAATGATGTCATGCAACGCATATTACTGCTACGTTCTGCGCGAGATCCTGGAGAACAGGAAGTATGGATCGATCGATGAGGCGATGGACAAGTGGAACGAGTATGTGAAGAGCTTCGGTTTCGGACAGAAGCTGGGAAGTGACTTCCCATCAGAACTGGGAGGAAACATCCCTGACTCCAAGTACTACAACAGGGTCTATAGGAAGGGAGGCTGGAAAGCCACGACAGTGATTTCGCTTTCCATCGGACAGGGAGAGATCGGATGTACTCCGCTTCATCTCGCGAACCTCTGCGCTACCATAGCCAACAGAGGATTCTACTATATCCCGCATATCATCAAGGATTCCGAGCATGTCGAAATCGATCCGAAATACAAGGAAAGGAAATACACGATGGTTGACACAACCCATTTCCCTAAGGTCATAGGCGGAATGTACAGGGCAGTCAACAGCGGCTATGGCTCAGGAGGTACAGCCAGCGTTGCCGCAGTAGAAGGACTTGACATATGCGGAAAGACAGGAACGGCGCAGAACCCGCATGGACATGACCATTCGGTATTCATCTGCTTCGCCCCACGTGACAATCCGAAGATTGCCGTGGCGGCATATGTCGAGAACGGCGGCTTCGGTGCTACCTGGGCTGCGCCTATTGCTTCACTCCTCACGGAAATGTACCTCAACGGAGAGATAAGCGAAAACCGCAAGCCACTGGAAGACAGGATATTGCAGGGTGATTTAATGGACAGGGTAAAAGTCAGATAAAAGGAATGAGAGATCTGGGTGGACATAAAGGAAGAGGTATGGCCAAGACCATAGACTGGAAGCTGGTGATATGCTATCTGCTTCTGGTACTCATAGGTTGGGCCAACATCTATGCATCTATCCATTCTTCCGAGCCGGCTTCGATCTTCGATTTCGACAGCCGCAGCGGAAAGCAGTTCGTGTGGATCATAACGGCATTATGCATTGCCGCACTGATCCTCTTCGTGCTGAGTCCGAGAATATATGAAGGACTTTCAGTCCCGATATACCTGTTCGTACTTGCACTTCTGATAGCTGTCATATTCCTCGGAATCGAGGTGAAGGGATCCAGGTCATGGTTTGCATTCGGCCCTGTCAGGTTCCAGCCGGCTGAGATATCCAAGATATCCACGTCCCTGCTTCTGGCCACATTGATGAGCCAGCAGGGCTATAAGATAGGACGCGCCAAGGATTTCATTTTCACTGCAATGGTCATCCTCCTCCCGATGATGATCATCGTCCTGCAGAGCGAGACAGGATCCGCACTCGTTTATGTAGGCTTCATATTCATGCTGTACCGCGAGGGACTTTCCGGCTGGCTGATATTCCTTGTGGGAATGGCCATACTTTCGTTCATCCTGACATTGACGGCATCTCCTTATGTAGCCATACTTGTCCTGTTTGCAGTGGCCTCGCTATGCATATTCCTGTATTCCGGAAGATTCAAATGGTGGCTCATGGCATGCGTTCCGATAATAACCCTGTTCGCTTTCATGCCATCGCTTCTGGACATGTGCACTGCCGGAATACTCGGAGAGGAAGGAGTCGCGGCATTGGCTGCAGCCGAAGGTGATTTTGAAGCGGCAGGACTGGCAAGACCTTTCACGGACAGGATAAACCCGTTGTACATACTTCTGGGCTTCATCGGCATATCCATACCTTTCGTCATATATCAGGCCTACCGCGAAAGGAACATGTTCTCGCATCTTGCCGTGATATCCTTGATTGCAGGCATAGTCCTGGTATTCTCCGCAGACTTCATATTCAACGACGTACTTCAGGATCACCAGAGGAAACGTATAGAAGTGCTTCTGGGAATGAAGGAAGACCCTACAGGAGTAGGCTACAATGTCAATCAGTCGATGATCGCCATCGGATCCGGAGGCCTCTTCGGAAAGGGATATCTGAACGGGACACAGACCACTTACGGCTTCGTACCGGAACAGAGTACCGACTTCATATTCTGCACGATCGGTGAAGAATGGGGATTTGCCGGCACGACATTCGTCATACTGCTGTATGTATTCCTGATATGGAGGATAATAAAGAATGCCGAACGGAGCAGGGAGGCGTTCACGAGGATATATGGCTACTGCGTGGCCTGCTGCATATTCATGCACCTGTTCATAAACATCGGCATGACCATCGGCCTCATGCCTGTTATCGGCATCCCGCTGCCATTCGTCAGCTATGGCGGATCATCCCTGTGGGGATTCACCGCCCTGCTGTTCATATTCATCGCTCTCGACCGGAACGAGAAGAAGTATTTCTGATTATTCTCCGAAGAGATATTTATGCTGCTCAGGGGTGAGGGTATCGATCTCGCATCCCCAGTATGCCAGCTTGCGACGGGCAACTTCCTGATCTATCTCAAGAGGAACATCATTTACCATATGACCCGGCTCACGGCAGATGGTTTCTGCGTTCTCGGCAAGATATTTCGCACTCAGAGCCTGGATCGCGAATGACATGTCCATGATTTCAGCCGGATGTCCGTCACCTGCTGCAAGGTTCACGAGACGGCCTTCTGCGATGACATATACCTTGTTTCCGTTCTCGAGAGTATATCCTGTAATATTCTTTCTTGCAGGCTTGACTTCCTTTGCGATCTCCCTGAGACCTGCCACATCCACCTCGCAGTCGAAATGACCTGCATTGCAACAGATGGCTCCATCCTTCATCTTGAGGAAATGATCCTTGACTATGACCGCGTCACAACCTGTGACAGTGACGAAGATATCTCCGAGAGAGGCTGCCTGATCCATCTTCATGACCTTGAATCCGTCCATCACGGCCTCCATTGCCTTGATAGGATCCACCTCGGTAACGATAACTTCCGCACCAAGGCCCTTGGCCCTCATGGCAACGCCTTTTCCACACCATCCGTAACCGGCAACAACCACATTCTTACCAGCCACGATAAGGTTCGTTGTGCGGTTGATTCCGTCCCAGACAGACTGGCCTGTACCATAACGGTTATCGAAAAGATGCTTGCAGTCGGCATTGTTGACAAGCATCATAGGGAACTTCAGAGCCTTTGCATTGTTCAGCTGTACGAGTCTGAGGATTCCCGTAGTTGTCTCCTCGCAGCCACCGATGACATCAGGTATAAGATGCACATATTCGGTATGCATGAGATTGACAAGGTCGCCTCCGTCGTCAATGATGATGTGAGGGCCCACCTCAAGAACCCTTCTGATATGGGCCTCATATTCTTCCGGCGTGGCATCATACCATGCAAAGACATTGAGGCCGGCCTGGACAAGGGCAGCCGCGACATCATCCTGAGTCGAAAGAGGATTACTTCCTGTAACGTACATCTCGGCTCCACCTGCCGCGAGAACCTCGCACAGATAGGCTGTCTTTGCCTCAAGATGAACTGAAAGAGCTACCTTCTTTCCCTTGAAAGGCAGAGTCTGACGGAACTCATCTTCAAGTCCGTTGAGAAGGGGCATATGATGTCTTACCCAATCTATCTTGAGTCTTCCTTCCTGCCAAAGCTGTGGATTTCTTATTTCGCTTGCCATAATGATATAGTCTTTTTATATGTAATTATCTTCAATTCGGGCGCAAAGATACTGTTTTTTAACCACAAAAACCGGAATTTGGCCACAATGACGGAGATTTGCCCAATTCCTTGGCAAATATTTTGGGCATATGAAGGTATATGCATAATTTTGCGACGAACAATTTTTTTCATGATGGGACTTCTTACCGGCAAGACCGCCCTCATTACAGGAGCGACACGAGGCATCGGAAGAGCGATAGCCTTGAAATATGCATCAGAAGGAGCAGACATTGCCTTCACCTACAGGTCACAGCACGAGGCCGCACAGTCTCTGGTGGCAGAGATCGAGGCGATGGGCGTACGTGCGAAGGCATATACGTCGGATGCGGCATCCTTTGAAGATGCTCATCTGGTCACTGAAGATGTAAGGAACGTGTTCGGAAGAATCGATATTCTTGTGAACAATGCAGGAATTACAAAGGACGGCCTGATGATGAGGATGGATGAACAGCAGTGGGATTCCGTAATAGGAACCAACCTTAAATCTGCATTCAACTTCATCCATGCCTGCACTCCGATAATGGCAAGACAGAGGGGCGGAAGCATCATATGCATGTCATCGGTTGTAGGTGTATCCGGAAACGCAGGACAGTGCAATTATTCCGCCTCGAAAGCCGGCCTAATCGGCCTGGTGAAATCCATGGCCAAGGAAATGGGCCCTCGCGGCATAAGGGCGAACTGCATAGCTCCGGGATTCATTGCGACCGACATGACAGGAGCGCTTCCTGAAAACGTGAGACAGGAATGGGAAAAGCAGATTCCTCTTCGTCGTGGCGGTACTCCGGAAGATGTCGCAAACGTAGCATTGTTCCTTGCAAGCGACCTTGCAGGATATGTGACAGGACAGGTCATCAACTGCTGCGGCGGCATGAACTGCTGATCCGTCAATAACAAGCACACACATCGTATTTGCATAAAACCTAAACCTGGCGTTCCGGCAGACGAGAGTTTTCCGGAACGTTTTTCTTTTTTTTAAACATCGTTACGCAGATTTTTCCTTTCTTGCGGGCATGAAGGAACTTATATTGAACGGCCTCAGATCAGCCACCGACCTGCTGCTCCCCCGCCTCTGCATCGTTTGCGGATGCAGGCTCCTCCGACATGAAAGCCACATCTGCCTTTCGTGCCTCATGGATATGCCGCTGACGCATTTTCAGGACATGTCGCATAACCCGATGGCGGACAGATTCAATGAAATGATAGAAAAAGGTCTTGAAGATGGAGGAGAAAGATATGCATATGCAACAGCACTCTTCTTTTATCATAATGAAGCCAGATACAGGCATATTCCCTATCAGATCAAATATCATGGAAACACTGAAGCCGGGGCATTTTTCGGGAAGATGCTGGGTCAGAAGATGGCTGCAGGTGCATTGTGGTCTGACATCGACATGATCATTCCTGTCCCTCTGCATTGGGCCAGGGAATGGAATAGAGGTTATAATCAGGCGGAAGTCATAGCGGCCGCAATAGCCTCGGAGACCAGAGTGCCTCTGCGAACGGATATTCTGAAACGAAGGCGCCGGACAAGGACACAGACAAGGCTGGACATAGAAGGCAAGGCCAGGAATGTGGCCGGAGCATTCTCTGTAAGTGATGATGCTGCCGTCATATTCCGTGGTGGAGGAAACGTTCGCCATATCCTATTGGTTGACGATGTATTCACTACGGGTTCTACTTTGACGGCCTGCTTTACGGCTCTGCGGACGGTCTTCCCGCCTTGTGTGAGGATCAGCGTCGCTACTCTGGGGTTTGTGGGAGGGGCTTAGCTCGCGCAGCTTGCTTTGAGCGGCTGGTCGGCATATTCGCCAGCCGCGTGGACTCGCCGGCTATGTCTCCAATCTCGCAATCGAGAACTGGCCAGGAAATCGGGCTGTTTTCTGGCCGGCGAGGGTTGAAACAGGCACGCGGCCAAGAAAAGGGCCATTATTCTGGACTTTATAGTGGGAATGTGGTGCCTTGCCTCAGCACTGCATCTGTGCAAATCTGTGCGAGCGCTCACATTTGAATTGATGGGCAATCACGTCCATCTTATCTTGGCCGGGCAACGTGATGATTGCATTAAAACATTTGAACTGTTTGCAGCAAGACTCAGAGTATCGTTTCCAAAGAGACAGCGCGCTATCGATTGGAGCCTGTTCAAAATGGACATCCTTCCTATAGAAAGTCTCCTGGCACTACGCAACGAAATTATCTACGCCAATCGAAATGCATTCGTCGCCAACCCGGCATACACACCGGACTCGTACCCTTGGGGAGGAGGTTGTGCATATTTCTGTCCTTGGCTGAGACACCTATCCACAACGCCGTTAGGGGAATTGCCGATCCTAACCCAAAGAGCCTTGCTCCACACAAAGAAAATCGCGCCATTCGCAGATTTAAGAGTAATCAGATCAATGCCCTTCATCCCTTCCTTCTGCGACATCAAACTCGGAGAAAGCATCTTCAGGGACGCCCGTAGCTACTTCAATTCACTCACACGCAATGCCGAAGCATTCAGCCAGATTGCCTCACGACTCAAAGACGCAATCTTCCTCACAGACGAAGAACTCTACTCGGTCATATGCTCGCACATCAGCAAGGAGTACTCAGTCAAGTCACCCTCACAACTTAGCGCCCAACAAAAGATCGACACCGCCCGTCATATGCACTTTGACTACAACGCCACCAACCAGCAGCTCCGTAGAATGCTGCGGATGGACCTATCAATCCTGGAGGAGCTATTTCCATAAGCTCCCCCACATGATGGGCAGAACTTGATTTATAGAGGAATATGGTTGAAGATATGTCTTGAAGACTATGACTGCAACATATCTTAGGTTCATTCGTCATATATTGTAAAAAATATTTATGAAGTCGATTTGGAAAATTATCAGAATTGTGTTCATTGCTGTTGGAGTGGTAGTCATGGCGGTAATTGTAAAGCTTGTATTGTCGGGATATCAATTACAGGTATCCGGCATCAGGAATCAAGCCATCGAAATAAGATTTGACAGAACAAATAAAGTCAGATATGACGAAATGCTAAAATTGCTTCGCGAAGCAGGACGCTACAAGGCAGATACAGCAGATGTTGAAATCAATTATGTACCCGATATCCAAAGATCTGAAGAAATCATGGACTATTTCTGCCTTGACACTCTATATGATGCATGTGCTTCTACTTGGGAAAAGACATTGGCAATAGGTAAGTTCGTATCCACAAACATCCCACATGACAATCAGAAGGAATATCCGGAATATGTAAACGCAATCGGACTTTGGGAATATACTAAAACCGTTGCCCCGGCATTCAATTGTCGTCTGCATAGCATTCTGACCTATGAATTATTGACTGCTGCAGGAATCAAGGCAAGGTATATCACATGTCTGCCATATGACAGGAACGAAAATCTGCTATCTCTTGCCGAGATTCGCGAACATTTTGTCAATGATAAGGAAGTGGTTGTATATCACAATTTTGATAACCCAAGTTCAAGAATATCATACTACCACGCCTATATGGCTAAAAACACATATTGGTTCTGTTGCTGGGGCGATCTCGGTTTTTATCAGGAAGATTACAAGACTTTCCCTGAGTCAACTTTGAGGAGTAAGTATTATGCTCTCGTTCCGGAAGGTTTTGAAACATTCAGCGGTAAAGAAATCACCACTCATGATCCCGAGCAGTTCTGGAGATGATAGTGTCTTCCCGCCTTGTGTGAGGATCAGCGTGACGACCTTAGGGTTTGTGGGGAGATGATATGGTGACCCGTTCTTTAGGGATGAAATAATATCGGGTGAGATCCGTCGCTACTTTGGTATTATGGGCAATGATGACCTCTGCCTTCTTCAGCGCACGACGAAGCTTGTGATGACGGTAATGACGCTTGAACCAGCCGTAATGATGGTCCGGATCGCTGAGGAAGCTGAGGTCATGAACCTCCACTGTCCTCTTGCTTGTCCTATAGTCATTATATCTTTTCATCGTACGGTTTTGATTTACTGCAAATTTAACGTATTTTTGGCGTATAGCAATGATTAAAAGGTTTTCCTCATATCTGGCATGCGTTGTCATTCTCATGTTTATGGGAATGCAACTCTCTCATGCTCAATATAATAGATTCGACAGCGACATCAACAGCCTGCGCAATTCCTCCCTTCAGAATTTCAGATTCACATATGACGATTATCTGCAGTATTCGCCTGCAGGACTGATGGTCGTCATGAAGGCGTGCGGATATGAAAGCCGGAGTTCATGGCCGAGGATGCTCGTTTCCGACGTATTTTCCGTAGGCATCATGGCAACGGCCGTTAACGGTCTGAAATACACCGTTCAGCGTCCCCGCCCGGACGGAAGTCAGAACAATTCATTTCCTTCCGGACATACGGCAACAGCCTTCATGTCAGCTACCATGCTTTACAAGGAATACGGATGGCGCAGCCCGTGGTTCAGCATCGGAGGATATACTCTCGCAGCCGCGACGGGAGTATCCAGGATCCTCAACAACAAGCATTGGATGACGGACATAGCGGCCGGAGCGGCAATCGGCATAGGCTCGGTACATCTCGGATATTACCTTTCGGATCTTCTGTTCAAGGAGAAGGGTCTGTCAGATATTTATAATCCTTGCAAGTTCTATTATGATCCTTCTGAGAAACATTATGTAGCGGAACTGCTTTTCGGACACAGGCACATCATCGGCTACGAGGGTATGAAGGATATGGGAACGATGCCTCTGCGTGGAGGTCTCGTGGGAATTTCTGCCGATATTCCGGTCAAGCCCGGTGTCGGAGCCACAGCAAGGATATCAGCCAATTCTCTCATCTGGTCAGGCAGCCGGACTTCCGAAATGTATAGTGCACTCGCCGGAGGATACTGGAACCTGCACATACTGAAAAGGCTTGAGTTCCAGACACATGTGATGGCAGGTTATGCATGGGTTCCGTCCAAGGCCCAGGAGGTCGGATCTTCATTTTCAGGCGGAGCGGACCTCGCAGCCGGCATAAGCATGAGCTTCCTTCTCGACAGCAACTTCAAGGTCAAGGCTTTCGCTGACTTCGAATCCTTCAGCCTCTCCCGTACCGCTCCATGGATGAATTCCGTAGTGCTCGGCTGGAGCTCCGCATGGTTCTGGTAGTCCTTTCCTGTCCGTACGTCAGCCTTGACTTGATCTGGGATCCCCATCTTACCATACAGTTTTAATACGAATCATTCGGATTTTCCGAAATTTGACTATCTTTGCAGTCCCATCGCTCTGGTGGTGGAATAGGTAGACACGCGGGACTTAAAATCCCGTGGCCAGAAATGGCCGTACGGGTTCGATTCCCGTCCGGAGCACATAAATCCCTCTTGGAAGTAATTCTGAGAGGGGTTTTTGTGTTAAGGCTATCAATGGTGGGGACCGTGTGGTAAGCCGTTGAGCGGGAAAGGCACTCTGGATTGGTTTCCGTCGCTCAACGGGGACTGTTTCAGTGCCGTTGAGCGGGCGGAGTTGCTTCAACGAGCCTTTTCCCGCTCAACGGCACGACGGACGTAACACCAACAAGTGACCGCCACCGGGCCGTCAACATTGTCATAACAGGAAATTTACTTAATTTTGTCTCTGTGCAATAAGTGACCCGACATATGAAAAGAATAGAAGTCGTAGCAGCAATAATGATCAAGGGCAGGCAGGTCTTCGCGACCCAAAGAGGATATGGCCGATGGCAGGGCTGGTGGGAGTTTCCAGGCGGGAAGATCGAGGCGGGAGAATGCCCTCAGGAAGCCCTGAAGAGGGAAATCAGGGAGGAACTGGATGCCGAGATCGAGGTCGGAGAACTTCTGGAGACCGTGGAATGGGATTATCCGGACTTCCATCTGACCATGCATTGCTTCATATGCACGCTTCTGTCGGAGTCAATGCACCTCAACGAGCACGAGGCTGCCACATGGCTCGGCCGTGAAACCCTGAATTCGGTAAAATGGCTGCCGGCTGACGAGGGGCTGATTCAGAATATCAGGAAAATTCTATAAGGCAGCAGCGACCTTCCATCTCACGCGCCAAACTCCGTCTGCATATGAATGGCTGATGATCCTGAACGATCCGATTTCCGATGTATCCGAAACATGGGCTCCTATGCAAGCGCAGGCATCATAGTCCCCTATCCTCACTATCCTGAGTGTCTCGGACGCGTCTTCCGGAAGTTTGCTCAAGTCAACAAACAAAGCCGCCTGCTCACGATTCATGAACTCGACAGTAACCGGCAATCCTGCAGCGATCACCTCATTGACCTTTCTTTCAATCTCCGCAACAACATCCGCAGACGGCTCATTATCAAGCAGATAGTCACACTTCGATTTCTTCTTTTCAATATGTGCATTCCTCGAACGGGGACATCCGAACATCGCCACCATCGTAGCATTCAGTACGTGTTCGCAGGTATGAGACGGCTCATGCTCCGCTTTATTATGTGCATTAAGGACAGGTGCTTCCATATCAATTACTTTTCTCTCACAAATATACCGATTTCAGCCTGATTATTGCAGTAACCACCGACATTAACATATAAAACATATTATCATGGCTGTGAAATTCTACAAATGCCGCCATTGCGGCAACGTCATCATCAAGGTGGTTGATTCCAAGGTCCCTGTCGTGTGCTGCGGCGAACAGATGCAGGAACTCATCCCTAACACAGTGGATGCAAGCAACGAGAAGCATGTACCTGTAGTAACCCGCATCAATGACTGCAGGATCAAGGTCGAGGTCGGAAGCGTCCCGCATCCTATGCTTCCGGAACATCACATCGCATTCATATATGTGGAAAATGAAAACGGAGGCATCCGGGTCGATCTCAAAGACAAGCCGGAAGCTGAAATATGCACATGCACTGGCAAGCCTGTAGCCGTATATGAATACTGCAACCTGCATGGTCTCTGGAAGACCGTGTTGTAGGCCTATCGGTCAGAAAGACCGCAAAGCATTTGTTCCGTCTGACTCCCGTCAGGCGGTTTTTTATTGATTTATAGAGAATTCCTTATCTGTTTACGCAGAAAAATCACTACCTTTAGTGCCGGTAACTATATTTATCAACCACTAAACTGAACAGACATGAAAAAGTATTTCGCTGAAATGGTGGGAACAATGGTTCTCGTACTTATGGGTTGCGGCAGTGCCGTTATGGCTGGTGGAGCAGCAGCTGCCTGTGGAGCAGGAGTAGGCACACTGGGAGTAGCACTCGCATTCGGTCTTTCTGTCGTAGCCATGGCTTATTGCATCGGAGGCATCTCCGGCTGCCACATCAATCCGGCCATAACTCTCGGAGTATGGATGTCCGGCCGTATGAGCGGAAAGGATGCCGGAATGTACATGGTATTCCAGGTAATCGGTGCAGTCATAGGTTCAGCAATCCTCTTCGCTCTGACTTCTACAGGAGCAAACGATGCAGGATGCACAGCTACAGGTGCCAACACATTCGATGCTGGCGAGATGTGGCAGGCTCTTATCGCTGAGGTTGTCTTTACATTCGTATTCGTTCTGGTTGTCCTCGGTGCAACAGACGAAAAGAAGGGCGCCGGCAATTTTGCCGGTCTTGCAATCGGACTTACCCTTGTTCTCGTACACATCGTATGCATTCCTATCACCGGAACATCAGTGAACCCTGCACGAAGCATCGGCCCTGCACTCTTCGCAGGCGGACAGGCCCTCCAGCAGCTCTGGCTGTTCATCGTTGCTCCGTTCATCGGTGCTGCACTCAGCGCAGTAGTATGGAAATGTCTCGGCAGCGACTGCAAATGCTGCTGCAAGAAGGCTGAATAATCTCACGGTGGGCATTTTTGCCGCCCACCATGTGACACGACCCGGCCTGTGCTGGTGTTGAAGACAGATTACCTCTCATGATGGGTGACGATTTTGCCCAACATGAGAGGTTTTCTATTGCTCCAGGTCATTGATGATGTTGTCCAGGATACGCAGACTTTTGATGTCAAGCGCAACAACCGCCGCAATCACCCCCAGAAAGAGCAGAATGAACAGGATCCACCTGAAAGGATCGTCTGTCAACTGTACATAGGGAAGCCATGCGGAATATCCTATGGCAAGAGCCAGAACCGATACGACACCTGAGACAATTGACATCTTGAAGGATCTTCTTCTGAAATTTCTGACACATCCGGCGCTCTGAAGCACATCTCCCTCAAAACGGAAGGTCTCTCTGTATTTCATTCGCTCGTAAAACTGCCATATGACAGCCAGAACAGCCAGTAACACTACCATTACGGCAACCCATACTGGCAGACCATAATATCTGCAGAAGAAAGGTAAGCCGGGTGTCAGTATCAAGATAAATATAATCGGTCCATACAGAGTCAGCCAGTCGAAGATATTTATCCTTCTCTTCTGAGTCTCTCTCAAAAGCCTGTCCGTCACAATCTCCTGACGATCAAACCTTTCCTTCATTATTGCGAACTGCTGGCGCATTTCCTCCAACTCGCTGCTCAATTCAAATCTATTGTCTTCCATAACTCCGTCTGATTAATTTCTGTTTGACATCTGCTTGAGTTTTTCCCTGATCCTGACAAGTTTTACGGAAACGTTCTTGGCGCTGATTCCGAGTATCGCTCCTATTTCTTCATAACTGAGATTTTCCAGCCACATCAGGATTATGCTCCTGTCAATCAGACCGAGCTTGTTTATCCTTTCATAAAGCTGACGCACCTGCAAGCCCTCCTCATCGACATCTTCATAAGGATTGATGTTCACATTCAAGGGGATCGTCTCCAGTTTCCGTCTTTTCCTGGTGTTGATACATGTATTGAGACTTATTCTCCACACCCAGGTGCTTACCGAGCTTTCACCACGAAATGACGGGAAACCTTTCCACATGTTTATCAGGATCTCCTGAAACAGGTCGGCGACCTCATCAGCATCTTTCGAGAACATATAGCAGACCGTATATATCTGTCTTTTATGTTCCTTCACTATTTGCGCAAATTCCTTTTCTTCCATTTGTCCGTTCCAAAGTTAAAACGCCCTTTAGACAATTATCTTCCGATAAAACTACACATAAAACGAAAAAACTCACAACAATCTTCAAAAATCATTGTGAGTATATTGCCGAAAACCGCCTTATTATCAGAACGGGAATAACATAGGAAGAACAAAGACCATCACGACTCCCATGAGGATCTGAAGCGGAAGTCCGACCTTGACATAGTCCATGAATGTATATTGTCCCGCTGACATGACGAGGGCGTTAGGCGGTGTGGAGAACGGCGATGCGAAGCACATGCTGGCTGCCACAGTCACCGCAAACATGAACGGAACCGGGCTCACACCTATCTGCATGGCACACTGAAGGGCGATCGGAGCCATCAGGACTGCCGTTACCGTATTGCTTATGAAGATGGTCATGACAGAAGTCGCCGCATATATTCCGGCAAGGAGGAGTCTTGGACCGCTGCCGCCGAGACCAGTGACGATTCCATTGGAAATCATCTCCGAAACTCCGGTCTTTTCAAGGGCTATGGACATAGGGAGCATCGCGGCGAAAAGCACTATGGTCTGCCAGTTTATGGTCTTATACGCCGCCTCCACACTACGGACACAACCTGTAATCACCATAAGCACTGCAGCCAGAAGGACAGATGTCACAGGTGCCACCGGAATGCTCTCCACCACCATCATCACGATCATGGCTATCATTATGGCCGCAGCGACAGGAGCCTTATAGTCAAGCGTAACCTTTGCCGCCTCCTGAAGCGGCTCGCCGAGAACGACCCAGTTTGTGGATTCGTTCTTCATGCGGGCTATATCCTTCCACGCGCCCTGCACGAGAAGAACGTCACCATCATGCATCTTCACTTCTCCGAGATCGTTAAGGATATATTCCTTCTTGCGACGGATTCCAAGTACATTCACGCTGAACTTGCTGCGGAAACCTGCATCGACAATGGTACGGTTGATCATGGATGACGAAGGCATGATCAGGATCTCCGCCACTCCAATATCGAAGAAATCAAGGGAGGCATTCGAAGAGCTTCCGTCGATCTCATCGGTATGGTTGTCAAGAAGACGAAGAGAATAGTCCTCGGCAAACCTGGTTATCATCTCCGGTTCGCCGGAAAGATAAAGCACATCATTCTGCTTCAGCACAAGATCCGGGGATGCAAGCTGCTGATTTACAGTACGTACAAAGCGGTTCTGACCAGCGCTTCGCCTGAGTTCCAGCACATTGATTCCGTATTCCCTGTAAATATTCAGGTCAACGACAGTCTGTCCTATGGCCTTTGAACCATGATCCTTGATATGGACACGGAAGAGATTGTCCGTAACACCGTATTCGCTCACCAGTTCCTTCAGAGACTTGCCGCCCTTCTTGCCGTCCTTGGCCTTGTCCTTCGGTGCAAGCATCTTGGTAGCCGGAAGCAGATAAAGTATGCCTACAACGAGAGTCACGAGACCTACCGGAAGGAATGAGAAGAAGCCGAGAGGCTCGAAACCGGCAGACGCAAGAGTGTCGCTGACGATAAGGTTAGGAGGAGTACCGATAAGGGTCATCATACCTCCCATGCTGCTGGCAAAGGCCAGAGGCATCAGAAGACGACGCGATGATGTACCGGCAGCTGCTGCCATACTCACCACGATAGGAAGCATCAGGGCCACCGTTCCCGTGTTGCTGACGAACATTCCGATTGCGGAAGTCACGATCATCACAAGAAGGAAAAGCCTCAGCTCGCTGTTTCCCGCAAGGGTCATCACCTTGCTGCCTATCATCTTCGCCAGACCCGTCTGGAAGATGCCTCCGCCGACTATGAACAGGCCGATCATCATGATGACCGTAGTGTTTGAGAAGCCAGAAAGTGCTTCCGCCGGTGTCAGGATCTGACAGAGAAGCAGTGCCAGAAGAGCACAGAGGGCCACCAGATCGGAGCGGACCTTGCCGCTGACAAAGAGGATGGCCGATATGAGAAGTATTATTAATGTCGCTATCATAATTCTTTGTTTTTAGATGTCTCGACTTCGCTCGACATGACATGGATGCAAATTTAACGATTTCCTGTCATAACATCATGCCTTTACGGGCACAGATAATGTATTTTTCACCTCTCCGATAACGAATATGCTGTGAAGGGAACCTATGCAGTCGAGGTCTCCGAGAGTGCCGAGGACGAACTCCTGATAGTCCCTCATGTCCCTGGCATATATCTTCAGCTGGTAGTCATAATCTCCTGAGGTATTGAAGCATTCGACCACCTCGTCGATATCCGCAATCACCGATGTGAACTGTCGGCTGAATTCCTTGCTATGATGCTTCAGACGCACATTGCACAGCACCATGATTCCGTTGCCGGCCTTTATGGGATCGACAACAGCGACATATTTCTTTATATATCCCTCCTTCTCCAGACGTTTCTGCCTTTCAAATACAGGGGAAGGTGAAAGGTTGACCTTGGCTGCCAGTTCCTTGGTAGTGAGCTTCGCATCCTTCTGCAGTTCGCGCAGAATCAGAATGTCTATCTTGTCCAATATTTCCATAACACACGAATTCAACGAATGGAAAAATCTCCAAAAACCCCAATTAAACAGAATATTATTCTGTATTTCATCATTATTTCAACAAAAATAGAATATTTTTCCGAATTATTCAGAAAGATTGCACATATCATCACATTATTCCATCTTTGCAGTCCTATTCAGGAGGAAAAATAGTATCTTTGCACGTTTTTTCGGGATACCCCTAACCGATTGATTATATGATTAAAAACGAATATATACATAATGATGTTTTCGAGTTTGAGGCAGGAGGAAGCATCCGAGGACTGAAAGTCATATATCATTGCTCGGAACGTCCCTGGCAGAAGGACGATCAGCGCAAGGTCATATGGATATGCCATGCCCTGACAGCCAACTCGGACGCCGAGGACTGGTGGCCTGAACTCGTCGGCCCCGGCAAGCTTTTCGACACTGAAAAATATTTCGTCATATGCGCCAACATGCTGGGCTCTGCATACGGATCATCCGGTCCCTCATCCATCAATCCGGAAACAGGCTCTCCATATTACTTCGATTTCCCTATGATCACAGTCAGGGATATCGTACGTGCCAATGACCTGGTACGCAAGCATCTCGGCATAGAACACATCGACTTCATGGTCGGCGGTTCGATCGGAGGATTCCAGTCCGTGGAATGGTCGATCATGAACCCCGAAGTCATCCGCAAGGCGGTCTATATCGCATGTGGAGTACGCGTGACCCCTTGGCTCACAGCATATAATGAGTCCATGAGAATGGCTCTGGAGACAGACCCTACCTTCCGCGAATGCGCCAGCCTCAAGGGAGGGGAAGCAGGACTGAGATGTGCCAGAAGCATTGCATTGATATCTTACAGAAGCTACGAAGGATATAATGCGACCCAATGGGAAAAGGACGAGGACTGCATGTTCGCTGACCGTGCGGGATCATACCAGAGATATCAGGGAAAGAAGCTTTCCGACCGTTTCGACGCATATTCATACTATTATCTCTGCGGTTCCGTTGACAGCAACAATGTCGGACGCGGACGCGGTGGTGTGGAAAAGGCCTTGGGAACAATCAGGACGGAATGCACGGTCATAGGCATAGACAGCGACAGACTTTTCCCTGTAGAGGAGCAGAAGTTCATTGCCGCCCATATCCCAGGAGCCGTATATCACGAAATCACATCCAAGTTCGGTCACGACGGCTTCCTGCTTGAAAATGACCAGCTTACACATATTATTGAACCATTATTACCATAACATATGCAGGTATTGAAATTCGGAGGCTCATCTGTAGCCGACGCAAAGAACATGTCACAGGTTGTTGACATTGTGACCAAGGCAGTTGACCGCGACAGGACCATCCTCGTGGTCTCGGCAGTCAGCGGGTGCACGGACACGCTCATAAAGATCGGAACACTGGCATCGGAACGCAACGAAAGCTACAAGGTCCTTATCGACGAGCTGCAGAAAAGACATCACGAAATAATCAACGAGCTGCTCCCGAGGGAAAAGCAGCAGGATTCGCTGGAAACATGCGACAGTCTTTTCGATTCGCTCAGAAGCATCACACAGGGAGTGTATCTGCTCGGCGAGCTGTCTCCGGCAAGCCTTGACGCCATACAGTCTTTCGGCGAACTCTGGTCAACAAAGATCCTCGCTACCAAGCTGGCATCAATAGGCATCGCAACCAAATGGATTGATTCAAGGCAGATCATCCGCACCATAGCAAAGGGAGACAAGAATGCAGTTGACGTCCAGAAGACATATTACAGGATCAACGAGGTTGTCGAAAGCGATCCTGTGACCCAGCTGTTCGTGCTTCCCGGCTTCATAGCATCGGACAAGCAGGGACGTACAACGACACTCGGACGCGGTGGTTCCGACTATACAGCATCACTGTATGCCGTGGGATGCAAGGCACGAATCCTTGAGATATGGACAGATGTTCCGGGAATGATGACTTCAAATCCGAAGATCGCACCGACAGCACGTACAATCAGCAACATTTCTTACAAGGCTGCCCTGGAGTTGTCACACTTCGGTGCAAAGGTTATATATCCTCCTACAATCCAGCCTGTTGTGGCAGAAGGTATTCCGATTTATGTAAAGAACACCTTTGATCCCGAGGCACATGGAACGCTTATAGAGAAGAACCCGCCACGCAGCAAGGACAAGCTCATAGGTATATCCAATTCTGACAACATTGCACTCCTTTCCCTCGAGGGAAGCGGCATGGTAGGCATTCCGGGCTTTTCAAGCCGTCTTTTCGAGACACTCAGCCAGAACGACATAAACATCATACTCATCACCCAGGCATCATCGGTTCATACAATGTGCATAGCCGTATCTGAGAATGATGCGGAAAAGGCAAAGGAGGCAGCCGACAGATGTTTCGCATACGAGATATCACTCGGCAAGCTCAATCCTCTCAAGGTCGAAAAAGGCTTCTCGATCGTATGTCTTGTAGGTGATGACGTGCTGAACCAGACAGGAGCTACAGGACGAATGCTTGCCGCCCTCGGACGTAACAGCATTCCGGTAAGAGCAACAGCTCAGGGATCATCGGAAAGGAACATATCTGTAATCATATCTTCAGACGATGCAGGGGCGGCAATCCGCACCATCCACAATGAATTCTTCGACAAAAGAAGCGGAAAGGACATCAACCTCTTCATTGCAGGTTACGGCACAGTAGGCCGTGCCCTCGTTGATATCATAGCACGAAACAGGAAGAAGATCGAGGCAAGGACAGGAAGAAGGCTGCACGTATGCGGCCTCTCCAACAGCCGCCGCTTCATCATAGACAAGCATGGCCTTGAACTTACTGACATAAAGCAGCAGCTTGACAACGGAACGAGTGCGGCTGACGAGGCATATTTCACACAGCTCGCCACTCTCTCCCTTGAGAATTCTGTGTTTGTTGACTGTACGGCATCGGCCGACATCGCATTCAAGTACATGAACCTTTTCAAGAAGGGATATTCCGTGGTCGCTTGCAACAAGATCACCTTCTCACTGCCATACAAGCAGTATGCGGCACTGAAGGAGGCTGCCATCGAGATAGGAGCGACACTCCGCTACGAGACCACTGTAGGAGCCGCCCTTCCTATACTTGAATCCATCTCCCGCAGCGTTCACAGCGGTGACGAGATAGTACGTATCGAGGCAGTGCTCAGCGGCACATTGAATTATATATTCAGCAATTATGCCGGTGGAGAGGGCGGAACATTCGCAGAGGTCGTGAAGAGGGCTCAGGATGCCGGATATACCGAGCCGGATCCAAGGCTTGACCTCAGCGGAAGGGATGTTCTGAGAAAGCTTCTCATCCTGTCCCGCGAGGCCGGAGTTCCTCTTGACGAGAAGGATGTGCAGATATCCCCTATTCTTGGAGACGAGTTCTTTGAAGGGGATGTGGACGCATTCTACGCGAAGCTTGCCGAGAATGAGGAAATGTTTGCCGCACGTTATAACGAGGCGGCTTCAAAGGGACTGAAGCAGCGTTTCGTAGCTTCACTGATCAAGGACGAGAACTCCCCTCTCGGATATCGCGCAAAGACCGGTCTCGAGGCTGTTTCGCCAGACCATCCTCTGTTCAGCCTCAACGGAACAGACAACTGCGCCATCATCCAGACAGACTTCTATCCGTCACCTCTTGTAGTACAGGGAGCAGGAGCAGGAGCCTACCAGACAGCTTCAGGTGTCTTGAACGACATAATCGTTTAATTGTCATTTCGACCGTAGGCCATTGGCCGGAGTGGAGAAATCCGTAAACATTATGTATAAGTCGTATCATATTTATATAATGTCAAATAAAAACAACACGACATTATATGTTGGATTTACAAATAACATTGAAAGAAGAATAAATGAACACAAAAGTGGTTTGATAAAAGGATTTACCCAAAGATACAATTGTGACAAACTTGTGTATTTCGAAACACATTCAGATGTAAATCAAGCATTAGATAGAGAAAAACAGATAAAGAAATGGAGAAGAGAGAAAAAAGATCTGTTAATAAAGACATTGAATCCTGATTTAAAGGATTTGTCTGACGGATTTCTCGATTCGCTCTGCTCACTCGAAATGACAGAAAATGGAAAAGAAGAATTATAGGTTCGAGACCCTTCAGGTAAGGGCAGGACAGGAGATTGACCCGGTATCGAAGGGTACGGCAGTTCCTATCTATCAGAGCACTGCATATACATTCGATGACATGCAGTATGGAGCTGAACTTTTCGAACTCAAGCGTCCGGGCAACATATATACACGTATCACCAACACCACAAACGAGGTGTTCGAGAAGCGCATGGCCGCCCTTGAAGGTGGTGTGGCTGCTGTTTCTACCGCCTCAGGCCAGTCTGCAGTATTCCTCTCGATCACGAACATCTGCGGTCCTGGTGACAACATCGTGGCTCAGCCTTTCCTCTACGGAGGTACATTCACAATGTTCGCCATCACTCTCCGTGACATGGGCATAGAGGTTCGTTTCGCTGCAAGTGACCACGTTTCCGATCTGGAGGCACTCGTTGACGGACGTACGAAGGCGATATTCCTCGAGAACATCGGAAACCCGGCTTTCAATATTCCTGATTATGAGCCGATTGTAGAAATGGCCCGCCGCAAAGGAATATGCGTGATGGTTGACAATACATTCGGTATGGGAGGATATCTTTTCCGTCCGTTCGAGTGGGGTGCGAACGTGTCCATCCATTCGGCGACAAAATGGATCTGCGGTCACGGCACGGCTCTTGGCGGAGTAGTCGTTGACGGTGGAAACTTCGACTGGACTCCGGAGAAATATCCATTGCTTGCGGCACCATCGGAAAGCTATCACGGACTTGTCTATAAGGAAGTATTTGGGGATGCTGCATTTGCAGGACGCGTACGCGTGGACGGTCTCAGAAACATCGGACCGGCAGCCTCTCCATTCAATTCATTCCTTATGCTCCAAGGTCTTGAAACCCTGTCTCTGAGAGCTGAGAGATGCTGTGACAATGCACTTGCTGTTGCGGAATTCCTCGAGAATCATCCTGCTGTCGAGAGTGTGAACTATCCCGGACTCAAGAGCAATCCTTATCATGAACTCGGATGCAAGTACCTCAAGCACGGATTCGGCGGAGTGCTTACATTCCGTGTCAAGGGAGGATTCGACGCAGCGGCAGCCCTCGTGACCCGTCTGGAGCTCATCCTCCATGTCGGCAGCGTCGGTGATGCCAAGTCACTCATCGTCCATCCTGCATCCACAACACATTCCCAGCTCAGCCCGGAAGAGCAGGTAGCTGCAGGAGTTTACCCTAACATGCTCCGCCTCTCTGTCGGCATCGAGAACGTCGATGACCTCATCGCGGACCTTAAAGCTGCGCTCTAAGATCTGCGACCTTTTACCCCCAGTCGCCTTCGGCGACAGTCCTGAGGGGCACGCCGCCCACTCACTTCGTTCGGGTCGGGCGACATCGCTGCTTCGAGCGAAGCGATAGTAAGTCCTCCTCCCGAGGAGGAGGATTTAGGAGGAGGGTAACGTAGATATATTTTCATATTTATGCACGTCCTCCGAAAAAGTGATCAGTTAAGAAATATTAATTAAAGTTATAAGGTAAGAAAATATGAAAGTAGCTGTAGTAGGTGCCACAGGACTGGTTGGCACAAGAATGCTGGAAGTACTCGCAGAGAGGAACTTCCCTGTAACGGAACTCCTTCCGGTAGCTTCTGCCAAGTCGGTAGGACGCAAGATAACATTCCAGGGCAAGGAGTGGACAGTAGTAAGCGCAGAGGATGCGATTGCAGCACGCCCTGACCTCGCTCTCTTTTCTGCAGGAGGAAGCACATCGGCAGAACTCGCTCCTAAGTTCGCTGAAGTCGGAACTCGCGTTGTCGATAACTCGTCACACTGGCGCATGGATCCGACAAAGAAGCTCGTCGTTCCGGAAATCAACGGCGACGTGCTTGAGAAGGATGACATGATCATCGCAAACCCTAACTGCTCGACCATTCAGATGCTCCTTCCTCTCTGGCCTCTCCATAAGGCCTACACCATCAAGAGAGTGGTAGTATCTACATATCAGTCGGTTACAGGCACAGGCTATAAGGCCATGGATCAGATGACAGCCGAGCGTGCCGGCGGAAAGTGGGGTGAATATCCTGCTGTATATCCGCATCCTATCGATCAGAACATCCTCCCTCATATCGACTCTTTCCTTGAGACGGGCTACACAAAAGAGGAAATGAAGATGGTCAACGAGACTCACAAGATCTTCGGAGACGACACCATCGGTGTATCCCCTACTACCGTCCGCGTACCGGTTCAGGGAGGTCATTCGGAATCCATCAACCTCGAATTCGAGAAGGAATTCACCCTCGAAGATGTACGCAGGATCATGGAGGAGACTCCTGGTGTGACCCTTCAGGATGACCCTGCTAACAATATCTATCCTATGCCTCTCTTCGCATGGGGCAAGAACGATGTGTTCGTAGGACGTATCCGCCGCGACCCTTCGGTCAAGTCTGGCCTCAATTTCTGGTGCGTTGCCGACAACCTCCGCAAGGGAGCTGCAACCAACGCAGTCCAGATCGCTGAAAAGCTTGTTGAGAAAGGCTTCCTTCCAAAGGAATAATTAAAAAATTATCCTATATTTGAAGGATGAACCAGAACCATTAAAGATATGAGAATCAGTGTTTCTTCCATTGTCGCTCTGGCGATATGCATCATCTGTTCGACCGCATGCTGCAACAATGATGAATACGGCTATCAGATAAAGAACGGAATTGCCGTCTATAACACTCCTGAGCGCCCTGCAGACCAGATTTCGATGATAGGTTTTGCAGCAGATCCGATAGATACGGTAAGGGTCGGATTCATCGGACTCGGAATGCGTGGCCCCGGCGCGGTTGAAAGATTCACCCATATCGAAGGTGTGAGGACTGTCGCGATATGCGACCTGTATCCTGAAAAGCTTGAATATGTTCAGAAACTGCTTGAACGTGGTGGCAAACCACGTGCATCCGAGTATAGCGGAGAGGATGGATGGAAGGAACTTTGCCAGCGAGATGACATTGACCTCATATACATTGCGACACCTTGGCTGACCCATACGCCTATGGCCGTATATGCCATGGAGCAGGGCAAGCATGTTGCTGTGGAAGTTCCTGCTGCTACAAGCATCGATGAGTGCTGGCAGCTTGTGAATACGGCAGAAAGAACCAGAAGGCACTGCATGATGCTTGAGAACTGCGTATATGACTTCTTCGAACTGACAACTCTCAACATGGCCCAGCATGGCCTGTTCGGGGAGGTGATCCATACAGAAGGATCGTATATCCACAATCTCGATCCGTTCTGGGACGAATATCAGGACAACTGGAGATTCGAATTCAACAAGGCACATCGCGGAGACATATACCCTACCCACGGAATGGGTCCGGCCTGCTGGGCTCTGGACATCCACAGAGGCGACAGGATGAAGACGCTGGTGGCAATGGACACAGACGCCTTCAATGGAAGGAAACTGGCACAGAAACGCGGGGAAGACAGTTACGCGAACGGCGACCATACCACAACCCTCATCCGTACGGAAAAAGGCAAGACTATCGAGATCCAGCACAATGTTGTGACTCCACGTCCTTACAGCCGCATGTATCAGGTGGAAGGAACAGAAGGTTTCGCGAACAAATATCCCAATCAGGGTTACTCGATACGCACCATGGGACGTGAGATCGAAGGTTCTCAGGACGGAAAGGCGATGTTCGAGAACCTTGATGGCGAGGCATATGTAAGCAAGGAGATGCGCGACGCCCTTATGGCTGAGTATCAGCATCCTATAACCCGCGAAGGTTCTCTTGTCGAGACAGCCAAAAAGGTCGGTGGACACGGAGGAATGGACTTCATCATGGACTATCGTCTGATATACTGCCTCAGAAACGGACTTCCGCTTGATCAGGATGTATATGATGCCGCTGAATGGTCATGCCTCGGCGAGCTCACAAGGGTATCAATCGAGAACGGCAACATCCCTGTCGCAATGCCTGACTTCACACGCGGAGGATGGAACGAACTTGACGGTCTCAAACTGCATATCAGGTAATCACGATGAAAGAAAGACTTCTTGATATTGCCTCCAGGTTTGAACTGGAAGGCAGAATCACTGACATCAAGCCGCTTGGAGAAGGATTCATCAACGACACATACGTCGTTACCACGGAGGGCGATGCTCCTGATTATATCCTTCAGCGCAAGAACCACGTGATATTTCCAGATGTTCCCGGCATGATGGATAACATCAAGGCCGTTACCAAACACATAAAAGCCAAGGTTGCCGATCCGCTTCGCGAGACATTGACAGTGATTCCCGCAAAAGATGGAAAACTCTACGTCAGGGATGGAGAAAACTACTGGGCCGCCTGTCTGTTCATTCCTGACACGACAAGCCCGGCAAGAGCCGATACTCCGGAGCTCGCATATCAGGGAGGACTGGGAACTGGCCGTTTCCAGGCACTCCTATCTGACTTCGACAAGCCCCTGAACGAAACCATAAAGGGATTCCATAACATCCGCTGGCGTTTCAAGCAGTGGGATGAGACACTTGCCGCCGATCCTGTGGGAAGGGTATCCCAGCTTCAAGAGGAAATATCGTGGATAGAATCACGCCGAAAGGAGATGATGGACTTCTGGGCACTGGTCGAGGACGGAACGATCCCCCGGCATGTGACTCATAATGACACCAAGATAAGCAACATCCTTTTCAACAGTTCGGACGGCAGCATGCTATGCATGATAGACCTTGACACAGTCATGACATCAACGTCGCTGAATGATTTCGGCGATGCGATCAGGTCATATGCCAACACTGGTGCAGAGGATGACAGGAATCCTGACAATGTGGGAATGAGCCTCGAGATGTTCAAGGCATATGCTGAGGGCTATCTGCACGAACAGAAGGCCTCCATGGTACAGAGCGAACTTGACCATCTTGCATTCTCGGCAAGATACATCACCTTCGAGCAGGTGCTACGCTTCCTGATGGATTACATCGACGGAGACCGCTACTACAAGATCGCATACCCGGAACATAACCTTGTCCGCACCCATGCACAATATAAGCTCCTCCGGAGCATGGAGGAGCAATACTGTCAGATGTGTGAGATCATCAGGAATATATGATCCTTAGAACGCAAACACGAATATCTTCCAGAGGATGATCACCGAGACTATGGTCTTGAGACCGGTACCGGTGATGAAGCCGAGGAAGGAGCCGATAGCTGCCTTAAGGGCCTGGCCAGCACCCTGACGGGTGTAATAGAGTTCAAAGAGGAAAGCACCGAGGAAGGAGCCGAGAATCATTCCTATCGGGGTAAGGATGATTCCCGCGATAAGTCCCACCAAAGCACCTCTCTCCGCATATTTGCTGCCTCCTGTTATCTTAGTGAACCACATCGGAACGACATAGTCGATCACAGAGACTATCGCGACCACCACTGCCCAGATGATAAGGGTCCTCATCGAGATCTCCTCCCCTGCCGCATTCGTGCCGTTACCCCAGATATAGAGCATCAGAAGGCCTATCCAGCTTACTGGAGTGCCCGGAAGCCCCGGAAGGATACTGCCGGCAACACCGATGATTCCGGCCACAATCGCCAATATAGAAACTACTGCATCCATAATTATTCATTTGCCATTATATCTTCGATATCCGACGACTTGATCGGCAGCCTCTGCGGGCCGAGACGACGTGCTCCATCCTCGGTCACGAGCACATCATCCTCAAGACGGATACCTCCGAAATCATAATATCCCTCAAGCTTCTCATAATTCACGAAGCCCTTGTCGGTTCCCTCCCTCTTCCACTGCTCGATAAGGGCTGGAATGAAATATATGCCCGGTTCGTCGGAAATCACATGTCCTGGCTTCAGGTTGCGGGCCATACGGAGATTGCCCATACCCAGAAGCGGAGAACGCTGACGCTCGTCGCCATAGCCGACATAGTTCTCTCCGAGATCCTCCATGTCATGCACATCCATACCCATATTATGGCCGAGTCCGTGAGGCATGAAGAGACCTGATATGCCGCATGCGACCATCTCATCCACATCACCTCGCACGAAATCCAGAGCCTTGAGCTGCTCGAGCATATAACGCACTGTAGCACAATGCACATCCCAATATGACGTGCCCGGCTTGGTCAGGCTGAAGGCGATCTCATTCGCCTGCTCTACGATATCATAGATCTCACGCTGCTTCGTGGTGAACTTTCCGCTGCATGGATATGTACGGGTGAAGTCCGAAGCATAATGAGTGTTGCTCTCTGCACCGGCATCAACCACCAGGAGACGTCCCGGAGTGATGATCTGATGATGAGAATGATTGTGAAGGGTCTCGCCGTTCTGCGAAAGAATGGTCGTGAATGAAGGACCCCATCCCTTTGAATATGTCACACCTTCCATCCGGCCTACGATCTCCTGCTCAAGCACTCCCGGCTTGCAGCCACGACGTGCCTCCGTATGCATCCAGAAGCCGATTTCACATGCCTTGTCAATCTCCTCGATCTCACACTGCTCCTTTATGAGCCTTAGCGCCACGACTGCCTTTACAAGCTCCTCCGATGCGCCGCCTGCAGCCACTGGAGCCACTTTGCGCACGGCAGCATTGGAAATCCCGGTAAGCTCGGCCAGCTTCATCTGGTTGTAATACCTTGCCGGAGGAAGGAAATGTACCGGACGGCCTGCCGAAACAGCTGCCATGACAGCCTTGTCGAATTCCGCCAGAGGAGCCGTTGCAGGACATCCTATGAGGACTCCCTTCGAAGCCACCGATGGCTGAGGGCCCATCCAGATGATGTCATCTATATCTACATCATTTCCATAAAGACACTCGTCCGCGCTGTCAAGGTCGAGAACCGCAGCGAAGCACGGCTCGTCTATGCCCCAGAAATAGAGGAAGCTGCTGTCCTGACGGAACTTATAGTCATTGCCGCGGTAGTTGGCCGCCGCGTCAACATTTCCGAGGAAAACGGCGATTCCGCGCGCTCCCTCTGCAGTCATCGCTGCCATCTGCGAAAGCAGGGCGCGACGTCTGTTTACATATACATTTGCTGAAAACATATCTTTCGTATTTATGTCTTACAAAGATAAATAATTATTTCCCTTTTCAATATGTTCACTGCTACATTTGAAATTGGATTTTCATGTAATTATTACGAGATTTGCAGAACCACAAACATTAAAGACATGAAATCAACAGCAATCGCAGTTCTGGCAGCGCTTATGTTGTCTGTATTCCAGGCAAAGGCTCAGGACGACTGGGCGAACATCGGCAGATATGAAAAGGCCAATTCTGAAGTAACGGTCCAGCCGAAGGCCGTATTCATGGGCGACAGCATCACACAATGCTGGTGGGATGCAGACCCAGGCTTCTTCACATCAAACAATTTCCTTTGCAGAGGCATATCCGGTCAGACGACGTCACATATGCTCGTGCGCATGAGAAAAGATGTAGTGAATCTGCATCCGAAATATGTCGTGATCCTTGCCGGCACCAACGACATAGCAAAGAACAACGGATTCATCGAGATTGATGACATATATGGTAACATCGTATCGATGTGCGAGATTGCGAAAGTCAACAGGATTAAGCCGGTCATCTGCTCGGTTCTGCCTGTAAAGCAATACAAATGGAGGCCGGAAGTCACAGACTGTGCCGACAGGATCATAAGGCTCAACTCGATGCTGAAGGAGTATGCCCGCGAGAACAGGATCACATACGTCGATTACCACTCTGCCATGAAGGACGAGGAAAACGGTCTGCCTGAAAAATGGTCATATGACGGCGTACACCTCAACTCTGACGGATACGACATCATCGAAGACATAATACTCAAAGCACTGGATTGACGAATATCTCGTCAATATAGACCATCTGCTCTGAAGTGAACTCCAGTCTTAACGATGTCGGACTGAATCCCTCCGGGAAACCATCGAAAAGGACACAGTCCGTGAATGCATCATGACGTGTGTTAGGAAACACAGGACTGTCCTTTATCTGCACGAGATCCCACCACTGTCCGTCAATGCTGGCTGAAAGGTGCAGCTTGGCAGGAGGTACTATGCCGTCCTTGGCGCTGTTGAGCATACGCACCATCACGCTACTGACAGGAGTCGGCTTCATCATGTCTATTACGATGCCGTTAACACCTGCCGGATAACGAGCCCAACGTCTGTCTGACGGATCTTCCCCGGCTATCTTGCCGTCACGTATGATCACTGAACGGCCTTGACCCAAGTCCACAGGATTCCATGCCATCCATTCGACGGAACTTTTCAGGCGCCCCGCTGTCGCTGCCTCATGCATCTTCCAGAAGGAATCGCCAGATTTCCAGGCCATATAATCGTCATATGCCACTCCGGACCAATGAGGCTGACCAAGCTTATATGATGACGAAGGATCTTCATATATTCCGCACATCATGAATGATATTATCCTGTCAACGCCTGCAGAAGAAGCGGCAAGCTGCTGGCTGAGGAATCTTCCATACGGCGCCGGGATCAATGCTGAAGAACGGTCGTTCGTTCCTTTCTCCCATGCGAATGATTCGCAGTTCGCCCACATGCCTATGCCGTTCCTGTCATGGATGGCGCGGAGCTTCTTCCAGTTTTCACGAAGACGAGGGAGCGGGTAAGGCTCACGGACACATCCGACCTCGTCCTGATATGCGATTATATCTACCTCAAGCCTTGAAATCTGCTCTTCATAGCGTGGATCATCGAAATCGGAATTGAATATTCCATATGGAGATATGAGGATCTCAGCCTCCGGAGTCAGTTCACGGGCACGTGCTGTCAGTGCATTCACGGCCTCGACCGCATAATCAGTCAGGACAGGGCCAAGGCAATCCTCAACCGGCAGATACCATCCATGGAATGCTGGGTGTGAGCCATACAGGCCTGCAAGCTCGGCCATCATCTCCATCTGACGTCCCTTTATCTTCGGGTCACGAAGATTGTCATCCTGGTCAACGGCCCAGCCGGTGCTCATGAACACCTTCATTCCATGCTCCGCCGCAGCATCCATGATCGCATCGACAGGGCTCTTCCTCCATGTAGGATACTGCCACTGCATGATCCTGGACGGATAATACGACCTTCCTTCATTGGCAACGGCCATGAACACGAGATATTCCATGCCCATTTTCTTCATTTCCGCCACTTTGGCAGCCCACATAGAAGGATCAGTGTTGTCGAGATATGGCGGATTGGTATATTTGTTACGGACATCCTGATATGCAAGATTGATGAATGTTCCCGTCACGGGAAGCACTTCCACATATCCGCCAGCTTCGGGTGCGGACTCCTTTCCCATCCCATTATCTTTACCGCCATTGCAGCCAGACAGAAGTGCAAGCGACAATGACAGAAACATAAAAAGTTTCTTCATATCGATATCATTTTCTGCAAATGTACATTTTTTATCATTAACTTTAACCCTGAAAACTTACAAAGGACATGAAACGAAGGGATTTTCTGAAGACTGCAGCTGCATTGGGAGCGGCTGCCGGCACTGGCGGGCTTTTAAGCGGATGTTCCGGACAGAACGGCAATGCAGCTCAAGGGTTCAACTTCAACCGGTTGGGAGCGGGAGAGGGGCTCAGACTAAGCTTCGAACCGTATGAACTTCAGCTGAGACATACATTCACTGTTTCATCATATTCCCGCAAGACCACTCCAGGCGTGCAGATACGCATTGACTATGAAGGCTTTACCGGATATGGCGAAGCCTCGATGCCTCCGTATCTCGGACAGACAGTGGAAAGCGTGACATCCTTCCTTTCACGTACCGATCTCTCGCAGTTCCGCGACCCGTTCAGGATGGAGGACATTCTTGCCTATGTTGACAGCCTGTCTCCTGAAGACGGAGCGGCGAAGGCTGCGATAGACATAGCCCTGCATGACCTTGTCGGAAAGCTGATCGGCCAGCCGTGGTGGAGACTTTGGGGACTGGATCCGTCAAAGGCACCGGACACGACCTTCACCATAGGCATAGACACACCTGATGTAGTACGCGAAAAGACCCGCGAATGCGCTGACCGCTTCAATATACTGAAGGTCAAGGTCGGACTCGACAATGACAAGGATATGATCAGGACCATACGCGAAGTGACTGACCTGCCTCTGGCCGTTGACGCAAACCAGGGCTGGAAAGACCGTGAGGAAGCTCTTGACGAGATATATTGGCTGAAGGAGAACGGCATAGTCATGGTCGAACAGCCGATGGCTAAGGAGCGCCTCGATGACAATGCATGGATCACCGAACGCAGCCCGCTTCCGATATTCGCAGACGAGGCGATCCAGCGGCTTGCGGATATTCCATCCATCAAGGGAGCATACCACGGCATCAATATCAAGCTGATGAAATGCACCGGAATGCGCGAAGCATGGAAGATGGTGAATTATGCACGTGCAGAGGGCATGAAGGTGATGGTCGGATGCATGACCGAGACTTCATGTGCCGTATCTGCTGCCGCACAGCTCTCCCCCGCCGTGGATTTCGCCGACCTGGACGGCAACCTGCTGATCACCAACGACCTTTTCAAGGGAATGGAGGTCATTGACGGAAAAATCACCCTCACTGATGCCCCAGGCATCGGAATCCATCGCGTAAACCTTTGACAACACTGTTATAACCGATAAGAACATGAAACGACTTTTTACTGTAATCCTATGCTGCCTGACCGTAATGGCGGCTTCTGCACAGAACCAGCGCGAAAGACTGAATTTCGACTCAGACTGGAAGTTCGCTTTCGGAGATGCATCTGATCCGGCAAAAGACTTCGGTTGCGGAACCGAATATTTCAACTATCTCACAAAGGCGGCATCGATCCACAACGAAGGTCCATATACACCGACATTCGATGCATCCGGATGGGCTACGGTCGATCTTCCGCACGACTGGGTCGTTGACCTTCCGTTCGCCGGAGAGGCCAGTCACAGCCATGGATACAAGACTGTCGGCTACGAATATCCGGAAACAAGCGTAGGCTGGTACAGAAAGACATTCACCATCCCGGCAGAGGATTACGGAAAGCATATATGGCTTCAGTTCGACGGAATATTCCGCGATTCGCAGGTGTGGGTGAACGGATTCTACCTCGGCCATGAGGTGAGCGGATATGCCACACAGACATATGACATTTCGGAATATCTGAACTACGGTGAGGAAAACGTCGTTTGCGTACGCGTTGACGCGACTCTCGAAGAGGGATGGTTCTATGAAGGTGCGGGAATATACCGTCATGTATGGCTGAACAAGGCTTCCAAGGTGCATGTCGCTCCTTTCGGAACATTCGTCCACTCTCGTTTCACCCTCAATTATGATGACTGCGGCGGATGTACCGCATGCGTAGGAAAACCTCAGCTCGACATGGCATATCTTCATATCGAAACGACGGTTCAGAACATGGGAGTGAAGCCTGAGGATTATTCATTGAAACATACGCTGGTTGACGCTTCCGGAAAAAAGGTTGCAGAAGCTTCAGTCAGCGGACGACAGATACTTGCAAAGGACTCGAACCATACCGAAGCATGTATTGAGGTCCCGAAGCCTCACCTCTGGTCATGTGACGATTCTTATCTCTACACAGTGGTTACAGAAGTGGTCTGTGACGGAGAAACCGTGGATTCTTATTCGACCACAACCGGTATCCGTCATATCGCATTCAATCCGGACAGCGGTTTCCAGCTCAACGGTGAGGTCGTTAAGCTCAAGGGAGTGAACCTGCATCAGGATCATGCAGGAGTCGGTAGCGGAATTCCTGACGGCCTTCAGGAATGGAGACTCCTCCAGCTCAAGAAGTTCGGATGCAACGCATACAGGTCAAGCCATAACCCTATGACACCGGAAATGCTTGATGCATGTGACCGTCTCGGCATACTCGTAATCGAGGAAAACCGTCTCACAGGAGTCAACAAGGAGCATATCGAACTTCTCGGACGTATGATCCGTCGTGACAGGAATCATCCTTCGATCATCCTCTGGAGTGCAGGAAACGAGGAATGGGGTATCGAATGGAAGGATTTCGGTGAGCGTATCGCCGAATCGATGCGCGAGTACTGCCACCGTCTTGACCCTACCCGTCTGATGACCGTGGCATCAAGCAGCGGCCCGACCATAATCAAGCCGGCTGATGTCGCCGGATACAACTACATCCTTCAGAATCCTGTGGAGCAGCATCGCAAGGACTATCCTCAGCGCTGTGCACTCGGTTCGGAAGAGACTACCGGATGCGGAACGAGAGGCGTTTACTTCGAGGAGCCTGAAGGTCGCGAACGTACGGCCGTGGAAGCAGGCGGTGGCAGAATGGTTGCCATAAACCGCAACAAGCAGGGCCCCGACAGTCTGTATAACTGCATCGAAAGAGGATGGAAGTTCTATGCTGAAAGAGACTGGCTTGCAGGCGTGTTCTACTGGACCGGCTTCGACTACCGCGGAGAGCCTAACCCTATGGTATTTCCTGCGACAAGTTCAGAATTCGGTATCCTTGACTACTGCGGATTCCCTAAGGATGAGGCTTATTATCTGAAATCATGGTGGACGAAAGAGCCTGTACTTCACATACTTCCGCATTGGAATCTTGACGGACATGAGGGCGAGGAGATTTCAGTATGGGTTTACAGCAACTGCGACGAAGTGCAGCTCATTGTGAACGGAAAGAAGCTTGAGCGAAAGAAGATGCCTCTGAACGGCCACCTTGAGTGGAATGCGGTCTATAAGCCGGGATATGTGAAGGCTGTAGGTTACCGCAACGGAAAGAAGGTTATGGAAGAACGCCTCGAAACCACCGGAGAGGCCGTCAATGCAGTATGGACATACGAGACTGTCGGTGACATCACTGTTGCCAATGTCCGGATGCAGGACAGCAAAGGCAGATTCGTTCCGACAGCCTGTGAAGATGTGGAACTTACCACTGACGGCACTTGGAAGATCCTCGGCTGGGGTAACGGAGATCCCGCTTTCCAGTACATCGAAAGACCGTTTGTCACAGGTGTGGCAGCAGCCTGTCCTACAGGAACCCCTGCACCGGATCCTTCAGCAAAGGCCATAACCGTAAAGACCTTCAACGGCTGCGCCCAGGTCATCCTGCAGAAGAAATAGCAAGGCTTTTTGAGCCGTCCAGAAGTGATGTACCAAGTTTCCGACGATTCCTGGTACATCACTTTTTTATTGAGCGCATCAGTATGTCATTCTACAGATTATCAACGGGTAAGACACATTTATATGTAAAAAATGCCTGAAAAATAGAGCATATAAGAAGTTTTTTACTATTTTTGACTGTTTTTTACATACAAAAAGCAAAGTTTAACATATTATTCCTTTTTATGTACTTTACCGTAGGTTAAATAGATGAAGAGATTTTTTGTCTTTTTGGGGGTTGTCTTCACGACAATCGGCTCTGCAGTCAGAGCGCAGGAAGTTGATAGTATGGCGCCATTGCAGATGTCATCCTGGGGGGATGCAAAAACAACAGAACTTATTGATTATATGCCGGATATCACTCTGGATACGCGTTTCGGCTACAATCATGATTTCACAGGTGGAAGCGGTCGTATTCTTGGCGACGGTCTTTATCTGGACATCAACGGGTACATAAGTCCACATTTTTCATACAGTTTCAATCACAGGATTGCCTCGACCTACTACGAGGACAATTCCGGTTTCAACGGAACGAACTGGCTGACACTCACATACGAAGTCGGGGACTTTTCATTCACAGCCGGCAAGGATGCCCTTCTGGTGGGAAGTTTCGAATACGACGCATATGACCTGGATTCATATTATGAAATGAATTCCATGTTCTATAACATGCTCGACTGCTGGCAGTGGGGTGTGTCCGCGGCATGGTATCCTGGAGAATGTCATTCCATCATACTTCAGGCGGCTCATTCCCCATTCAGATATGAAGAAGAAGACAATCTTTTCTCATATGCTGCAGGATGGCGCTGCGAGAGCGAGTATTTCGAATCATACTGGACTGCAAACATGTGGGAATACGAAAGAGGCAGATACCTCAAGGCCCTTAACATCAGCAACAGGATCAACCTGGGCTGCTTCTCATGCGATCTGGAATACATGACCAGGGCCGCTGACCTCAATTATTTCTTCGCAAATGACTTTACTGCAATCATAGCCCCTTCAGTGAACATCTGCGACTGGGTACGCATATTTGCAAAATGCGGATACGAAAGAGTCAGGGAGGAAGTCATGTTCGAGGACTTCGGAACCAACCTCTTTTACGGAGGCGGTGTGGAATTCTTCCCGCTCAGAGAAGACAAGGACATCCGTGTTCATGCCGCATGGACATCCAACGAATTCTTCGGAGACATCCTCAATGTCGGACTGACATGGAAACTGAACCTCACAAGTACCGCAAAACATGCTTTGGCAGCAATCGCAAGATAACCTAAATCTTTCCGGAAAATGAACAGCAACGATTATATTATAGAGATAAGGAACATCTCTAAAAGCTTCGGCGACAAGTGCATTCTCGATGATGTAAGCATAAACGTAAAGAAAGGTGAATTCGTCACCATCCTCGGTCCTTCCGGCTGCGGAAAGACGACCATGCTCCGCCTACTTGCAGGATTCGGACAGGCAGACAAGGGAGAGATCCGCATCAACGGCGAGGACATTACGAATGTTCCTCCTCATCAGCGTCCGGTGAACACCGTGTTCCAGAGATATGCGCTTTTCCCTCATCTCGATGTCTATGAGAACATCGCCTTCGGACTCAAGCTTCAGAAGGTGCCTGCAGACGAGATCGACAAGCGTGTGATGAAGGTGCTCAAGATGGTGAGCATGACCGACTATGAGGACAGGGATGTTGAATCTCTTTCAGGCGGACAGCAGCAGCGTGTGGCCATTGCCAGAGCCATAGCGAACCAGCCTCAGGTGCTCCTCCTCGACGAGCCTCTTGCCGCTCTTGACCTCAAGATGCGCAAGGACATGCAGATAGAGCTCAAGGAAATGCACAGGAAGCTGGGCATCACATTCATCTATGTGACGCATGATCAGGAGGAAGCTCTGACGCTTTCTGATACCATAATCGTGATGAACGAGGGAAAGATCCAGCAGATCGGAACCCCTACCGACATATACAACGAGCCTCAGAACTCGTTTGTCGCCGACTTCATCGGTGAATCCAACATCCTCAACGGAAAGATGATCAAGGACAGGCTCGTGGAGTTTGCCGGTCATGAATTCGAATGCGTTGATGAAGGATTCGGGGAGAATGTGGATGTCGATGTAGTGGTACGTCCGGAGGACATATATATCATGAACAAGCTCGACGGCGCGCAGTTCGGTGCGAAGGTGAAGTCCTGCACATTCAAGGGTGTCCATTATGAGATGTTCGTTGAAACCGACAAGGGTTACGAGCTCATGATCCAGGACTATAATGCATTCGAGCCTGATTCGGAAGTGGGTCTCATCATAAGACCGGCCGATATCCAGGTGATGCACAAGGAAAGGACATGCAATACGTTCGAAGGCGAGATCGTCGATGAGACGCATGTGAAGTTCCTCGGCGAGACATTCGAATGTCTCCCTCAGCCTGGTCTGGAGGCAGGAACCCAGGTGAATGTGGAAGTAGCTTTCTCAAAGGTTGACCTCATCGACCATCCTGAGGAGGGCATGCTTTCGGGAGATGTATATTTCCTTCTTTACAAGGGAGACCACTACCACCTTACCATCATGACTGATGACGGCGACCATATCTGGGTTGACACTAACGATATTTGGGACAAGGGAGACCTTGTAGGTATTAACATTGCTCCGCAGGACATTAAGATTGTAAAGTGAGATGACTAAAAGAAGCTCCTGGGCTCTGCCCTACGCGATATTCCTGGTGCTTTTTGTCGCTCTGCCTCTGATCCTGATCATATTCTATGCCTTTCAGGACGGTTCCGGCAACTTCACATTCGGCAATTTCACCAAGTTCTTTACCGACGCTGACGCGATCGGCACATTCGCCCTCTCCCTCGAGGTGGCTATAGAGAACACACTCATATGCATCCTGCTGGGTTATCCCGCAGCATGGATACTTGCAAACAAGAAACTCAACCGCAGCGCTGTGACCATAGTGCTCTTCATCATGCCTATGTGGATCAACGCCCTCATGAGGACATTGGCGACAGCCGAGCTCTTCCATATGCTCGGAATACAGTTAGGCAAGGGAACCCTGCTCGTCGGTATGGTATATGACTATCTTCCGTTCATGATATATCCTATCTACAACATCCTCAACAAGATGGACAAGTCATATGCGGAAGCGGCGGCCGATCTCGGTGCGACTCCATGGCAGGTGTTCTGGAAGGTACAGGTTCCGCTCTCGATGCCGGGAGTGGTCAGCGGAGTGATGATGGTGTTCATGCCGACAGTCAGCACATTCGCCATTTCTGAATTCCTTACCAACAACAAGATAAAGCTCTTCGGTACCATCATCCAGGAGAACATCAACTCATCGATGTGGAATTATGGAGCGGCGCTTTCGCTGGTAATGCTCGTGATCATAGGTATAACAAGCCTTCTTCAGGACAATAAGAAGGAAGATGTCAGTGGAGGGATAGTATAGCCATGAAAAGATTCTTCGCACAATGCTACATATGGCTGCTGCTGATAGTGCTCTATGCCCCTATCGTGTTCATAGCAGTCTTCTCGTTTACCGAGAGCAAGGTTCTCGGCAACTGGACCGGTTTTTCCACAAAGCTCTACTCAAACCTGTTCACAGGTGACATGCAGGGCACAGGCTCTCTCATGCTTGCCATCGAGAACACGCTTGTCATTGCACTTATAGCGGCGACCGTATCGACCATACTCGGTACGATTGCGGCAATCGGAATCCACAACATGAGGGGACGTGGCAAACAGGCCATAACATTCATGAACAATATCCCGATGCTCAATCCTGACATCATCACGGGTGTTTCGCTATTCCTGCTCTTCGTGTTCCTGCATATAAGCCAGGGATATGTAACTGTCATCCTTGCCCACATCACGTTCTGTACGCCATATGTCGTGCTCAATGTGCTGCCGAAGCTGACGCAGATGAATCCGAACATATATGAGGCCGCCCTCGACCTCGGCGCGACTCCGTTCCAGGCCCTCAGAAAGGTGCTCGTACCTATGCTGAAACCGGGAATGATCTCGGGATTCATCCTTGCGTTCACCATGTCGCTTGACGATTTCGCCGTGACCTTCTTCACAAGGGGAACCGTCGGACTGGACACTCTTTCCACATACATCTACACTGATGCCCGCAAAGGAGGACTTACGCCTGAGCTCCGCCCTCTGATCACCCTCATGTTCGTAGGAATACTCATCCTGCTCATCGTGATCAACATCAGGAACATCCGCAACTCTAACAACGCTGCCGAATAAGATGAAGAAGATACTTTACATTGCAGCTGCCCTGCTTGTCATGGCGGGCTGCTCGGAAGACAGGGATCATATTCTGAAGGTATATAACTGGGCCGACTATATAGACGAAGAACTTATCGACGAGTTCGAAGTCTGGTACGAGGAACAGACCGGAGAGCCTGTGGAGATAATATATCAGACTTTCGACATCAACGAGACCATGCTTTCGAAGATCGAGCTGGGACATGAGGACTATGATGTCGTATGTCCTTCGGACTATATCATCGAGCGAATGCTGGCAAACGACCTTCTCCTGCCTCTCGAAAGGGATTTCGGCGAGACTCCGGACTATATCGGCAATGTGGCCCCTTATTTCACGGAAAAGCTCCGGGAAGTGGAGGGACATGGCAAGGATGCAAATGACTATTGCGTCGGATATATGTGGGGTACGGTAGGACTCATATATAATCCCAAATATGTTTCCGACGAGGAGGTAAAGAGCTGGGATGTGCTCAAAAACCCGGCTTACAAGGGCAAGGTGCTCATGAAGGATGCTTTCAGGGATGTCTATACCTCTCTGCTCATAGCCCTCAACAAAGAGGCTCTGGATGCCGGAGAAAAGGATCTGGCCACACTTCCGTTTGACACTTCGGAAGAATCCATAAGAATGGTCGAGGATTATCTGAATTCGTTCAAGGAATCCGTCTGCGGCTGGGAAGCTGACTTCGGAAAGGAGCAGATGACCAAGGAGCTCGCATGGATCAATCTTTCATGGAGCGGTGATGCACAGTGGGCGATCGACGAAGCAGCAGACATAGGAATGGAACTCAGATATGCCATTCCGGAGACTGGAAGCTCGGTATGGTTCGACGGATGGGTGATCCCGAAATATGCGAAGAACGTCAAGGCCGCAAGATACTTCATTAACTTCATGTGCAAGCCGGAGAATGCAATCCGCAACATGGACATGACAGGATATGTCAGCGCCATCGGAGGTGACGAGATTCTCGAAAGCATGTCTGACCCGGAGGAATATGACCCTATCGACGCCAGCTATTTCTTCGGTCCTCAGGCCGACAGCGCACATCTCAATCCTGTAATGTATCCGGACAAGGCCATTATCGAGCGCTGCGGAATGATGCATGACGCCGGTACAGAAGAACTCCTCAAGATGTGGTCACGCGTCAAAGGTGACAGCGCATCCGCATGGACCTACATCCTCATCTGCCTCGTTTTCGCCGGCCTCATCGCCGCCGTCATCGTCAAATACACCAAGAAACGCTACAGAAGAAGAAGATACGCGAAGAGAAGAAGGAAGAGATGATTTGTCTCAAGTCTGAACACCGTGGTCCGGTAGAGTTCCACAACGCGATATGGGTATAGTCGTATAAGCCCGTATTGCGTTTTTTTGTTTTTATACGGCAATAAAATATTGAATTAATGTCTATCTGATCGGTGCCTCGATTAAAGATCTTGGAAAGAAATGGTTCGGCTTTACATTGATGGAATGTATCTCAGCTGAAGAAATCATCAACCGATTATAATAACGAAGTGCCCGCCATCTTACGATGTCAGGCACTTTGTGGTCCCTGCAGGGCATGATCCTGCTACCCCCTGATTATGAGTCAGGTGCTACTAACCAACTGAGCTAAGGGACCAAACTTATAAAGAACTAAATTTGCAGTGGTTCGGAGTGGTTACCGAACCACAATGCAAATATAATACTTTTTTCGATTTATTCGATTAGTTGAGCTTGATTTCAACCTCAACGCCTGAAGAAAGTTCGAGCTTCATAAGAGCGTCAACTGTCTTAGGAGTTGAATCGTAAATGTCAAGAAGACGGCAGAATGAGCTGAGCTCGAACTGCTCACGTGACTTCTTGTTTACGAAAGTCGAGCGGTTGACAGTGAAGATCTTCTTGTGAGTAGGGAGCGGAATAGGTCCGTTCACGCGAGCACCTGTAGCAGATACTGTCTCAACGATCTTCTTTGCTGACTTGTCAACAAGCATGTGATCGAATGATTTGAGTTTAATTCTAATTATCTGGCTCATATCAAAATTCGT
>JAFSBV010000066.1 GCA_017437125.1 Bacteroidales bacterium | reverse complement strand
TTCTGTGCCATGGTATATGGGAAGGTTCACATCGATCAAGGGGATCTGGACATAGCCCATAATTCCATCACCGGCAAGATTCAGCTGTTCCTCATAATCTTCAGAAGCCAGCAATATGGCATCCTGAGAAAAGGATTCCGTCAGCTGGGCACCGGGCACAATGGACTCGTTATAAAGCTCTGCTTTCTTTTTTGCCTGCTGGAGGTCAGAGTCGTCGGTTTTCTGGACCACTTCCATATACTGGGTATGGATCTCAGATTGATGACGTTCGTTATACCAGGTACTGATGGGCGGATACAGCGTTATTCCCAGAGCAAGCAGAAACATCAGTACGGCTCCTGCAATGGTCCATGCTTTTTTATTCGTAACGCTTCCTCCTTTCCGGATGGCCCCGGGCATGCACCCGGGGCCTGTGGTGAATTACTTACGGCTCTTCTTGCGGGAAACGGCAAGGATAACGACAGCAGCGCCTGCCATCATGATGATGCCGATGACGCTGAACATCCAGGTGCCATGATCGCCGGTCTGGGGCAGATCAAAGCCGCGGGTGTTCACAACACTCAGAGGAGCGACGGCATTGACGGAACCATCGTCTTCCAGCATATTGACATTATTTGCATCAACAGTAGCGGATGCGGTCAGCAGCTTGTGCTCCAGATGAGTCTGGGGCATGTTCTTGAGATCACCGATGTCGTTAACGATCTGGGCATAACGGGGATCGTTCTGGATCAGGCCCAGCAGATCGGAGACATAAATGTCGCACAGCTCGGTGGATTCAGTCTGGGAGATAATGACCTCAATGCTGTCCTTCAGCAGGGTGTAACCATCGTCGGTAGCCTTTTCGGTGATGATGTACTTGTCATCTTCCAGGCCCTTGACGATGACCTTACCGGTCTGATTGTTGGAATCAACGGGAACGAACAGAGTTGCTTCTTCCTCGGTGGCAACATGGTCGACCACATAGTAGATGCCTTCTTCCTCGTTCAGCTCGGCCTTGATAAAGTAGCCGTCGGTTGCGTTCTTCATGATGAACTTGACATTTTCGAAGTCGCCCTTGCCGTCAGAGAACAGCTTGGTCAGCTCCAGACCGTAAACGTACAGGTGAGCATCGTCGACCAGGGTGTCGTAGTAGTCCTGAGAGGTACGCTTCCACAGCAGAACAACTTCATTGGGGTTGCCGTCATCACCGTAGACAACGGAGGCATCGGAGTTCATGGTTGCAGCATAGGTAATGCGGACGGTGCAGTCGGAGTAGCCGGAGTTTACCATGCCTGCTTCGGTGTAAACAGCCTTGGAGGTGTTGATCTCAGTCAGGCCCTGGGAGGTCATCTCGATGGTCATGACAGACTCATTTGCAGAAGTGGTATTGTAGGTAACAGAGAACTTGCCGTCAGCCTCATCCCAGGTGGTGATCAGCTTGGTGCAGTCAGCGTCGGAGAAGAACTCCAGAATCACATCGTTCTTGTTGTAGGTGATGCCCTTGGACAGGGTATCAACGAAGGTATATGCGCTCAGATAGGTAGCTTCAGAGGTGATGGAAGGCAGAGTGGAAATGATCTGGTAGTCGACGATGTCGCCATCGGAAGCGGTGCCGGTATGGGCATAGCCATCGGTAATGTCGTTCTTGGTGCCATCATTCTTGCCGGTGTCGTTGACATTTTCGCGCAGGGTCTTCTCCAGGCTGGGGATACCGGTCAGGTTCTTGGGATACAGGGTCACATCATAGATCCAGCGGGTGCCGCCATCAGTTGCATTGTTGCCATTGACGGAGGTCATGGGCAGGCTGACGAAGAAGGGATTGCAAGTCACAGTGACCATTTCAGGCACGGAAGTT
>JAFSBV010000065.1 GCA_017437125.1 Bacteroidales bacterium | reverse complement strand
GAGGCATATTGGGACGATTGCGCTCCGGATAAGGAAACCCCCGAACCGGAGCAGAAACCCTCTTCCGGGGCTGTTTCCGGCCCTCCTGCGGCCTCCGCCGAAGATCTTCTGGGGCTGAACGAGGCAAAAGGAGGCTCCCCAGCTCCTAAAAAGGCGCAGAACAATCCATACAGGGAGACTGCCCAGGAGAGGGAGGCAAGACACCAGCGCCGTCATCAGGAAGCCATTGAACTGGCGGAGAGGATGCAGGAAGGACAGACCGGGCCAACCGGAGATGAATCCTCTGACGACTTGCCCGACGAGCAGGTCTCAGATGTTCCTCCCGCAGATGTCAGGAAATCCGACGCAATCTCGTCTCCGGACGGATGGGGATCCGGGCTGAGTTCCCTTGACGGGGATTCGGTACCGGTCCCTGACGACCCGTACACACCGTTCAGGTGCATGTTCGCCAGGGAATCTAAACTTACTGACGGGCAGAGGGTCACGGTAATCCTTCTGGACGACCTTACCGTCTCCGGTATTTCCGTACCGAGAAACACCCATCTGATGGCAACTTGCCAGCTGTCCAACAGGCTGGAACTGGAATTCGCAAACATCGAGATCGGAGGAAGGATTCTGGCTCTGGGATACGAGGCATACGACATAGACGGCTCCAAGGGCATATACTGCCCTGACGTGGGTTCTACAGGAAAGACCGTCAGGAGCCGGGGCACAGACATCATCGGAAGCTCGCTTTCCGGACGACTCGGGAGGGTCGCCAGAGAGGTGACTTCGACCGGAATATCACTCATCCAGAATGCTGACGGGCAGAGAACGGTAAGCGTGCCTGCCGGTTACACCTTCTTCATCGTTAAAAAGAGACTGAACTGACATGAGAACCATTGCAATACTTGCATTCGCCATCCTGTCCTGTCTGAGCGCAGCCGCCCAGACGGACACACTATGGATTTCAGATGCATACACGACTCATATAATCTTCTCCACCGACGTGACATATGCTGACCTTTCAAACAACAAGATCGTGGCCGCAAAGGTTGTGGAACAGAACAGGAACATCCTTGCCCTCAAGGCCAGATGCGAGTTTGACGAATATACCAGCGTATCCGCCCTGGAATCCAACGGAACGATGCACACGTACATCGTGGGGTATTTGGAAAGCCCTTCGAGACTCATCGTGGATACCCGCGTGTCCTCTCCTGCGTCTTCAGGCAGTCATTCCGGAAGCAATGTGACATCCAACAGAAAGGCGGACGCCCCTACCCTGCCCCAGATGCTCTCCGCTTCGCAGCGGCTACATCACCTGGGAGCACAGGCATACGGGATAACCGTCCTCTGCGAGAACATAGTCTCGTACAGCGACGTGACATACATAACACTGTCCATCAGGAACAGGTCCGGAGTCAGCTATGACATCAAGGACGCCACCTTCGTTGTGGAAAGCAAGAAAAGGAGCCGCAGGAGCGTAGCCATTGAGAAGACCGTATTCCCTGAAGGAAGGCACGGAAGCCTCATCTGCCCGGCAGGAGAAAGATCGAAGATGGCCTATTCGTTCAAGAAGATGACCCTTTCCAAGGACCAGGTCCTGAAGATTTACTTCTACGAGAACGGAGGACAGAGGAATCTGGAACT
>JAFSBV010000016.1 GCA_017437125.1 Bacteroidales bacterium | reverse complement strand
TCATACTTCACCAGATATGTAAGCCGGCATATAGGACAGTCACCGTCGGACTACAGAAAATGATCAACGGGCATACTTCCTTACACGTTCATCTTCTATACGGCCGGACCAATTTAGTCCGAAGGCAAAATCATAGGCATTGCCCTCTGTATCGACGTAACATTCCATATCGAATGGGACATCTTCCTTCTGCAGTTCCACGGTCTTCATATCGGCCGGCAGCTGCATCGGAAGGAGGGCGGATGGCTCCACGGCTCCGCTTATGAGATCCAGAATGGCCTGATTCTGACAGCCGAAGCTGACAAGGATCACATCCGTATATGGTTCAAATTCTGGAACGAACGGCTTACCGGCATTTACGACTGCGATGACAGGCTTGTCCTTCATCGCAGCCTTCGTTTTAATTACAATCTGCAGATCAGCCTTATTGGCTGTCTCCACGGACTTTCCCTTGTATGTCCTGTTTGTGAAGCCCTCAAGACGGTCACCACCGGCAATGGAGGTCTCACGCGCATGTTCTGCCGTATAGTCATTGTACTGAAGGCTTATAGGCAGATATCCTGTGCCTCCGGCATTTACATCCGAGACATGCCATCCGTTGCCCGAAGTCGGAGCATCAATCACCACGATAGCGAAATCTGCCTCGGAAGGGTCTGAAACCTGTTCATAATAATTCTCAAGAAGTTCTGCCGCAAAGGCATCCTCCCACCTTTCCTGAGACATCCTGCCGAAGAAATCCGCTACGGAAGGATATAGTTTCTGAGGAACATATACCTTAGGCTTTTCACCGTCAGTCTTCACTGGAAGGACATTATCCGAATTCTTTAGCATAACTACAGACTTCAGCTGAGCCTGATATCCTTTTTCCATATATTCCGGGTTACCGACAATCTCCTCAGAAACCTCCGGATCGAGATACGGATTCTCGAACAAGCCCGTACGGAAAGAATTCATAAGAAGGCGACAAGCCGACTCTCTGAAACGCCGCTCAGCAGACTCCCGGCCGAATTCCGCCACCCACATATCATATGCTTCCAGCACAGGTCCTTTATCATTGTTGCCTCCGAACTGATCGACACCTGCCTTAAGACACTCGTAATGCCTTTGGGCTACTGTCAGTTCCTCCACACCCCATGGCTTTCCATCAAAACTGTCTATGCTGCGGTTGTCTGCCGTAATAGCCCAATCGGTGCAAACGACTCCGTCATATCCGTATTTCTCACGCAGCAGGTTATTGATTATATATCTGCTATAGCCGTTTCCGACATTCCTTCCTGAAGGATCAATACCATATGATATGGTATAATAAGGCATTACAGCCGAAGCCTTCCCTGTAGGGCCATCAAGTCTGAACGCGCCTTCCGTAAAAGGTTTGAGATGGGTCTCGAACGCCCCGCCCGGATACACGGCATATTTACCATAATTATAGTGTGCGTCACGGCCTGCTTCTTCCGGGCCACCGCTCGGCCAGTGCTTCACCATTGCATTTACGCTCTTATATCCCCAGCCGTCTGCAATCTCATCTTCTCCATAACTTGTCTGGAATCCGTCAACATAGGCACGGGCCATATCTGTATCAAGCTCAGGGCTTTCTCCGAAAGTGCCATAGAAACGCGTCCAACGTGGTTCTGTAGCAAGGTCTATCTGAGGCGAGAGAGCTGTTGCGATACCCAGAGCCCTGTACTCGTCCGCCGCGATCCTGCCAAATTCCTCGACCAGAGCAGGATCGAATGTGGCAGCCATGCCAAGTGATGTAGGCCAATGCGATATGTCACCTCCGGATCCATAATTATATTCCGCAGTAGCCGATGTCTCATGTCGGGGATCTGAAGATATGTTTACCGGAACGCCGCATCCCATTCCTTCCACAAGCATCTGCATGTTGTTGTTCCATTTCGCCGCTGCAGCAGGAGATTCGACGGTAGTGACAAGAACGGCTCTCAGATTGTCTTCCACAAGGAATTTCTTCTGATTGTCAGAAAGATCCCAAGCTTCCGCCGAGCTCTCTGCGAAAGGTTTTCCGTCATAAACTCCGCTCCAGTTCTCAGAAGGAACCGACTGATGAGAACTGTAAAGCATCATTCCGGCAATTTCTTCAACCGAAAGACGAGAAGCAAGATCTTCAGCCCTTTCTACTGCTGACAGTCGCCAGTCCTCGTACGGGTCCAGGCTTCCGTTGCGGTTAAGATCCTTGAAGGCATATCCGTCATCGAAAAGCAATGTCACTCCTGAACCTGGTGCATAACCAAGCGTTTGTCCTTTCTTCTGCAGAACAAGATTATATCCGTTTTCTATCTGGATTTCAGTCCAACGTGTTGCAGTGCAAGATGCCAGCGCCAAAAGAGCTATAGGCAACGCATAAAGTCTTTTCATGTCTTGTATGTTTAGTTTCTTCAATCAATGTTGAATCCGCTGATTTCGACAGCAGGACGTTCCCCTCTGGTATCTTCATTCTTGAATGTGACAGCGATTTCCTTCTCCTCTCCCGGCAATAGTGAGATGTAATTGTCCGAGTAATATGCAGGAAGAATGCGTTCACCTGTCTTCTTGCCATAGACTTTGAGGCGGATCATCAATGCAGGCACATCAGTTGTATTCTTAAGGCGAACATTTGCCTGCCACTCGTCTCCGTTCCTTTCTATCGATGTTTCCTCATCGATCTTCACCTTTGGAAGAGAGTGCAACTGACGAAGATTGCCATCTTCCTTGCCAAGGCAGTAGAAGTTGTCGGCAATCAGTCTGTCGCCCTGAGTGAGTCGGAGCTTTATGTAATAAACATCTGAAATCTCAGGAGAATCAAACTCAAGACCGAATACAGGCGTTGTCGTATCTTCCTTGCTGTCAAGGTCCGCACTTGTCTGATATACTATCTTTCCGTCATAATTGACGATCATCGCCTCTGCCTTCAGTCCGTTCTGATCCATTGCATTATTATTTACCACTTCGACCTGTTCTGAAACCGGATTCCACTGGATACGGACAGGAGCTGACGCTTTCTTTGCTCCAAAGTAAGCAGCTGTTGGCTCGAAATAGTAGTCATATGTCTGCCATACCATTGACGGCCAGCAAGAGTGGCTCATCCAGATGATAAGTCCCTTCCTGTTCCAGCTTCTTGACTCGTACATGGCACGGTAACCGTTATAATTGATCCACTGCGCCCACTCCGTGAACTCCTTGAGATCTGACGGCTCACCGAATGCCGTCTCGATCAGCTGGTTGAATGTAGCACAGCTCTGAGCATTCTCAAGCGTATAGTCATGAATGCCCCAAACGCTGTTCTGAGGCCACTGGTTCTCATCCGAAAGCATACGGGTCATGCTTTCATGTGTCATGACGTTAGGCATGCCCCTCTCACTATGGAGACGATCCCTGCCACGCTCCGCACCAAAATACTCCTTGACAGGAAGGGCTCTATAAGGGCCGTAGCCGCTGACCGGACCTTCTGCAGAATGTGGGATATAGTACATACCCGGATGTATTTCCGTAACAAGTCTTGCAAGCTCTTTGTCAAGAGACTGAGGAGGATTTCCTTCGTTTCGTCCGCAGTAAAGACCGATGGACGGATGATTACGGATTCGCTTGAGATAATCCTCTGCATTGGCAACGAACATTCCTTCATCATTTGGATTCGGTCCATCGACAGGGTTGGCAAGCCAGAAGTCCTGCCATATCATGACACCATGTCTGTCGCACGCCTCGTAGAATTCCTCGTCCCCAGTCATTCCGACCCAGTTGCGGATCATAGTGAAATTCATATCGGCATGGTATCCTACGGCAATATCATATTCACGTGCGCGGTAATTGAGATTGATTTCAGGAAATCCCCAGTTGCCTCCGTTTCCGATAAGCCTGCGTCCATTGACGAAAATATCCAGAATACCGTTTTCAAGAGTATAGGACATTTCACGGACACCGCTCCTGACTTTCTTTACATCTGATATCTTTCCGTCAGTTGCAAAAGCCACCTCTACATCATAAAGATGCTGTTCTCCATATCCGTTCGGCCACCATAACTCAGGATTGTCCAGTCTGACAGGATCCATTGCGACATCCTTGGTCTGACCGGCATCCAAAGTCACATCGCTGCTGAATGCAAGAGGACCATACTTCACCTGAATCGAACCGTTTGCCTCGGTTTCATTATGATTGGTAAGTGTGATGACAGGCTTTATATCGGCATAATTTGTTTCAGGAAGAGGAAGATCCGTATCAAAGAACACGTCATCCACCGTCACCACGCCATCATGGGAGCTGAGATATACATCATTCCAGATGCCGATATTACGTCCGCGTACTGTAGGAATCCAGTCCCAGCCTATCGTAGCATGGAAGGTAGGATTATCAGCTCCGAGGTCACCGCCGTTTACGTCTGTATATTGTCTGTTCTGTTCCTTTATGACTCCTGGATTGTCATTTCTGTATATCCTGACAGCTATAGCTGTGGTTTCACCTGGCTTCACATAGTCAGTAATATCGAATTTTCCTCTTGTGAACGCTCCCTCGATTCTTCCGGCCTGCGCCCCGTTTACAAATACGTCAGCTTTCCAATTGATGCCGTCAAAGTTAAGCATCAAGGTCTTTCCTGCAAACTCGGCAGGAATCTCGAATTCATTGCGATACCAGAAATCCGAATAGAACCATGATTCCGAAATCTGAAGCTGGTCGTCATCATATCGGATGTCTGCAATTGCTCCGGCATTATAATATGATGAAAGCACTGTGCCTGGGACAGTTGCAGGAAGCCATTCCTGATCGTCGAATCCGGCAGTCGAAAGTTCCTTGCCGTCAGCACCTGCCTGAGGAGCACGCTGGATTCTCCACTGACCTCCTGTCAGATACATTTTCCCATCCTCTGCCTGCGGCTGCGCCTGTGCATAAGGAGTCACACCTCCTGTTCCATAGACTTCCATCTCACTGAGAATGACATGCTTGCCATCAGCAGCCCCATCCAAGGACAGACGAAGATAACGGCCTTTTCCCTTGACTGCGATTTCATTCTCATCAACGGCTATGGCAGCTATCTTCTTCCATGTTTCAGCATCGTCAGATATCTCGACAGCACCACCAGCAGGAGGACAGATCCAATGTAGGTTCACCTTGTCGAACTTTGCTTCACCGCCAAGATCGACATATATCCATTCTTCATCTGCTGTCTGACTCATCCATGCACTGCAGAAGTTATATGAAGGGAGGACGCTCACTTCAGCGCCGTCCTTGAAGAAATCCACCTCAGCCATATTCCACGTCTGCACCGCCGGTGCATCAAAACTGATACGGAACTGACGGTAGTCCTTTCCTTCAGGAATCGCAGCTTCAAAAGAAAAGTTCCTTCGGCTCTCCAGCATACGGAGATACTCCTTCATTTCCGGAGTCATCTGCACATTCTTCAGACCTGAAGAAACCGCAACATTCTGAGATCCGCCACCCATGTTCCTCATGACACGCGCCTCTCCCGGAAGGTTCTTTCCCTCGTAAGTTTCAAGTTTCTCCCAAGTTTTTCCGTCAATAGAAGCCAGTATATCTGCTTTCCAGCCTCTGGCAGCATCCAGATCACATATCGCCGTACCATTGAATGCCAGCCTGTCTGCATCTGCACCACCGCCATTGAAATGAAGAAGAAGATATGCGCCATCACCTCCTTCAACAGGAATATTGGTAGTATTGTCATCGAAAATCCTTTCCCTGTCACGTTTTTCGACCGGGCCTTTATGAGTCAGCACATCGATATGATATGGCATCTGCCCCTGAATGATTCCGTCAGTAGCGAGATGAGCCGTCAGATTGTAATCATAGCTTGAAGAATGGTAAGCGGCACGATGGAGGGCAAGGTTTCTGTATTCTCCACCCTGAACCTGCTCAGGACCGACGTAATCACATACCTTTCCTGGATATTCTCCGATTCCTCTCGTAAACTCGGTAGAAGTGTTTCCCGCACATCCGCAAAGACTGGCAAGCAGGACAATGAAAGACAGTTGGCTGGTTTTCATGATTTTTCAGTTTGAATGTAGCTATCGCGAAATTAAGCATTTTTAGCATTTAAATGAAGAAAACTGTTTATATTTACATCATAAAACCATCAGACTCAATTATGAAACTCTACACAACCTTTCTTGCATGCCTTACAGGCTTTGCAATCATGACAAGCTGCAACAGCACAGTGTCTCCTCAGGACAGACTTACCGTGAATGACGACAAGATCAATGAAATCATCGCGCTGATGACTCTGGAAGAGAAAGTCGAGATGCTGCACAGCAAAACCAACATGTCATCAGAGGGAGTTCCCCGTCTCGGAATTCAGGACATAAAATATACCGACGGTCCGTTCGGAATCAGGGAGGAGAACGGCGACGGTTTCCGTCCTCTCGGATGGAAGCTTGATTCCGCGACCTACTTCCCTACCGGCTCAGCACTCGCTGCAACATGGTCAAAGGAGCTTGCATACAAGAACGGATGGGCAATGGGTAAGGAAGGACGCCTCAGAGGCAAGGATATAATCCTCGGTCCGGCAATCAACATCCAGAGGCTTCCTGTCGGCGGACGTACATACGAATATCTCAGCGAGGATCCGGTCCTCAGCGCAAGGCTTTCTGTTGAATATACGAAAGGTTCTCAGGAGGCAGGAACAGCGGTATGTCTGAAGCATTTCGCCCTCAACAATCAGGAGACCAACCGCGGAAGCGTAAATGTGATTGCAGACGAGCGTACCATGCGCGAGATATATCTCAAGCCTTTCGAAGCTGCGGTCAGAGAGGCCGGTGCCATGTGCGTGATGCCTGCATACAACAAAGTAAACGGATATTACTGTTCGGAGAATGCTCATCTTCTGAACGAGATACTTCGTGGAGAATGGGGATTCAAAGGAATGACAGTATCTGACTGGGGAGGCACTCACAGCACCATGGGAGCTGCACTCGGAGGACTCTGCGTACAGATGACCGGAGACAATTATTTCGGTCAGGCACTGATCGATTCAGTAAGAAACGGAGCACTTGATGAGGCTGTTGTTGACGCAAAGGTCCGTGAGATTCTCCGTCTGCGCTTTGCCATCGAACCGGTTCCGGAGGATGTAGCCAATACCGTAATGACTTCACAGCCGGAAACACAGAAGGTGGCTTATGAAATTGCTCAGAAGTCGATCGTGCTTCTCAAGAACGAGACACGCAATCTTCCTATCGCAGAAGATGTGAAGAAGATCGCAGTCATAGGTCAGAATGCCGTTCTTTCAACCGCAGCAGGAGGAGTCGGAGCAGGAGTAAAGACACTTTATGAAATATCACCGCTTGAAGGCATACGCGAACGTGCCGGACAAGATATTGAAGTCACATATGCTCCAGGATACAGAAGTTACAAGATGAGCTGGGGAAAACCTGGCCCGCTCGGCCCGCTTGATGCAGCTTCTCCTTCCGACCCTGCCGATCCGGAGCTTCTTGCCGAAGCTGTTGCTCTGGCAAAGGATGCAGACATGGTGATCTTCTTCGGAGGAACAAACAAATCAATTGAGACTGAAGGCAGCGACCGCCAGAACATCGATCTGCCATGCGGACAGAATGAACTTGTTCAGGCACTTTACGAAGCCAACGATAACCTCGTGACCGTAATCATTTCAGGAGGTCCATGTGACCTCAGAGTACTTGATCAGTATTCACCTGCCATAGTTCAGGGCTGGTGGAACGGAATGGAAGGAGGTAAAGCCCTTGCAGAAGTTCTTTTCGGCGATATCGCTCCGTCAGGCAAGCTTCCGTTCACATTCCCGCTCAAGCTTGAAGATTCTCCAGCATATGCAATGGGCAATTTCCCTGACAAGAATTCAGGCGGTGACCTTTTCACCCTCATGTACAGGCTTGATGCAACCGGCCTGACACGCGATCAGATCCAGGAATACATTGATAATCTTCCGGACCCGGAGTCACGCTATACAGAAGGCATCCTCGTAGGATATAGATGGTTTGACACAAAGGAAGTGCCTGTAATGTATGCTTTCGGACATGGCCTTTCATATGTCGATTTCGAATATGGTGCACTTAAATGCAGAAACCGCAATGATAGGATAGAAGTAAGTTTCGATCTTGAGAATCTTGGCAACATGCAGGCAGACGAGGTCGTCCAGCTTTATGTAAGAAGGATTGACTCCAAGGTGGAGAGGCCTTATAAGGAACTCAAGGCATTTGACAGAATAACATTGAATGCAGGTGAAACAAGGAAGGTTTCACTGGAGTTCCCTGTAAGTGAACTTGCTCATTGGGATATGGACAAGAACGGCTGGATCATCGAACCAGGAAGAATTGAGATTTTGGTAGGATCATCATCAGACGATATCCGACAGAGCATTTCGACAGAAATATAGACGCAGACATATGAATTATCCGATCACGCCACAACAGCATAACCGCTTGCATGTGGCGTGTTTTCATTTTCTTCTGTCATAACCATAGCTTCATAAAGATGGAATTCCGGTGATGCCAGTTCATTATAGATCTGTTCTTCATCAAAAACGTCATACCAGAACTTACGGCATGCTCTCTCGCGTGCGGCTGAAATTGCTTTTGCAGGATTGTCAAGATAATCCTCGATGAATGTACACATGGCAGTCATTATTTAAGGGTCAATATCCATTGTCATGATTCACCCTTTCAAACGGCACGCCAAACTTTACGATTTTTGTAATAAATATACAACTACTGCAAAGTAATATAACGTCTGAGGATAATTCCCTTTCTGTCGGTCTCGATTATATAAGGTAAGGTGGAAAGATCGAATGAATCGAAAAGGCGGCTTGCAAGTGCCGGATCTGATGCCACGATCTGATCTACATTGACCATCATCACACGTACATTCCTGTCATTTTCAGACAATTCCCGCGCGGCTTTCTTCTCGGCATCACATACATGACAACCTTCTGCAAAAAAAAGTATGATGTTTCTCTTGCCACGAAGCTTTGTCATCCTGAAAACGCCGGCCTTGTCTTTTCCGGACTTCAGCTGTACGGCTGGAACCTTCAGATCTGCAATCCTGCTTCCCGGAACAGCCTTGTCAAGAAGTCCGTCCATGAACTGTGCGAGGCCAATCACCTTGAGAGAATCGTCCTGCGTCCTCCAGATATCGCCCCTGGACAGGATCTTCTCATTGATCAGATATGATGCTCCTTCCTTGAATGCCTCTCCTTTCTGAGCCGAAAGATAATAAAGCAGATCCCCTGTCAGCTGCCTGAACATCACAGTATCACCTGCTGACAGAGCAGTGTCTTCAATATAATCAGCGATCCTTCTCACATCTTTCACAACAGGCTCTGCTCCTCCTTCAAGGAAAACCTTATCGAAGAGCTCAACCGATTCATCCCCGCCATATTCAAGGTTCACTTCATCGAATATGCCGTGAAGCATTGTGGAAAGGGCTGCGGAATCCAGACCTCTGCCAATGATCACCCCGTCCGGAGAAACCAGAAACAGGCGAGGAGTCTGAATGACGCCATATTTACGCTGAAAATCAGAAGCCATAGAAGGATCCCATATGTGTATCATGTCAGATTCCGGGAAACGTTCCTGGACATATGATTCCCATGCCTGACGGTCATCACCGGAATATACGGCATAGAACTCAACAGGGAATGATCCGACAGCGAGCATGTTCCTCAACAGAATGCTTTCAACCTTGCATTTTGCACATCCGGTATCGTAAAAGAACAGGATGCGGTATGAGCCGCCCTTGTCAGAAGGTGTGAACAATTCCACAAGAGATCCGTCCATTCCTTCCATGACTAAAGGAGAAGCCTTCATACCTATAAGGGACTGACGGTTGAATTCCGCGAACATCTTCGCATTGATGAAATCCATGTCACTGTCCATCTTCAAAGTGCCGTCGCTGAACCATCTGTCAAAGATGTGGACAGCCACATTCTCCGCTCCCATTACCGGAGAGTCGATATAATGATTATAAATCTCCGAAGCTATAAACTGCCGGATGAGCGTGTCAGAAGAAACTTCTATCATGAAGTCGGCTTCATTCTTCTGCACTTCGAGATCTTCATGCTGAAGTGCTCCGAAATATTCCTTGACCTTATCTCTCAGAGATGCCTGGGACAAAGAATCCAGCTGCCGGGCACAAAGCGATGCCGCACTCAGCAGAAAGGCAAGAACATATGTCAGAAGTCTGCGCATTACAATTTCACTCCATCCGGAACAAAGAGCGAGGTATCACCGCCATGCTTCAGAAGATCGCGGACGGCGGTTGATGAGATATGAGCGAACTCCTGGGCAGTAGGAATGATTATCGTCTCGATATCCGGAGCAAGCTTTCTGTTCGCATCAGCAATCGAACGTTCCGTCTCGAAATCGATCATGTTCCTCACTCCCCTCACGATATGACGTATGCCGAGTTCGCGGCATTTGTCTATGGTCAGATTGTCATACTGGATTATAGTCACACCATCAAGGCCTTCAACTGCCTGCCTGATGATATCGATTCTCTTTTCGTTAGGGAAGAATCCCCTCTTGTCTATATTGACTCCTACTGCCACAACCACCTCGTCAAACATCGTCAATGCCCTTTTTAGGATATTGAGATGGCCTGCAGTAAACGGATCGAATGATCCTGGAAATAAAGCTGTTCTTTTCATATGTCACTCTATCAAAGCTGCCAGTCAACAGGTGTTCTGCCCTGTGACAGCAAAATATTGTTCGTCTGCGAGAAATGCCTGCAGCCGAAGAATGCTCCTCGGGCAAGCGGAGACGGGTGTGCCGCCTCCAGGACATGGTGTCTGGAGCGGTCTATCAGATCTCTTTTGCTGCGCGCGAAATTGCCCCACAAAAGGAATACCACTCCGCTGCAGTTATCCGATATGCATCTGATCACGGCATCAGTAAATTCTTCCCAGCCGATCTTGCTGTGGGATGCCGCCTCACCGCTTCGCACCGTAAGCACAGCATTGAGCATGAGGACTCCCTGACGGGCCCATTTCTCCAGATTCGGATATCCGCTCATATGTACCCCCAGATCCGATTCGATTTCCTTGAATATATTTTTCAAGGACGGAGGAGCCGGCATGTTGTCCGGAACGGAGAAGGACAGTCCGTGTGCCTGTCCCGGTCCATGATATGGATCCTGTCCGAGAATCACCACCTTCACCTGAGACATCGGAGTCAGGTCAAATGCCCTGAAAATCTGGCTTCCCGGAGGGAATATCTTTCGTCCTTGAGCCTTTTCCTCATGTAAAAAACGCACCAGCGATGCGAAATATGGTTTTTCAAATTCGCCCGCCAATGCGTTTTTCCAGCTTTGCTCTATGCGTACTTCCATCAGAATATAAAATCTATCACATCCTTTATGCTCTTGACATAGACAAAGGTAAGACCTTTTATGTAAATTTCCTTTATATCCTCGACATCTTTTCTGTTTTCCTCTGAAATCACGATCGTATGGATTCCTGACCTCTTTGCTGCCAGGATCTTCTCCTTGATTCCACCGACCGGCAGCACTCGGCCCCTGAGGGTCATTTCACCGGTCATGGCGATACCGCTCTTCACCTTCTTTCCACGATATGCAGAAACCATCGAACTTACCATGGTGATACCTGCGGACGGTCCATCCTTAGGTACTGCACCTTCCGGCACATGGACATGAATATCCTTCTCTGCAAACTCCTCATATGTAAGGCCTGTCATTTCAGGATGAGCCTTTATATACTGATAAGCGATCTGGGCAGACTCTTTCATCACATCACCAAGATTTCCGGTCATGGAAAGATTTCCCTTACCCTTGCTGACAGAGCTCTCAATGAAAAGTATCTCACCTCCCATCGAAGTCCAGGCAAGGCCGGTAACCACTCCAGGTGCCTCATTGCCCTTCTGCACGTCATGGGAATTGGTCGGAAGACCCAGATATTCCCTCAGGTGTTCCTTCTTGATCACAGCAGGATATTCCTCCTCCAATGCAATCTTCTTTGCCGTCACACGGGCAACCTTGGCAATCTGCTTTTCAAGACCACGCACTCCTGACTCATGGGTGTATTCATCAATGATCCTGGTGATGGCCCCCTTGTCAAACTTGAGCTGGCTCTTGTCAAGTCCGTGTTCCTGAATCTGCTTAGGCACAAGATAGTTCTTCGCTATCTCATACTTCTCCTCTGCAAGATAGCCGCTGACATTGATCATCTCCATTCTGTCCTTGAGGGCAGGCTGGATGGTGTCGATATTGTTAGCCGTGGTGATGAAGAGGACATCAGACAAGTCATAATCGATATCGAGATAGTTGTCATGGAAGGCCGTATTCTGCTCAGGATCAAGCGCTTCAAGAAGAGCAGACGACGGATCGCCCTTTATATCCTTCGTAAGTTTGTCGATCTCATCAAGCACAATCACAGGATTGGATGTTCCGGCACGGTTGATTCCATTGAGGATTCTGCCTGGAAGCGCACCTACATATGTTTTCCTGTGTCCGCGGATCTCCGACTCGTCGTGAACTCCACCTAAAGCTATACGTATATATTTACGTCCCAATGCTCTTGCGACTGACTTTCCGAGACTGGTCTTTCCGACACCCGGAGGGCCATAGAGGCAAAGTATCGGAGACTTCATGTCACCCTTGAGCTTAAGGACAGCCAGATATTCAATGATTCTCTCCTTTACCTTCTCAAGGCCGTAATGATCTTCATCCAGCACCTTCTGAGCGTTCTTCAGATCGAGGTTGTCCTCGGACATCTCTCCCCACGGAAGATCAAGCATGAACTGGATATAGTTATACTGTATGCTGTAGTCCGGCGAGCTCGGATTATATCTCTCAAGCTTTGCGATCTCCTTGTCGAATATCTCCTGAACGGAAGCCGGCCAGAGCTTCTCCTCAGCACGTGCACGTAGCTGGGCGAATTCCTCCACATCGTCCATGCCAAGCTCTTCCTGGATTGTCTTGAGCTGGTTGTTGAGATAATATTCCCTCTGCTGCTGGTCGATCTCAGTCTTGACCTTCTGATTGATCTCCTGCTTGATCTTCTGGAGCTCCACCTGAGTGTCAAGCACGGAGAGAAGCTTCATCGCACGGGCCCTGAGGTCTCCGTACTGAAGGAGCTCCACCTTGTCCATGAAGTTCTCGACTTCGATGGTGGTGGCAATAAAGTTCACCAGAAAGGCAAAGTTGTCAATGCCTTTCAATGCACTCGCAGCCTCACGCGGCACGAATGAAGACGAACGTATTATTGAGGCGGCCTTCTCTTTCAGAGATTCCGCAATCATCCTGATCTTCACATCGATCTCCGGCATGATATCATCAAGATATCTCACACGACCGAGCATATATGGCTCATACTCGACCACCTGATCCAGTTCGAACCTCTTATATCCCTGAAGTATCGCCGTAATCGTTCCGTCCGGCATCTCCAGAGTCTTTACAATCTTCGCTACAGTACCATAGCCGTACAGATCCTTTTCACGAGGATCTTCTACAGCAAGGTCGTTCTGAGGGACAGCTCCGATGAATGTATTGTTCTTTTCGGCATCTTCTATCAGTCGGATCGACTTCTCTCTGCCAATTGTTATAGGATATACAGTACCCGGGAAGAGTACGGCATTCCTGAGGGCAAGTATCGGCAGAGAATCAGGGAGCTGGGACTCCTCGATATTCACCATACCTTCCCCCTGCATGACAGGAATTATACTGACCTCAGCGCCACCCGCTGAAAAAATGTCGTTCATTATATCTTTCATAAGTTCCATTTTATCTACATCTGCCAAAATGGCAGTCTTCTCCACTAAAAATTTCCGTACATATATATGGTCAATCTCCATGCCAGCAGATTGGCAGTATGAATACAGAGCCGTTTTTTGTCATTTTTTCCTGCAAACATAAGTTTTTCGCTGAAATTTAAGCAGTTGATTTGCCTAATTGAAAAATTCAGTCTATCTTTGCATGGATATATCGATAATAGTTTTTGATTAATATTAAAAAGGACAATAAGTTATGACAAAGGCAGAGATCGTAAATGAGGTTGCAAAGGCAACCGGCATCGAGAAGGCAACAGTTCAGATTGTAGTTGAGTCGTTCATGGAGAGCGTAAAGGGCTCACTTGCAAAGGGTAACCCTGTTTATCTCCGTGGATTCGGCAGCTTCATCATCAAGCATAGAGCAGAGAAGGCAGCAAGAAACATCACAAAGAACACAACGATGACTATTCCTGCACACAACATCCCTGCTTTCAAGCCTGCTAAGGTGTTCGTAAACGAAGTAAAGAAGTAATATTTATATAACAATCTAAAATCAAAGTATTATGCCAAACGGAAAGAAGCATAAGAGGCATAAGATGGCTACGCACAAGCGCAAGAAGCGCCTGCGTAAGAACAGACACAAGAAGAGAAAGTAATTTCTCTGCAGTGTCTGCCATTTTAGCAGTCCGCTAAAGAAGGCCGACCAGGATGGTCGGTCTCTTTTTTTAAAAGTTTTATCACTGAAATTCCTGATGGAGTCTGAAAAAGATCTGATCGTTGACGTGAACTCAACGGAAGTCTCGATCGCACTGATGGAAAACCACAGGCTTATCGAGCTTAACAAGGAGTCCAGCCAGGGTCACAGCTTTTCCGTAGGAGATGTATATCTCGGAAAGGTAAAGAAGATTCTTCCGGCCCTGAATGCTGCCTTCGTCGATATCGGAGACGAGAAACAGGCATTTGTACATTATCTGGATCTGGGTCTGTATTTCAACGCATTTGACGAATTTGTAAAGCGTATAAATCCGAACTCGGACAACAAAGGGATTTACAAGCACATCAAGCCAGGTCCGATCCTTGAGAAGGAAGGACGTATCGAGAATGTGCTGACCCCTGGTCAGATGATGATCGTACAGATTGTCAAGGAGCCAATATCGACAAAAGGTTCAAGACTGACTGCAGAAATTTCATTGGCAGGACGAAACATCGTACTGCTCCCCTTCGCTGAGAAGGTGAGCGTATCCCAGAAGATTTCCTCCAAAGAGGAAAAAAGAAGACTGGAGACACTTGTAAAGAGTATTCTTCCCAAGAATTATGGAGCCATCATCCGCACGGCTGCCGAAGGCAAGAACGCCGCAGTACTGGATGCCGAGCTCATGTCACTTGTAGAAAAGTGGGAGAATTCATGGAAGAATCTGGCGAAATCCAAGGATGTGCAGCTGCTATTCACAGAGTACAGCAAGACCACGACAATCCTCAGAGACCTTCTCAACGATTCATTCTCAAACATTTACGTGAACGATGAGAACATTTACGAGGAAACCCGCAAGTACATCTCGCTGATCTCACCGGAGCAGGAGAAGATCGTGAAGCTCTATAAGGAGAAGGAGCCGATCTTTGACCACTTCGAAGTAACGAGACAGATCAAGAGTTCATTCGGAAAGGTGGTTCCTATCAAACAGGGCGCATACCTTGTCATCGAACACACTGAAGCGTTGCATGTAATCGATGTAAACAGCGGCATCCGCTCAAAGAACAAGGAGCAGGAGCAGAACACATTCGATATCAACTGCTTCGCAGCCGAGGAGATCGCAAGACAGCTCAGACTTCGAGACATGGGAGGCATAGTGATCGTGGACTTCATAGATATGGAGTCGAACGAGCACAGAAATGCCCTCTACAAGAAGATGCAGGAGCTCATGGAGTCCGACAAGGCAAAGCACAATGTGCTGCCTCTCACAAAGTTCGGTCTCATGCAGATCACAAGGCAAAGGGTACGTCCGGCAACAGAGATAAACACCGCAGAGGTTTGTCCGACATGCCATGGTACCGGAAAAATAACATCAAGTGTAGTGATAGATGAGGCGATCGAAAGAAGGCTGTCATTCTATGTGACGGAAAAGAAGATCACGAATCTGACACTCAAGGTCAATCCTATCCTCGGAGCCTATCTCACCAGAGGTATCTTCACCTCTATCGTGGGCAAATGGAAAAAGAAGTACAGATGTAAGATCGAAGTCATCGAATCAACCGACTTCACAGTCTTGCAGAATGAATTTTACAACGAAAAAGGAGAGAAGCTTGATTAAGCTTCTCTCTTTTTTTGAGAACACCTCCGTTAATCTGTCTTAAATTATTGTTTAACAGCTCGGGCAGATTTCTGGCAATAAGTGGCCAAGCTCTGCCCCAAACATACAAATAATACGGATTTCCGACACAGCTCGGACAAAATCAGAGTATTTTCTGTCCAAGCTCTAACTACCGACTACGACAGGAATTGTACTCCGCTATCCACAGGCTGTCGAAAAGAAGTACTGATAGTTTATTGAAAGATGCCTCACAAGGCAAAATAAATTCCGAACCGCTTATTCCTCCTCCAGGAACTGAGTCATATTCTCGGAATATTTGCGCCATTTGTCGATCAGGGCCTGCATGTCGGCAGGGAGTTCCGAGTCGAAGCGGACCATCTGCTTTGTGCGCGGGTGGACGAAACCGAGGGTCTTGGCATGGAGGGCCTGACGAGGAAGAAGCTTGAAGCAGTTCTCTATGAACTGGCGGTACTTGGCATAGATCGTTCCCTTGCGGATTTCCGAACCGTCATAGCGGCTGTCATTGAAGAGCGGATGACCGATCCAGTTGAAGTGCACACGGATCTGATGCGTTCTGCCTGTCTCCAGACGGCACTCCACGATAGTTACATAACCGAAACGCTCCAATACCCGGTAATGCGTCACCGCATGTTTTCCATGATCACCTTCCGGAAAGACCTTGAAGCGCATACGGTCATTAGGGTCTCGTCCGATATTACCTGTTATCGTTCCCTCGTCTTCTTTAAGATTGCCCCATACGATAGCTACATAGCGTCTCTCAATCGAATGCACGAAGAACTGTTTTGCAAGATCGAGCTGGGACTCGTCATTCTTTGCCACGACAAGAAGACCTGAAGTGTCCTTGTCTATTCTGTGAACCAGCACTCCCATCCTTTCATCCTCAGCATCCGGGCCTTGCGATATTCCAAGATGATGCGCAAGAGCATTAACCAAAGTACCCGAAAAATGACCATGACCCGGATGAACAACCATTCCGGCTTCCTTGTTGAGTACAAGAAGATCATCATCCTCATAGACGATGTTCAGAGGAATAGCCTCAGGGAGAATCTCCAGGCCACGCCTCTGATAAGGCATGACGAACTTTATCACATCACCTGGACGGATCACATAATTCGCCTTCACGATCTTGTCATTCACGCGGATATATTCCGCCTTGATCGCCAGCTGGATGCGATGACGGGAGGTATATTCCATATGAGTCGCAAGATACTTATCGACTCGCATGGGAACCTGACCGGAAGAGATGTCGAAGCGGTAATGCTCGAACATCTCCTGCTGTTCATCCTCATACGCGACCTCGTCACCGGCCTGCACCGGATCGAAATCCTCTACCGGATCTTCATCAAACTGAAAAAGACTGTTCTGATTCATTATCTTGCAGGTATTCTATCTGGATCAACTGTAAGGTAGAGCGACATGTCGTCACCAAGACTTACAGGTTCAGGAGAAGGCTCCGGAGCCTGACGGTAAACGACTGCATTAAGACTGTCATCATAAGTTTTCACACTGTCATCAAACCGGAGTGTCCTGATGTTCAGCGACTGCTTATGAACGGCATCCACAGCAGTAAGATACCTCTTTCCCAATATGTCAGGAATATATGTAGAGGCATCTGTATCAGGATTGAGACCGACCACGAGATCTATAACCGTCTCTGTCTCGACAGTCCTGCCCGGCTCTATCTCACGGTTACCTCTGAGCTGTCTGAGGACATTGTTTGTCGCCAGATCCTCTACATAGACAAGCTTGCCCAGAACAAGACCTCTCGACTGAAGTTCAGCCATAGCCTGACGCATGGACAGTCCTACGAGATCAGGCATGGTCACCTTTTTCGCATTCAGCGCATTGATGGTCAGCGAGATACGTCTTCCCTCCTTCACTTTGGAACCTGGAGCTGGATTCTGATCCCTGACCGCTCCCTTTCTCATTCTTTTAGCAAAGACAGAATCAGTAACCTCCACTCTCATTCCAGCCTGTGCTGCCGCATATTCCGCTTCAGACACACTCATGTTCGAGAAATCAGGGACAACAAGCACCTGATTATGCTTGGTCACTACATTGAGGAATATCATCGCTCCTATCACAAGAACGACAACGAGTACGAAAGCAACAAGCAGATTACGTACTATCCAATTACTGAAGAAACCTTTTCCGGCAGTCTTTTCACTCATTTTATCTTACTTTAATCAATTCATATGCGCGGCTTCCAAGACCGATTATCTCGCCATACTCGACGCCAGCCTCCCAGTTGGTGTCAGGATGAACGATACGGAACTTGTCATCGCCTTTATGATGGTGATGGCATCCGCAATCCTCACCATGCTCATGAGCCGCATCCTTATCCGAAATTGCATTGCCACGAAGACTTGGGGCAGCCTTCACCATGTCAGCACAAGCACAATCCAAAGCAACAGGGTCGAATGATGCAGCTATTCCGATATCCGGTACGAGAGCGGCATCATTGTGATTCCAGCAATCGCAGTTAGGTGACACATTCATAATGAAGCTGATATGGAATGACGGCTTGCCGTTTACAACTGCATATGCATATTCGGCAATCTTCCTGTTGAGAACTTCAGATGTATCATAGTCCTTCACCACGGCAGCCGCCTTCTGGCATACAGCCACACACTGTCCGCATCCCACACACTTGTCATAGTCGATCACAGCCTTCTTGTCAACTACCTTAACTGCCTCATGACGGCAATACTTCTCGCATATACGGCATCCGATGCAGTTGTCAAGGTCAATGCATGGCTGGGATGAAGAATGGAGTTCAAGCTTTCCTCCCACACTCGCAGAGCCCATACCGAGGTTCTTGAGAGCGCCACCGAATCCGCTCTGCTCATGTCCCTTGAAATGATTCATGGAAATCACGATATCAGCATCAGCAATTGCAGCTCCGATCTTAGGAGAAGGACAGAGCTTACCGCCTGATGGAACCTCTTTGTAATCTGTTCCCTTGAGACCGTCGGCAATCATGATATCTGCATGTGCACCGATTCTGTTGAATCCGTTCTCCATTGCAGCGTGAAGATGATCAACAGCATTCGAGCGTCCGCCTGAATACAATGTATTGGAATCTGTAAGATATACCTTTGCACCGAGAGAACGTACGACATCAACTACACGAGCTGCATAGTTGGGACGGATATACGCCATGTTTCCAGGCTCACCGAAATGAATCTTGATGGCAGTGAACTTGCCTTCGAAATCGATGTCGGCGATTCCGGCTTTCCTTATAAGCCTTTCAAGTTTGGTAAGAAGGTCATTTCCCGGTACGGTCCTAAGATCCGTAAAATACACTTTTGATTTTTCCATAGTTGAACTTACATTATCGGCAGGCCCTTGAAGATGACATTGAACAGTCCCTGTCCCAGCAAGGCTATGCCTATGATTACTATTATCGCTCCTGTGATTCTGCTGATCCACAGTATCGTACTCATTCTGAAGTTCTTGCGGAAACGGCTGAGAAGCCATGACACGCTGAACCAATATATCACCGAACCGGTGCTGACAGACAGGATTATCGGCGCTACACTCCAGTTATGAGGTGCATCGTCTGCCAGACCGAAAAACGCAAAAAGCGTAAACATCACGAAGATCGCCATAGGATTCGACAGTCCCATGGCCACTGCCTGTCCGAAATCCTTGGGAGACACCGATGACCCGCCATCTGACTTCATCTTCCTGAAAGGATCCGAGAAGGCCATAGACAGTCCGACAATGGACAGAACAGCACCCCCGACAAGCAGAATCAGGTTCTGATGTGCATCTATGAACTTCTGGGCGAATGCCAATGCGAAGATCGCGATGAATGCATACAATGTGTCAACCACGCTTGCTCCCAGACCAGAGACGAATCCCGCCTTATGGCCCTTGCTCAAAGATTTCTGCACGACGAGGATGGCGATCGGCCCGACCGGTGCCGACGCACAGACTCCTACGAGGAAACCTTTAAGCATATCAACAAGCATGATCTGTACTTTTATAAAAATGTAAACAGACAAAGGTAGTAATAATTTTCATATCTTTGTCCGTGAATAATGACGCTCATGATGAAAAAGGAAAATATGATACTCTGGGGACTGACCGTGCTTTTCGCACTGTTAATGTCCGTTCCGTTCATAATACCTCATACTGGCTTTCTCGCCTTGTTCGGTATAGTTCCTCTGCTCTGCATGGAACGGATCGCCGACATGATGGGAAAGAGAAGGATATGGATATATCATTACTCCGCATTCGTGCTCTGGAATGCAATAACAACATTCTGGGTGTGCAATGCTACTGTCGGAGGCGGAATCTTCGCCGTACTGGCCAATTCCCTGCAGATGTCCCTCATCTTCGGCCTTTTCCGTCTGAGCAAACGTAAATTCAAAGGATCTCTGCCATACATATTCCTTGCCGTGGCGTGGATAGCGTGGGAGAGGTTCTATTTCGACGCAGAGATATCATGGCCATGGCTCGTACTCGGCAATTCATTCGCACGCACAACCTGGGCCATACAGTGGTATGAATTCACCGGCACGCTCGGAGGTTCGTTATGGATATGGGCATGCAACCTCGGCCTCTTCGGGCTTTTCGTTTCAATATCCGACGGAAGCATCGCAGAGTGGAACAGGAAGGCAAGGCTCGCTGCACTCGGAGGATATGCCGCGATTCTTATCCTGCCGTTCATCGCTTCTGCCATCACAGGCAAGGAATATAAGGACGCCATGACATCGGAAGACATGCTGGATGTACTTATCATACAGCCGAATATCGACCCGTATAATAAGTTCCAGGCGATGACCCAGGCCCAGCAGAACGGAGTGCTTCTTTCTATGGCAGAAAAGGCCATGAAGGGCCGTAAGAATGACAGTACAGCCTCCCCTCTCCTGATCGTCGCACCGGAAACCTTCACAAGCGACATCATATGCGGAGAATATTCCCGCAGCCGGACATGGAAAGGCTTCACTTCATTCCTGAAGGATTACCCGAATGTAAATCTTCTCTTCGGAGCATCTTCATACGATTATTTCGAGTCTGCAGACAGGCCTTCGCATACAGCCAGGCAGCTTCAGGACGGAAGATGGGTGGAGTCGCATAATTCGGCACTCATTACCGACGGAACCGAAAGGACTGAGATATTCCATAAGAGCAAGCTTGTCGTAGCAGTCGAAATGACACCATATCCGGCGATATTCTGCAAGATCGACGATCTTCTCGGCGGCGTCATGGGCAGATGCGTCGGTCAGGACGAGATCAGTCTGCTGAACGTACGCACCCTCGACGGCGAGAACATTCCTGTCGGATGTGCCGTATGCTACGAATCCGTCTATGGAGAATATTATACGGACTATATCCGCAAGGGAGCACTCGCAATGACCATAATCACAAACGACGCATGGTGGGGTGACACACCGGGTTACAAGCAGCACCTCAGCTATGCCTCATTAAGAGCCATCGAGACCCGTCGCGCCATCGCGCGCTGTGCCAACACCGGCATATCGGCGATCATTTCCCCTTCCGGAAAAATACTTCAGCCGACCCCTTGGTGGGAGCCGGCTGCAATAGAAGGAAGCATTCCGCTTCGTGATGACATGACCTTCTTCGTTTCTTACGGTGATATCACAGGTCGCATCTGCAGTTTTATCTTCATCCTGCTTATGCTTGCGCTTGTCGTGAGAGCCATCACAAGGAGGTAACCCATCGCTGAAAAGTCAGAAACAAACTAATTATTGTTAGCTTCATATAATACTTTATATTCATCATTTTCAAGCCACTGTACTACATCATAGTCGAATTTACCTCCAGTAATGTTCATCTCCGGTGCATCACCCTTGTAGCCACTTCCGATAGAGACTGTTCCACCAATAAATTCGCCACCTGAAATATTGATAGTAGTATTAGCATGACTATTTCCATACGAATACGAATAGAATATATTGTTATCCGCACTTGTTTCCTTTGTAGTCTCCATTCTTCCTCCCTCAATGACTACAGTAATAGAAGGAGCAACACTACTATCGCTACCTGGCAAGTGGATCCATGCTGGTGTGCCGGCTTTAATAAGACCATCTACCATTGTGAATACTACTGTTGATGGGTTGAACTTTGCTATACGCAATGCACATCTGTTTCCAAGCAATGTACCACCGTTCAGAGTAAAGAATGCATGATTATCAACAGCATAACTTGCCCCACCGTCGCTTGTGTTTGTAACGACCACATTCTTACCGATGGTCAAAGTGCCGTAGTTTGAGATTGTGTTTGTTGCATATGAAGGAATTTTCTCAAGATCCGGGTCACTTGCTACAAATGAAATCACTGACTCTGAATCTGCATTGTTGGAAAGATTCAAAGTACCGTTATTACTGAAAATAGCCGAAGCCTTACCATCATTATCCACAGCGTAGCTTACATCATAGCCATTCAAATCCAATGAAAGAACGTTGTCTTTCGCGATAGTCAGAGTCTCAGACATCACAATGTCAGACCACAATGTGATTGTCTGCTCATTGGTTGCATCAGCAAGGGCCTCAGCGAATGTCACGTAAAAATCGTTCTCAACACTTGCCTGTACCTTTGCAACAGGAGTAGTCGGTTTATCAGCATGTGCGCTGCCGACGATTGAAGTGGTAGCAGATCCGTTTGCTGTAACATTATCAAACTCAGTTCCTGCTACATTAACCTTGCCTGTAATAGCACCAACTACAACAGCAGCAGAGTTATGCCAGTTTTCGTGCGTTGAAATAAGATTGACATCAGTTACTGTATTGTTCGATGCTTGTCCTCCTGCAAGCATGATTCCGGCAACACCTCCGGCACAGCAGCTGGTTGCAGTGACATCAATGTTGCTGACTGTATTGCCTACTAAGACATCCATGGTCGAATAACCGATAAGACCACCCACATATGCAGCACCAACTATTTTCGAGCCCTCATTACCTTTAACTGTACAATTCAGGAGATTGAGTTTACTACTATATGCATAACCGACAACAGCACCTGTTCCTGTAATGCCCGCAGCGTTGATGTTGATGTCACCTGTAACCTTGACATTCTCGATTGACCCAGTACTCTTGTATGCAAAACCGACAACTGCTCCGGCATTGTTACCAGTAAATTCACCTGCGTTGATGTCAACGTTTTCAATGGTGAGGTTCTTGACTACAGCCGGTCCATAGATAGCTCCGAAGAGTCCAGTACAGAAATATTCGTCGGCTTTTGCTGCTGTCTCAACGCTGTTCAGATTTCTAATCACGTGATTCCTACCATCAAAGATTCCGTCGAAAGTGGTATTGCAATCATCACCGATATTTACACTCCAATCAACAGAACTCATATCAATATCGTCAGTAAGCGCAACATATACACCTTCTGCATTATATTTAGTTCCTTCTTCATTTACATGATCACGGAAAGCTATGAGATCCGAGAGGTCTGCTATCAGATATGGATTCGCCTCTGTTCCTGCACCAGCGAGTCCCTCTGTAATCTGTACTGTTGCGAGCTTAAGGTCTCTTCTGTTGATATTGTTAGATGCATTATCGCTTGAATACTCCCACACTGTTTCTTCGCCTGCTTTTAGACAAGCAGCCATCCCTTTATATTCACCGACAGGCACTGGAACATATAACTTGAGATTAGAAGCAGCTGTCAGCGCCTCGAATTCAAGAGTTATAGATTTTTCCTCTTCTACATCTGTATCAGCTGTAGAGATAGTGAGGTTTTCTGTGTCAACAACAAACTCACCGTTGATTTTTTTGCCTCCAAGAGAGAGAACTAACTTATCAACCCCTGCCGGAACGTTCTTAAAGTTGAAACGGATAACGGCACCAAGATGCTGGAATTTGAAATCAGCCTCTTCAGACTGAGAAACAGCAAGCATAATGGCATTTGTGTTTGATGTGTTTTTTCCAAGTTCATAAACTGCAGGCATTTTGACAGTCAAAGTACCGTTATCAAGCGAATGCTTTGTATTGTGAGGATATACAGCATATGCATATGCATCTGCCTCAATTTCTTCTTCGTAAGTGAATTTGGCTACAGGTGTTCCTGCTCCATCTGAAAGTGTTCCTTTCTGTGAGCTTTCACCAGAGAAGATTAATATCTCATCTCCCTCGGCCCATGTGAAATATCCATTATCTGTAACTTCTGAGCGAGTCTGTGTCTCGCCCTCCATAATGGCTGTGAGTTCCAATGACTTTTCAATTACCGGACTTTCATACTCTTTCTGAGTACAATTGCTGAATAATATCATTGAAACAGCAAGCAGTGATAAAATGACTTTCTTCATGATTCAATGATTATTAGTTTCCCATATCAAAATCTGACGGTTCCATACTAGTACAGAAAATTCCTTCTGTAACGACTTCCATAACCTCCATCTGAGGAGATTCGTAATTGTTTAGATTAGTTGTTTGTTTCATGACTTTAAATATTTAATAGTTAGTATTTCACCACAGCACAAAAAAAGAGCGTGAGGATTCTTTTTCTCTTCGTGAGGTTTTGGCGAACCTAAGTTTACAGAAAAGGAATACCCACGCTCATGCGCAGGCATCACTTTTATTCCTGTAAACTTTTCAAAATCGCCAAATTTCACGAAGTCCAGAATAAAAGCAAATGCTTAAATTTCAATATGTCCGAAAATGCTGATCGCATTTTCATCTGCAAATATAAATAAAAAAAGAAAGAGACAAGCGCTTTCACTCATCTCTTTCCTAAAATCATGCCTGATTCAGTTTATCTCCTCATCATTCCTCCCGGAGGAGGGCCCATCGGGCCGCGTCCCATTCCGCCAGGACCGCCGCGCATTCCGCCTCGTCCCATTCCCGGGCCGCGGTTACCGCGGTTTCCGCCGAATGTTCCGAACCTGTATGTGAATGCTACGATGACATAGCGTCCGAGAGTGTTGCTGCGTGTCTCCATATGGTAGTCAGAATTATCTGTAACCATCAGGTTCTTCGCCTGGTTGAGAAGGTCATATGCCCTGAGGGCTATAGTGCATTTCTTGTCGAACAGAAGCTGTGTTATCTCAGCATTCCAGATGAACTCAGGCTTCTGTGCAGTAGTATATCCGTTATACCAGTTATAGTTGATATCGGTAATGAGATTCATTCCGAAAGGAAGGGTCCAGTTCATTTCGAATGAAGCATTGTTGGTCCATGTAGCCTTCTGATTCACTTCATTCATGGTGTACCACGACTTCGACATGTTTGTCCTTCCACCGGCAACGAGCTCGACGAAATCGTTCCTGTAGGTAAGACGGAGCATCTGCATCACACCAGCTGTAAGAGTCCTGTTTTCAGTGAATGCATCTGTGTTGCCGAGATCAGGGAAATCCTTGTGGAATGCCTCATAATCGAATGTAACGGTTTCTGAATCATAGTATTTGTCAGCCGAGAGGCGTTCAGTACCGATATACGATGTTGACTGATTGTAACGGGCATTCGTCATGGACATGATAGAGAAACCTGACATGCCTATAGGCGAATTGAACATCAGCATGGCATTGGCATTGGCAGTTCCCGGACCGTTCACCGGAATCGAGTACTGTACACCAGCCTTGTCATACCACTGGGCGTTTGTTATAGCGTCCTGAACCATACCTCCGGAAATATTGGCATTGACCGAAGTGAATGTATCCATATCGGTATATCCGAAGTTCCAGCGCATGTTGTGATTGAAATATGGCTTGAGGTAAGGGTTACCCAACGATACATTCAACGGATTGGTATTGTCCGGAACAGGCATGAGCTGTGATGTAGAAGGCTGAGCCGAACGTCCGTTGTAGTTGATCATCATGTTGGTGTAGTCGTTGAAGTAGAAACGAACTCTTGCCTCAGGAGCCCAGTTCAACACGTTACTTTCATATGTCTTGCCGTTGGTTTCGTTGTATGTATGCGTAGGGTTGGCTGATGCTCCAAGCTGCGCTGTAAGCTTTTCTGTCTGCCAGCTGAATGTCAGGCCGGCTCTTTGATTGATATTCTCGTTCAGGATGGAATTCGAATACAAAGGATCAGGGGTCGCTCCTACAGGATCATATATGATGAAATCATCACCATACTCCATGCTGCCGCTGTTGAATGCATCCTTCGTGCTGTTGCTCCTGCTCCAAGAATACTGGTAGCTTGCCTCGAGATAAAGCTGCTCCATCAAAGGCTCCGTATATACGAGACGTCCGGTCAATGAAGAGCTTCTCGAATTCTGGAGGTATTTCTGATTGATGATTTCCGGATTCTCATCCCAGATGTCATCCTGATTGTCGTCAACTCTGGTCAATGACTGGTTGAAGCTGGTCATGTCATTGTTGCTGAAATTATAGTTGGCATTCAATGACAGTGTTCTTCCGGCCTTTCCAAGGCGCTGTCTGTAAAGGAAGCGGCCGCTTGCAGTCCAGTTATTGTTGTCACCGTAGCTGGAGTTGAAACCTTTGTTGGTCTTTCTCTCGACGCCGTCAGTTCCTACAGTATTGGTCGCGAAGTCAGAGAACTCAGAGAAGTTTCCGCCTCCGAAGTTGAACTGAGGCTCGAAGAGGATCGAAGAGTTTGGAGAGAACTCGTGATCAAGGCGGATACCGAATCTGTGACCTCCGGTATTGGTCGAGCTGTAGCCGTTGTTGTCATTAAGAAGACGGCTTCCGTTCTCCCTATATGTAATCTTTGAGCTTTCTTCCTTGACAAGAGCATTGGAGCCATTGTACAGATAGTTTCCTGAAAGCTCCATGGACTCGTCAAAAAGATCCCATGCGCCGTTGACGCCGCCCATCCATGAGCTGGTGATTCCGCCGCCACCGAAGCCGCCCATGCCGCCTCCCATCATGCCGCCGCCCATCATACCGCCGCCCATGCCGCCACGCATTCCGCCACCGCGCATTCCACCCATCATGCCACCCATCATGCCGCCTGCGAGGTCATTGAAGCCTCGGTTGTTGGTATTGTTTGCATTGAGAATGAGAGTAAGCTGGCTATGATCCTTGAAATTACCGACAATGGCACCTGACTGGTAACGCCATCCCTCATCTACGAACTTATGCTCGTCATTGTAATATCCCTTGTCCGGAGCATCGTGTCCGCCGCCACCGGTGAGGTTTCCGAACCATCCGTCCATCATGCCCTTGTAAATCGAAAGGTCAATGATGAATTCCTCCTGACCGTCGTCAATACCTGTGAACTGCGCCTGCTCGGACTTGCGCTCCACAACCTTCACCTTCTCCACCATCTTTGCCGGAAGGTTCTTAGAAGCCAGCTGAGGGTCATCAAGGAAGAATGTCTTGCCGTCAATGGTGATCTGAGTAATGGTCTCGCCATTTGCCGTTATGCTGCCGTCGGAATTCACTTCTACTCCAGGAAGCTTCTTGAGCAGATCCTCGAGCATATCATTGTCGGAAGTCTTGAATGACGATGCATTGTACTCGACGGTATCTTTCTTGACAATGATCGGATTGCCCACAGCAGATACATTTGCCGCGTTCAGAACTTCTATATCCTCCTTCATCTTCAATGTGCCGAGATCGAGATCTCCCTCAACGGTTATCTCTTTCTCAAATGCCTTGTATCCAAGAAGTTCAGCCTTGAAGATATAGGTTCCCTTCCTGACCTTCTCAAGGACAGCATTTCCTTCACTATCCGAAAGGACATACTTGACCGGTGACTTTTCTCCGGCCTTGGTCAGGGAAGCCGTTGCGAAGCTTACCGGTTCTTCAGTATTCTCATCGGTCAGCTTCATGCTGACGGTAAATGAATTCTGCGCATAAGCAGAAAGACTGAGGATCATGGCTGCACATACAAGGACAACCTTAAGGATGAAATGTTCTGATTTCGTTACCATAACGCAATTCTTTATAAAAAACACGGTGGCATATTTCTGCCACCGTATATATAGACACATTAAAACCTCAAAGGTTTAATAAAATCATCTTCTTGGTCCCATCGGTCCTCCTGGTCCGCGTCCCGGGCCACGTCCGCCACCCATGCCGGCTCCTCCGAAGTTACCGAAACGGTATGTGAGAGAGAGGATGACATAACGTCCGAGAGTGTTGTTACGTACCTCCTGATGGTAGTTCTGACTGTCTGATACCGACAGATTCTTTGACTGTCCGAGGATATCATACGCCTTGAGGGCAAGGGTGCATTTGTTCTTGAAAAGAAGCTTTGTGATCTCCGCATTGAGGATGATTTCATCTTCCTGAGGAGTCGTATATCCGTTGTACCAGTTATAATCGGCATCAGTAATGATATTAACGCCTCCCGGTACAGTCCAGTTCATCGAGAACTCCACCTGATTGCTCCATGTCGCTTTCGTATTCGCATTGGCGATAGTGTACCACGACTTCGACATTCTTGTACGTCCTCCGGCAACCAGTTCCACAAAATCATTCCTGTAAGTAAGGCGGAGTCTCTGCATGAAGCTTACGGTCTGTGTCCTGTTCTCGGTAAAATAGTCTTCAGCCTCCGTCAGGTCAGGGAAATCCTTATGGAAAAGGTCATAGTTAAATTCAGCGGTTTCTGCATTATAATACTTTCCGCTGTCCAATGTTCCCTTGCCGATGAACGATGTTGACTCATTGTAATTACCGTTGGTCATCGAGAAAATCGAGAAATCCGATTTGCCTATAGGAGAATTGACCATTATTCGTCCGTTAGCGGAGTAGGTTCCGGGACCGTTCACCGGTATAGAGTACTGCGCTCCGGCATTGTCATACCATTTCGCATTTGTAATGGCATTGTCAACCTTTCCTCCTCCGATGTTTCCATGGACGGATGTGAATGTCTCCCTGTTCGTATAGCCGAAATTCGCACGGAAATTATGACTGAAGTACGGTTCAAGGTACGGGTTACCAAGAGAGACGTTCAGAGGGTCGGAATTATCCGGGACCGGCATGAGCTGCGATGTTGACGGCTGTGACGAGCGGCCGTTATACCTTATCCTCAGATGAGCATAATCGTTGAACTCATAATTGAATGTAGCCTGCGGAGCCCAGTTGAAGACCTTGCTTTCATAAGTCTCGCCATTGGTTTCATTGTAGGTATCTGTCGGAGTGACAGCCATACCGAGCTGGGCACGGATTCCCGGTTTCTGGTAACTGAGGCTCAGACCTCCCCGCTGATTTATGATACGGTTGAGAATATCGTTGGAATAAGTATCGTCCTTTACAGCACCCTCTTCCTGATATATGAGAGAAGTGACGCTCGAGCCCAGGTGATCATAGAGGTTTCCGCTGTTATATGCGATCTTCTGAGAAATGTTCCTGCTCCATCCGTACTGATAGTTCGCTTCGAGATAAAGATGCTCGGCCAATGGCTCGGTATATACCACTCGGCCGTTGAGCGAAGCATTCCTTGACACACGTTCTATCTTCTGATTCACAACTTCAGGATCTGCATCCCATGAGTTGTCATTGTTTTCATCCGCATATGTCAAAGACTGATTATATCCCAGAAGTTCATTGTTTCTGAAGTTGTATCGGAAATTCACGGACACCGTTCTTCCCGGCTTTCCAAGTCTCTGACGGAGAAGCATGAAGCCGCTTGCAGACCAGTTGCGGTTATCTCCGAGATTGTCAGTGAAACCTTTGTTGGTATATGTCGTATCACCCTCGAAAGCACGGTCGGTATTGAACTCTGAATGCTCTGAATAATATCCGTTGCCGAAATTGAACTGAGGCTCGAACAGGACAGATGTATTCTCCGAGAAATCATGTTCGAGACGCATTCCGAAACGATGTCCCTGGGAATGAGAATTGTTGAAGCCGACATTCCTGTTCAGGAGATGGCTCCCGTCATCCATATATGTAACCCTCGAGCTTTCCTCTTCAACTACGCGGTCAGAACGGTTGTAAAGATAGTTTCCGGAGAGTTCCATATCGTCGTCAAACAGATCCCATGTTCCGTTGAGACCGCCCATCCATGACGTCGAGATACCGTTTCCACGGCCCCAGCCGCCCATTCCACGGCCCATGCCACCGCCACGCATATCCATCATCATTCCGCCTGCGACGTCATTGAATCCTCTATTGTTGGTATTGTTTCCGTTCAAAATGATGCTCACCTGGCTGTTATCGGAAAAACGTCCCATCATGGCTGCAGCCTGATATCGTGGATCATTCATGTCAGATCCGGCACCTGGCACATCATGTCCGCCGCCACCCATGAGGTTTCCGAACCATCCGTCCATCATGCCCTGCTTCACAGAAAGGTCGATCACAGTCTCTTCTTCTCCGTCGTCAATACCTGTAAATATTGCCTGATCGGACTTCTTTTCCACGACCTTGATCTTCTCGATCAGCTTTGCCGGGATATTCTTGGAAGCCAGCTGAGGGTCATCGAGGAAGAACGGCTTTCCGTCAATCATGATCTTGGTAACGGCCTCACCGTTGGCAGTGATGGATCCGTCAGCCTCGACCTCGACACCCGGAAGCTTCTTGAGCAGTTCCTCAAGCATATCGTTATCCGATGTCTTGAATGAAGACGCCGTATATTCAATCGTATCCTTCTTCACGACTATAGGATTACCTACAGCTGAAACACTGGCAGCATCCAGAACCTCGACATCCTCGTTCATCTTGATTTCACCCAGATCGATGTTCTTGTCAACAACAAGCTCCTGCTCATGGGACTTATATCCCATAAGTTCCGCTTTCAAGACATATGTTCCCTTCCTTACTTTTGTCAGGGAGGCTGCACCTTCAGCATCAGTCAGGACATACTTGGCAGCCGTCGTCTCACCCTTGACTGTAAGAGATGCCGTAGCAAAGGAGACAGGTTCCGCTGTCTTTGCATCAACAAGCTTGAGTTTTACGGTAAATGAATTCTGAGCGTAAGCAGAGAATCCCAAAAGAAATACACATACTGTCAGTATCACCCTCCTGAAGAGAGCAACATTGTTGTTTATCATAGTTATGGTTGTTACAGTTGTTACACTACTTTTTAATCCTGTCCGGATTATTCTCGATGAATTTCTTCCAATCGGTCTTTCCGGACACACCCGCAAGCGGGTTCGACATCTGGTAATGGTGACAGAGGGCTATGGCAAGCGCATCAGTCGCATCCAGATACTTCGGATCCAGCTCGACCTTCAATGTCTTCTGGATCATCATCGACACCTGTTCCTTTGACGCTGCTCCGTTACCACAAATCGCAATCTTAGCCTTCCTTGGAGCATATTCAGCCACAGGTATCCCTCTCATTATTGCTGCAGTTATCGCGGCGCCCTGAGCTCTCCCGAGCTTCAGCACCACCTGAGCATTCTTTCCATAAAACGGGGATTCTACAGCAAGTTCGTTCGGTTTATATTCATCGATGATCTCACCGACACCTGCAAAGATGTTGGCAAGCTTCTCGAATGGATCCTTGATTTTCCGCAAATCAAAGACCCCCATAGTTACAAATTTCGGGCCATGGGCATCGACACGAATGATCCCGTAACCAAGAATATTGGTTCCGGGATCAATTCCTAATATGACTTTAGATTTCTCCACCCGCTTCGTTCGGTCGAAATGACAGACTAATCAATATAATCAAAGCCTGTATATGGACGGAGTGCCTCAGGTATCTCGATTCTGTCACCCTTCTGATTGTTCTCGAGAAGAGCTGCCACCACACGTGGAAGTGCGAGTGAACTTCCGTTGAGAGTATGTGCAAGCTGAACCTTGCCGTCAGCATCTTTATATCTGAGTTTCAGACGATTGGCCTGATACGACTCGAAGTTTGAAACCGATGAGATTTCAAGCCAGCGGCCCTGAGCTGCAGAGTAAACCTCGAAATCATATGTGATAGCTGATGTGAAGCTCATGTCACCACCGCAGAGGCGGAGGATTCTGTATGGAAGTCCGAGGCTTGAAACAAGCTTCTCAACATGAGCGATCATGTCATCAAGCGCTGCATATGAATCTTCCGGTTTCTCGATACGCACGATCTCTACCTTGTCGAACTGATGGAGACGGTTGAGACCACGTACATCCTTGCCATATGAACCAGCCTCACGACGGAAGCATGGAGTGTAGGCCGTCATCTTGACAGGGAAATCATTGTTTCCGAGGATGACATCCCTATAGATGTTTGTAACAGGAACCTCAGCAGTAGGTACGAGATAGAAGTTGTCCGCAGTTGCATGATACATCTGGCCTTCCTTGTCGGGAAGCTGTCCTGTACCGAAGCCAGAAGCCTCGTTTACCATTACAGGCGGTTCCACCTCAAGATATCCTACGGAAGTATTCATATCAAGGAAGTAGTTGATGAGGGCTCTCTGAAGCCTTGCACCCTTTCCCTTATACACAGGGAAGCCGGCACCTGTAAGCTTCACGCCAAGATCGAAATCGATGATGTCATACTTCTTGGCAAGCTCCCAATGCGGAAGGCTGTTCTCGCCGAGATCAGGAATCTCGTTTCCAGTCTTTACAACTACATTGTCCTCAGCGGTCTTTCCTTCAGGAACCTGATCGCATGGTATGTTAGGAAGAAGAACAAGGAGGGAATTGAGTTCCGTATTGTTCTCCTCGGATGTCTTCTCAATCTCACCAGAACGTGCCTTAAGAGCGGCAACCTCAGCCTTTACAGCCTCAGCCTCATCTCTCTTGCCTTCCTTCATGAGGCCACCGATCTGAGCGGCCTTCTTCTTCTGTTCAGCCAGACATGCATCGAGCTCTGTCTGAAGAGCACGTCTGTTCTGGTCAAGGACGTTGATCTTCTCAACGATCTCCCTTGCATCAAAATTCTTGACTGCGAGCTTCGAAATCACAAATTCCGGATTTTCGCGAAGCAGTTTGAGTGTCAGCATAATTATTTCTGTTTATATCCCTCGAAAAGCCGGGGATGACATTAACAATTCATAAAAAAGAGGACCGCACCCAACTCGGGGAACAGTCCTCTATCTTTTACATTAAATCCCGAGTCTTAGTTCTCAAAAGGGAGTACCGAGACATAAGATTTGTTGTCTGCCTTCTTGCGGAAGCTTACCTTACCGTCAATAAGAGCGTAAAGTGTGTGATCCTTACCCATTCCAACGTTCAGACCTGGGTTGTGTACAGTACCTCTCTGACGAACGAGGATGTTGCCAGCCTTTACTGTCTGATCACCGAATTTCTTGATACCGAGTCGTTTGCTATGTGACTCACGACCGTTCTTAGAACTACCGACGCCTTTTTTATGTGCCATATTCTGTTCCTCCTCAATTAATTAAGCGATCGCATTGATCTGAAGTTTAGTAAGATACTGACGGTGACCGTTCATCTTCTGGTAACCCTTACGACGTTTCTTCTTGAAAACAAGAACCTTCTTGCCCTTGCAAGTGTCGTCAAGTACAGTTGCTGTAACCTTGGCACCCTCAACGTATGGTGCACCGACCTTTACTGTGCCGTCTGCGTCGATAAGGAGTACCTTGTCGAACTCGACTGCAGCACCCTTCTCAGCCGCGAGGCGGTTGACGAAGATTTCCATACCAGCCTCTACCTTGAACTGCTGGCCTGCAATGTCCACGATTGCGTACATAAAAACTTGTAAATATTAAAAGTTTTAGACAGCAAGCGGCTGCCCTTGGCAGCTCTTTATCAAATGCTTGACAATCTTTAAATAATCTTCTGTTATGTAATAAAAATTACTGCTCGTCCTGGAGCTGAAGCTGCTGAACGTAGATAGCCTTCTGCATCTGCATTCTCTTCTTCACTGATGGCTTGAGGAATGTCTTCCTTGCGCGGAGCTCACGAATTGCACCTGTCTTCTCGAACTTTCTCTTGAACTTCTTCAGAGCCTTCTCGATGCTCTCACCATCCTTTACTGGAACTATAATCATATCTAAATCACCTCCTTTTCATTATAGGGCTGCAAAGATAGGCATAAAAAATTAAATTCCAAGCCTAACTTTTTGAATTTATGAGTTTTTTGAAGGTTTCCATTCCCTTGGTGGCCACATCCTTTATGTGTGTAAGGCGTCCGTCGCGGACAGGCACATCCTTAGGATCTATGATATAGATAGGAGTATTCATCTTTGCATATCTGTAAAGTCCGGCAGCCGGATATACCTGAAGAGAGGTTCCGACGATCAGAAGGATATCCGCAGCCTCCACTGCATCTATCGCAGACTCGATCTTTGGAACCGCCTCGCCGAACCATACGATATGCGGCCTGAGTTGCGCCCCGTTCGGTGCCATATCGCCTATATGTATGGCATCCGGTCCTATATCGAATACAGTTTCCTCGGAATATCCGTCCCTGTCGTTACAGCAGTTTTCCGGACGCACCTTCGTCAATTCTCCATGCAGATGTATGACTCTTGTGCTTCCTGCACGCTCGTGAAGATTATCCACATTCTGGGTAACCACAGTCACATCATATTCATTCTCAAGCGAAGCGATGGCCTCATGAGCGGCGTTGGGCCTTACCGTAAACAACTGAGCCCTGCGGGCATTGTAGAAATCAAGCACGAGGGCCGGATTCCTGTACCATCCTTCAATAGAAGCCACATCCTCGACATTATGATTCTCCCAAAGGCCGTCACTGTCCCTGAATGTGCTGATGCCGCTCTCAGCGCTGACTCCAGCACCGGTCAGAACCGTTATCTTCTTTCTTTTCATCGTCTTTCAAAATATATGTTGCTTACCCAGTATTCAAAAAGCGGGTCAAGAATCTGAGGCTCGTCCTTTTCATTGAATGTGAGTACCTCCTTTTTCTTCAGAGCGTCCTTGACCCTGCGCACGTTCGCCGAAGAATTCAGGTGATACCTCTCCACCACATCTGAAGCACTGAATTTCACCACTCCGTCAAGGACGGCTCTCAGCAGGCTGAGCTGATGGTCGGTGAGGTCGTTTATTATGGAAATGAACCTCGGCTCATGCACGGAAATCATCGAATTGAGGGCATCTGTCATCATGGTCTCCGTAACAAAGCCCTTTGAAAGAGCATCACATATGGAAGCGAGATGATTCAAGTACCAGAGATTGCATTTGAAAAGTTCACATGCTCCCATGGCAAGATTCCTGTCGAAAGACTTTCCCATTCCGTTAAGGAATCCCTTTACCACATGCTCGATTATCTCCTTCTCATCCACAGGAGCAAGAGCCACATGGTTGACCTGACGATAGAAATATCTCTTTTCCTCGAATATGAACTTCATCGCATTCACCATCGCTCCGCACATGATATATGTAGCAGGATATGGTTCCGAACGATCCCTCTCCTTCATCATGCCTTCCATGAGCTTGAACACGTCATCATATTCATCTGCGTTCATCAGATTCTGGAACTCCTTGAAGATCAACAGGAAAGGAAGCTGTCTTTCCTTTGCGATCATCTGTGGAAGCTCGAGCATCTTACGGACATCGTTCATATCAGGATTCCAGTTCAGCGACACCAGTTCGTCATAGGTCATGAAACGGACGCGGTCAAACACGAAATGAGTTCCTGTCAGGTACTCACGGACTATAGCGTCATATGCATCGGGAGTGGAAGCTGCAGACCTCATGACAGACGTACCGAACTTGATCAGAAAATCGCTCAAAGTCCTGACATTCAACATATCTATAAATGCCACCATGAACTGCACCCCTTCGTTTCTCAGATTGTACAAAGTCTGATGAACGAGGGACATCTTGCCTGTCTTAGGCGGTTCATAAATCGACACATGTTCACCTGCCTTCAGCAGATTCGCCAATATGGCGCACTCGGACTTTCTTCCGATGAAACTGCGGCCTGTCACATGCTTGTCATATATAAAAGGTGTATCCATCTATCTTTCCAGATTACTTTTCAGATGCAAAATTAATATCACGGAAGAATCCGTGCAACAAAAATGTTACATAGATATTAACACCTCATTGTGAATAATTCACGGATTATTTTATATATCTTTGTAAGTTATCGGATTGACATGAACGACAGTAAAGGACATACGCCAGCTGCAGAAACAGCTTCACCTCCAGGAAGAAACACGCTTTTGAAAAGATGCGTGAAGATACTGGCATGGATTGCCGGCATATGGCTCGGCCTGCTGCTCATCATGCAGATCGTCCTTTCCCCTTCGATTCTGAACTCCATAATCGACAGATATGCCTCTGACTTCATTGACGGAGATCTGGAATTCAAGAGAGTCAAAGTGGAAATGTTCCGTCATTTCCCGAATGCAGGGATAAGCATCGAGGAGGGTGCACTGACATATCCGGCAGAACGCTATGATTCATTGGAAAACGCCGGTCCTCAAGGCATTCTGCTATATGGCGGATGCGGAGAAGAAGCAGACACACTCGCTTCATTCCGTCATTTCTCAGCCGGAATCAATATCGCTTCCCTTCTGACCGGAAAGATCAGCATCCCGTACGTCCGCCTGGACAAGCCGAGGATATTCGCACATTCATATGACAGTCTGAACGCCAACTGGAACATATTCAGGACAAGCAGTTCAGACACGACCGAAACTGTCCTGCCTCCGATTTCCGTCGGCAGGATAAGGCTGACCGGGCATCCTCACATTGTATATACGGACAGCAGAGATACGCTGTTTGCGATGATAGATGTCAGCAGCATGTCTTTCGACGGCAGACTTGACACACGCAGGGCCTCACGAAACAGGATCAGCCTGGAATTCGACAGCATGCTTGTAGCCGGCAGGATAGCGGCAGATACGATCGGCCTCAACATGGAAAGGCTGCATATGCACGAGCATAATGACCATATGGACATACATGCAAGTGCAAAGGCACTTCTGGCCACAAGGGCATTCGGAAGAATACATATCCCTATCAGCATAAAGGGCACGGCCGGTTTCCCTGACAGGAACGCCGATGCGATCGCTCTCCATGGCTTCAAGGCCGAAATCGCCGCCCTGCCTATAGACTTCGACGTCGATCTCAGGAGAAAAGACGGCCACATGAACATAGACGGAAGGTTCGGAGTGGAAGGATGCAAGATAGAGGATCTTACGGACGGTTTCCTGAGGAACATAATACCTGCAACGGCCGACATAAGGACGGACGCGGTAATATCATTGTCCGGAACTTGCAGTGGTACGCTCGGAAACGGAACGCTGCCGGCATTCGATGTTTCGATGGATATTCCTCAATCAAGAATCAAGCACAAGAGCCTTGAGCATGAGGTCATTCTTGCGCTGTCGGCAGAAGCCGGAACGGATGATGAGGGAAGAGTGAACGCCAGCATCGGCAAGCTGAAAGTCAGCACATACGGCATGGACATCGACGCCATGATCGACGCTTCCGACGTTCTGAGCGAAGATCCTCTTATAGGGATAGACGGAAAGATCAGGGCATCGGCGGATTCTCTTGCCACATTCCTGCCCAAAGACTCGGGAATCACGGCAGAAGGCGGTGTGGATGCGAAGCTGAAAGGCAGCATAAGACTCTCTCAGATGGACATCTACAATTTCGGCCAGGCTGAAATATCGGGTGACATGACAAGCGAGAGATTCACGTTCAGGTCTCCGGGAGACACAATCAGCGTAGCCCTTCAGGGAATCGCCGTCAGCATAGGTCCTGAATCAAAGACATCTGTCCGCAACCCTGAACAGACTTTCAGGCTGCTCGGCATAAACGGCAACATAAGCAATGCAGAAGTGGCTCTGAAGGATGTCATGACATTCAGCGGTTCATCAATGTCATTCAGCGCCAAGAACTCGACGGAAGCCCTTTCCGGAAAGGAGAAGGAAAGGATCCATCCTCTCGGAGGACATCTCAAGGCGGCAGAACTCGCACTAAAAGACGGCGACGGCATGTCCATCACTCTTGATAACACTGAGAACAGCTTCCAGATGGTTCCTAAGGATGGACATCCCGATATCCCGGTACTCAGTCTCAACAGCAGCAACAAGCGCATATATCTGAGGGACAACACGAACCGAATCATATTGACGGATGCCGACCTCAACGGTACTGCCGCGATGAATTCCATCGAAAGAAGACAGAAGCGCAGGGCGTTCATGGATTCTCTGGCACTCGCAAATCCAGATATACCGAGAGATTCGCTCATGGTACAGATGCGTACCAGACGGAACACCGATGCTCAAGTTCCGGAGTGGATGACGGAAGAGGACTTCAAGGCCGGCGACATTAATTTCTCGTTGGATGGAATTCTTGCCGAATATTTCCGCAAATGGGACATTTCCGGAAGGGTCAGAGTACGTACAGGCATCCTGATGACACCATATCTTCCGCTCAGGAACATCTTGAAAGGCCTTGACATGTCATTTGACAACAATGCCGTCAGGATCAATGGATTCAAGCTCAATTCCGGAAAATCTGAAATCGCGGCAAAGGGTTCATTGGGAGGGCTCAGGAGGGCACTTCTCGGCAGAGGAACATACAGGCTGGATCTGGATCTTTCTACAGAGAAGATGGATGCCGACGAACTTCTTGCCGCATTGAGCACAGGAGCATCATTCAGTCCCCCGTCGGACAAGGAAGATATGGCGGAAGTATCCGATTCTGAATTCCTTCAGATGGTCACAGCCGATTCACTGGTAAAAGAAGATGTCAGCCCGCTGATCATCGTACCGGCAGACTTGAATGCGGACATCGGAATAAATGCTGCCGGAGTAAGGTTCTCAGACCTCTTCATCGACTCTCTGACTGCCGACATAGTCATGAAGGAAAGGTGTATGCAGATAGTGAATTCGAAGGCTTCGACCAATATGGGCAAGGCCGAATTCGAGGGATTCTACGCCACACGAAGCAAGAAGGACATCAAGACAGGATTCAACTTCAACCTTACCGACGTGACATCGGAAAAGGTCATCGCCATGATGCCTGCCATAGACACGATCATGCCTCTTCTGAAGTCGTTCAGCGGCCTGATCGACTGCGAGCTGGCAGCCACGGCAAGACTGGACACGATGATGAATGTATTGACACCGACTATAAACGGCGTGATCAGGATCGGCAGTGAGAATCTCAGGATGAGTGAAAACAAGGTATTCAGCGACCTTGCACGCAAGCTCAAGTTCAAGAACAGCAAGGAAGGAAGGATAGACAGGATGACAGTCGAAGGAGTCATCAAGGACAACATTCTCGAGGTATTCCCTTTCGTCCTGGAGCTTGACAGATATACCCTTGCCCTTAGCGGCCTTCACAACCTGGATATGTCATACAGATACCATGCTTCGATAATACGCTCTCCTATCGTATTCAAGGTCGGAGTAGATATTTACGGTCCTGATTTCGACAACATGAAATTCAAGATCGGCAAGCCAAAGTACAGAAGCACAGATGTTCCCGTATTCACGGCTGTAATAGACGAGACAAGAATAAACCTCGCCGAATCAATCAGAGGAATATTTGAAAAGGGCGTGGATATAGCCGTGAGGGAGAACGAAAAGCAGGCAGCGATAAACGAACACAAGGCGAGGATAGGTTATATCAATGCAGCCGAGCAGCAGATAGAGGAACTTACTGCAGAAGAGCAGAGGCAGCTTGAAGAGGAAAGAGTCAAGGCGGACACAGTGCTTTCCGTTGACAGTCTGTCCATATCCAACACCCTTAATGAAATGATAATCAATAAAAACAGATAAGAATGAACAGTCAGGAATATATCGAGGTTGCGATAAAGATCGCACCTTTTACTGAAGAGAACGCGGAAATTGTGACAGCGGAAGTCAGTGAACTGCCTTTCGAATCGTTCAGCATGGAGGACCCGTTCCTGAAATGCTATATCCAGAAGGAACTTTACGATGCACATGCGCTCAAGATCGTGCTGAGCGGAGCGGAGGATTATGGGTTTGACATAAGCTTCAATGCCACGCTCATGCCAGCAGTAAACTGGAATGCGGTATGGGAAAGCCAGTTCACTCCTATAGTTGTCGATGACAGGTGCACGATCAAGGCTTCCTTCCACAAGGATCTGAAAAAGACAAGGTTCAACATCACGATAGACCCTAAGATGGCATTCGGAACAGGTCATCACCAGACCACATACATGATGTGCCGCGCCCTCCTTCAGAACGAGGATGCCGTAAAGGGAAAGGTCGTGATGGACATGGGATGCGGAACCGCCATCCTGGCAATTCTTGCTGCAAAGATGAAGGCCGCAAAAGTATATGGAATCGACATCGATGCCGTTGCAGCCATATCAGCATATGACAACGCACGCCTCAACAGGGTGGGAAAGTTGATGGAGACATATTGCGGAGATGCCTCCCTCCTTCAGAGGAACTCATATGACGTGCTTCTGGCTAACATAAACCGCAACATCCTGCTTCAGGACATGCCGACTTATGCATTGTCGCTTCATAAGGAAGGTCTCCTTTTCACAAGCGGCTTCTATGTTGAAGACATGCCGATGCTCATAGGCACAGCTACGGCAAACGGTCTGGAATATGTAAGTCATGATTCCATTGACAACTGGTGCTGCATAAAATTCAAAAAGGCATGAAGATGAAAAGACTCACATACATATTCGCGCTGATCTGTGCCTTTTCCTGCAAGCCGGAGGCATATCTCGGGCCTCTGGACTCCCCTGTCGGCAATTGGGACGGAGTCAAAGGAGAATACTACTTCAATGGGGAAATGGTAGCGGAGCTGGACACATGCGTAATCACCGCAATATCGTTCTACAGACAGGGCTACTGCTGCATAGAAGGATACAAGGGGGCATATCCTTTCATATATGACAGTTCCAACGGCGACCTGCAGATTGATTCCACCCTTTGGAACGTGACTTCGCTGACAGGTGCAGAAATGGTCATGAGATTCATTGACAGGATATATCCGGATCCCGAACCTGCCGATCCTGAAAAGGAAGAATCGGAAGACAGTGGCGACAAGAACGGGTTTGAGCTTCCTGTTGATTACAAAGGAGTTACAATCGATTCAGACAGTTTCGGATATTACTATAGGAATTCAGCAGGCAGGCCTGTTTACTGTAATTTCTTCGGACTGACCTACCTGGAGGGTAAACCATCGGTAGAATTCTGGTATGACACTCATACCAGCTATTTCATACCACTTGTTGTGGAAGAAGAAAAGAAATAGTTCATTTTGAATCAGAAGCAGATTCCCAGCCTTATGCTGAAGCTGAGTGCTATGCTGGTATTGACCGTGCCCAGCCAGTTCCACAGTTCAAAACCATGATGATAGAGCGTGTCGGAAGGAGTTCCTGACGCAGGGCCTCCTCCGACCCATATGTCTGCAAGAAAACGGTGATAGACATATTGGTATCCGATCGTGCCCAAGAATGCGAGCATATTGGACAATGCCCGCTCTCCATTCTCCATGAGATTGTAGAAATAACGTGAATATACTGCTTCCGGGCGAAGGTAAAACCCTTTCAAGGAAACCTCATCCTTATCCTGGAGGAAGAATTTGTGTCCATACCTCAGAGAAAAGCCTGAAGGGTCATTCCTGTATTTGTCATATCCTGCACTGATAATCCCTGCACAGATTTCCGCACTCTGTCTGACATCCGGCAGTGCTCTCTCATATGCGATCTTCGTACTTCCTGTAAACCACGAAAGGAAAGTGAACTTTATTGAATTGAGATATTCTGTAACCTCCTTTTCATCCACATATCCGTCAGGCAGCTCTTCCGCTGATGAACTCAAGGATGGCACCAGCAGCAGAACGGCCATACTCAGAACAGCCAGTTTTTTCATAAGTTATCGTTTTTCCGGTCAATTCTGCAAGATAAGAAAAATATCCTGAAGAAGTTGCTTGACATTATCTATACTGACGTCACGCTTTATTATTTTTCCATCTGGTCCAAATAATATAACATGAGGTATAGCATCAATGCCATAAGGTTCTGTGGTCAATTGACCTCCATTCATAATCTGAGGATATGGAATTCCCAGATCCCTTATTGCTTTGATGGTATTCTCAGGTTTATCATTAACGGTAACACCTAACACAATCAATCCTCTGTCCTTATATTTCTCATATAATTCAATGACCTGGGGGATATCATGACGACAAGGACGACACCATGAGGCCCAAAAGTCTGCCAGAACATATTTGCCCTTACCGACATAATCAGACAGACGCTGGATATGTCCATCATATTCCACCTCAAAATCAACAAACATCTCTCCCTCACCTGCAGCTTCGGAACTTTGTGTTCTGTTTAACAGACGCTTGACTTCAGACACATATGTTTCTACTAAGGGACTTTCAAGAATAAGCTTGTCTGATGCATTGACAATACCAAGCATTTCCTCCATTGTAAACAATTTCCGTATGGCTAATCCAGACAACACCATTGCCACTGCAGGAGTTCCCTTGTATTGATCAATAAAAGAAATAACGTGTTTCATCTTAAATTCAGATGCCTCAGAGCATTGCATCAGAAACTTGATTTCATTGTAAACGGCATCATTCAGAGGTGTCCCCTGAAAATCCCTGCTGAGACAATCGTTGACAGAAATTTCCCCGTTCTCCAACACAAAGAATGCAGATGACCGCCCCGTACCTCCGGGAACAATGAGATCAACGACAAGACATGCCTCTATAGGTTTATCAACTTGGCCTGATAAGGTAAAAGATCCATCAGAAGAAACAGCAGCCTTATCACTGATGATCTTATCATCACTCATTATATATGTAGAACTGATTTTTGAGCCCTCTGCATACATACTTAGAATCGAATTAAGATTTCCAGATATTATGTAGCCAGTCTGCGCATGAGCCTTGACAGAGAAAAAGCAGACAATCACCAGAAGATTCAGCAAAAGTTTTTTCATACAATCAGTAGTATAATCACGGTGATGCAAAGGTAGTCATTAATTCGCAAATTCAATCGTAACAAGCTGCAGGCAAACGACGTCAAAGACGATTGGCTCATCCTCGACATCACGGACGAAGAATGAGCCGATACCACCTCCAGAAATACGCAGGAATATCATCACGACCATCCGGAACATCGCAGCTTTGTCATTTCGAGCGTAGCGTAGCGAGTCGAGTCATAGCCGAAGTCGCTTGAGCGCAAGCGAAAGAAATCTCCTCTACTATCGTCATGCCCGACCCGATCGAGCAGCCCACATCGACCTCGCCGACTGGATCATACAATTTCTAACAAACAACAAGTAATCAAGAAAATTACGCTACCTTTAAGACCCAAACATAAAGTGAAGAGAGATATGGAGTACATTATCTATTGTGATGAGTCCGTAACGGACGGAAAGTACTACTCAGACTTCTTCGGAGGAGTACTTGTGAGGAGTGGAGATTTCGATGAAATCAAAGATACTCTAGAGGCGAAGAAACAGGAGCTAAACCTGCTCAATGAAATCAAATGGTCGAGAGTAACCGAGAACTACATTGACAAATACATTCAGATGATCGATCTGTTTTTCAGTTACGTAAAACAGAATCGTCTTAAAGTAAGAATCATGTTCAAAGAGACTCCGCATGTACCGTCAGGACTCAGCCCGGAGCAGATTCAGAACAGATACTCTCTGCTTTATTATCAATTCGTAAAACACTCTTTTGGTCTGCCTCATCATGATGGTCCGGCTGATAAGGACGTCTATCTAAGACTATATTTCGATGAGATTCCATATCCATTGGATCAGCGTGACGCATTCAAGGCCCACATTCTGTCATTACAGAAATTCTGGCAGTTCAGGAAGGCGCGTCTGAAGATCAGACTTGACGATATTGCGGAAATCAACTCGAAGAAGCACACCATACAGCAATGTATGGATATCGTGCTTGGTGCAATGGCATTCGTCCTCAACAAAAAGCATCTTGAGACAGCACCTGGCACTAATGAGCGAGGCAAAAGGACAATAGCAAAAGAGAAACTTTTCAATCACATCATTGAACTCATCAAGGAATCCAATGGATGTGAAGTATTCTGCATATGTGAGACAACTCCGGCTAAATCGCCAAAGGACTACTGGATAACCCCATACCGTCACTGGAAGTTCCTCCCTGCAGAATTCAGAGATATGAAGTATATATAAAAGAAACAAGCCCCGCTTGTACTACATAAACCGCTAAAGTGGAACTAAAGCCTTCGTACAGAGTAGGACTCATTTTCTATTTCTGCAAAGATACGGATTTATTTCAATAATCCAATATCTTCTAAGTCTCGTTCACAATAATAACAATTATCATTCCCTATTGTTTCTTTCGCGACAACATTTCATTACCTTTGTCCCGTCATCCCCGGCTTGACCGGGGATCTCACTCGGAATCGAAGAGCTGTCCCCGACAGCCCCATGAAAATCCTAATCGACAACGGCCACTATAACAAGATAAAGAAAGAAGCAAATCCTGTCGTAAGACATATAATGGTAATACTTGTTATATTTGAAATGCCGGAAAAATGGGATGAGGTTGTAAGGAAATATTTGCAGACCTTGGAAAGTCATCATATTATTTTGGATATACGTTATCATCTTTAAAAATAATGTTTGCAAAGGGAATTATGTCTGACGCCAATTTAGCAAAAACACGCAACCTTATTCTATTAGCTTACACAAAAATGATATCTAAAGAAGGAAAATTGTTACCAGAAAGGATTAAAACAATTAATAAGTCCGTATTACCCGATAGGTTGACACCAGATATTAACGAATAGAGATCACATCTCGCCAAAAAGCCGCCAAAATAAAAGAAGAAGAGCTGCTAACTCTATGATTTTCATATTGTTAGCAACTCTTCTAAGTGCGGGCGAAGGGAATCGAACCCATACGCCTCTCGGCACCAGATCCTAAGTCTGGCTTGTCTACCAATTTCAACACGCCCGCGAACCGGATTGCAAATGTACGACAAAATATCAGATTTGCAAAACTATTTATCCGACTAAATATTTGCTTTTAGGAAGGAAGGCAAGCAGTCGTGCAGATATCGCACATATCACATATGTGATGGCTGCAGACAGTATCATTACCAGAGGAGTCGGAATTCCCCATGACCTCACCCATGCGAGTACCGGAATCAATGCGAACATATGCATGAGGTACATTCCATAGCTGAGCTTGGAGATCGGGAGCACGATACGCTGATAGAACCATCCGCTTGAGGTTATCTTTCTGATTATCAGGAAATATGCGACAGTCTGCATCATCACGCCGAATGTGCAGAAATTCCATGTCGTTTCCATCAGAACCGCTGTTTCGTATGGGGCTGAAACCGGGAATCCGTCCTGGCAAGGCATGAAATGAATGAAACCTGTTGCAGTCACGGCATATCCGATTGCCCAGAATGGAACTGCATATGTCAATGTCTTTACCCAGCTTACCTCACCTACATATTTGCGGATGTAATGTCCGAGCACGAGATAACCGATGAAACCGCTGACATAATAGAATGTACCGAACGGATTCCAAGGGCATTCTCCCCAAAGATTACTGCTGCCGGTAACTGCCTCGGCAACAGGGCGGAGCAATGGGAGAACCGTTGTGAAGGCCCACAGATAAAGGAAGGCCTTCTCCTCTTTCTTCGACACCTTTTCGATCCACGGAGAAAGAAGCGGCATAAGCAGATACACCCCCAGGAGCATATAAACGAACCAGAGATGTCCGCTGCTGGTCATCACAAAATTGAAAGGCAGTTCCTTGAGGCCTCCGGCAATATCAGGAGCTGATCCTGAGCCGATCGGCGGAATGAATATATACAGCAACGTCCATATGAGGAACGGTACGAATACTCGGATGATTCTTCGCTTGAAGAAGCTGCCCGTATCGGTCTTGACAGGAAACAGGAGATAACTTGAGGCCAGCACAAACAAAGGAACAGCCGGACGCAATGCGGAATTGATGAATGTAACCCAGAAAGCATCGCCTTCAGATGCAATGAAGGTTCCGGGGCCACCAAGATAGAAAGGCTCGATACAATGAACCAGAATCACCATAAAGCACGCGATGAATCGCAGCCAGTCAAGAAATACGACGCGGTCAGAATTTGAACTCATTTCATTAAAAGTTTTACCAAATGTAAAAATAAGCAAAATATAAACATAAATAAAAGGATATTAAGAATTTATTGATACATTTGCAGCTGAACCATAAAACAATACAGCCATGAGATTCATTAATCTGATCTTCGCATCGTTTGCAGCTGTCTGCATGATGCTGGCTTCATGTTCAGAGGGATATCCTGACTTGAAGAATGACGCTGTACAAGAACCTGAAAATCAAACCTCAAAAGTCAAGAAAATCAAACTTGACAGAATCAGCTATGAAGAGACTTCTTCAATTGAAGGCTGCTCATCTATCTGGGCCGCTTCCAGCGGAAAAATGGCAGATGATTTCGCTGCTTTGAGCATCCATTTCCTAAAAGAAGACATCTCGAAAAAGAATCCGGAACTCACCATCAAGGATCTGTCTTTCGGATTTCCTTATTCAAGCGATTCCAGAAACTACGGAACTAAGTATTCCGGAAGAATCTATCTGAAATCAGTCTCAAAAGACAAGATGGTCATCGGCATGGATAAGGTGACATTCGACCTTGCTTTCGGCAAATGCGTCATCGATGATGATATCGTCTGCAAGTTCTAAGCTGAACATGAAATAACAAAAGAGAGGTGCTGAAGAATTTCAACACCTCTTTTAGTAGCGGGAGGAGGACTCGAACCTCCGGCCTCCGGGTTATGAGCCCGACGAGCTACCAACTGCTCTATCCCGCGATATTGGACTGCAAATATACGGACAATTTTTGAAACTGCAAATTTTTATTGCAAAAATTTAGATTTCTCGACTTCGTTCGAAATGACAGAAACATTAATTCATAAACATGATTATTCCTTCCACATCGGTGTTGGCGAATGACTTCTGTTCACCTGTAGCAAGGTTCTTTACATTGACAGTTCCTTCTGCGATTTCATTACCTCCGACAATCGAGAGGAACGGTATCGCCTTCTTGTCTGCGTATTCGAACTGCTTCTTGAGCTTTGTCTGCTCAGGATATATTTCGCATGGAACTCCTGCCTCTCGAAGAGCCTTGACCACAGGAATCAGATACCTGAGTTCATCTGCACCCATATTAGCAAACAGGAGCTTTGTGGTAGATGTCACTTCAGAAGGGAACTTGTCGAGTCCCTTGAGCACGTCATAGATACGGTCTGCGCCGAACGAGATACCTACGCCAGACATGTTCGGAAGGCCGAAAATGCCGGTAAGATTATCATAACGTCCACCACCGCAGATGCTTCCGATTGCAAAGTCCTTAGCCTTTACCTCAAAGATGGCTCCTGTATAATAATTCAGACCACGGGCAAGCGAGAGGTCGATCTCGACATCATGACGGATTCCGGCAGCATCAATGAATCCGAAGAGTTCCTCGAGCTCATCCAAGCCCTTGAGGCCCGTCTCGGAAACAAGTCCGGAAGCAGATTTTCCGTTCATGAGGTCGCGCATCACGGCAATCTTCTCTGCAGTGGATCCTGAAAGAACAAGAACAGGACGGATGACCTCAACGGCTTCGGCTGTAAGACCCTTTTCCAGCATCTCGGCTTCAACGGCCTCCAGACCGATCTTGTCAATCTTGTCAATCGCGACAGTAATGTCAACGACCTTGTCAGGGAATCCGCAGATCTCGGCCATACCTGTGAGCACCTTACGGTTGTTTATCTTGATGCACACGTTTACATCAAAGAGAGTGAACACCCTGTCAACGATCTGCACAAGCTCAAGCTCGTTGAGCTGGGATGTAGAACCTATGACGTCCACATCACACTGATAGAATTCTCTGTAACGGCCCTTCTGAGGACGGTCCGCACGCCATACAGGCTGGATCTGGAACCTCTTGAAAGGGAATGTGATATCATTTTGATGCTGCACGACAAAGCGGGCGAAAGGCACAGTAAGGTCATAGCGGAGACCTTTCTCGCACACTTTCAGAGAGAGAGCCTTGCTGTTATAGCCATCCTCTGTACCCTCGACGCGATAATCATCATAATTGATCTTCGAGAACGCATCTCCGGAGTTAAGTATCCTGAAAAGAAGCTTGTCTCCCTCCTCTCCGTACTTTCCCAGAAGAGTGCTGAGATTCTCCATGGAAGGAGTCTCTATAGGTGCATATCCATATGTCTTGAATACCGAACGGATAGTATCGAATATATAGTTTCTTCCTGCCATCTCTGCAGGTCCGAAATCTCTTGTTCCCTTTGGGATTGACGGTTTCTGTGCCATTGACTTATCTTTTACTGTTACAAACTGCAAATATAGTAAAATCTTTATTCTTCCGGAGCAAACATAGGATCCCATGCAGGAAGCTGCACCGGCTCCTGGTTCAGAATTTCGAGCACATCGGCAGGAACATACTTCTTCTCGACAACAAGTCGGAACATATATTCGTTGAACCACTCGTCAGTCATAATATAGTTGCCTTTGTATCCTGCAGAAGGGCCCCAGCTGTTCTCCACCATCCACTTTACAGGCTTTCCGTCAACGATATCGACAGCTATGAGAGTCATTGCATGAGAAGATCCGCTGGCATGTGTCTGCACCCTCTCCTTCTTGTCCATACCGAACTCAACGCCCATAAGTGACTCATAGTCAAAGTTATTGAGATCAAGAACACCCTTCTTGCTGTTCGCGAACTTGCCCACGTCACATGAGAAATACATTGCAGTATTATCCTTTATCGAAGCTATAGCCATCTCCTTGATCCTCTCTACAGGAAGATTGATATAGAGCCAATTATGACCGTCATATACATGCCTGTCATAATCGATCTCATATACCTTTCCATATTCACGGCAAGGATCATTCATTATCATGACATAATTATTCTCCAGATCCTCTCCTATGAACTCATCGTAGAATGACTTAGGAGTATAGGTTTTGCGGCTTACGATATTGTTGTTCTTGTCGCATCTTATCCATTCGAACTCCTGAACCGGCTCACCAAGACAGAGGGCGAGCATACGGTAAACCTCAGAAAGCTGCTGGATCTTCATATCCTGAAGCTTGGCATCAAGAGCCTTCATACTCTTTTCCACATCCTTCCTCGGACGCTTGCCGATCTCCTTGTAGCCTGCCTCATATGCCTCACGAAGTTCCAGTCCGTATTCGCGCAGCTTGAGCTTGATGAGATTTGCCATCTGGGAAGTGTTGTTTGCCTGGTAAGTCTCCGGCATTGCCTCAGAAGGAACAAGACCATACTTGGTGATCAGATTCGACACGCCTGTGAACTGACCGCCGTCGCTGAGCGGATTGGAGAACAGCCAGTCAACCTTCCTGTCATCAAACGGAAGCTCCTTCGTATCGATGATTCCTTGAAGGAAAAGATTGGCCTTTTCAAGCTGGTCATAGAAGAAGAGATAGTTCTGAGAGAACTCCATTCCAGGAAGGTCATATTTATCGATCATCTTGGCTCTCAACACATTAAGGCCAGTAAAAAGCCAGCATCTTCCTGAAGACTGCTGGTCGGTGATTCCCTTGGTCCTGACTCTGTCTGAGAAATGAGTATCGATCATGGCCGCATTCTCAGCATTGATCGCAAGAGTGCCGATCGAAGTGACGGCAAGGGCATTCCTCAAAGCCTTGTCACTGGCATTGCCCTCATATCCTTTACTGATCTCTTTCAGCATTTCCGCTGAAATTCCTCCTTCGGGAGCACCTGCAGGCTGCTGTGCATAGGCATTCATCGCAGCAAATGCGGCAACAGCCGCAGCAAATAAAAGTTTCTTCATATCTTGAAAGGTTTTTATATTCCGACAAAAAAGGCCGGCCCCGCAGGGTCAGCCTCGACTGCACCATAAGGTGCACAAATTTAGCAATTCCTGATCAATATCCATAACCTGCGACAGATACTTTTCCATCTTCCGTCACATCTATTTCAGCCTTGCCACCGTTGATATGGACATCGAATCTGTAGAAATTACCTGTAGGAGTCTCATAATAATCGACAAAATAGTCTTCATACTGGATGTCTCCGAAGTTTGACGATGCAAGATAATCCTTGATCTTCTGAGGGACGGAGGTAAGAGGAAGCTCTGTCTGTGTATTGATCCAGTTCGCCGACATGTCGAAACAAGCGGTATGCTCAATGCCGTTCGGACGTGGTCCGGTTTCGAAATGCACCTCCCAATATGAAACCTCATATTCCCATTCAATGTCCCATGCATCAGGATACATTCTCTCAAACTCATTTATGATTGCCTTTGACGGACGTCCGTCTTCATATTTCTCGCAAGCCTGAACTGCTGCGAAAGCGGCTACTACAGCCAGTATCATCATTATCTTCTTCATATCTTTTCTCTTTTAAAAATTCATTGATTATTCCAGTACATATTCATCAGTCATCGATTTCCACAAGGATGAAGTTACGGTTGAACTTCATTTCAAGCCTGTTTGACAGCTTTACCTCATAAGACTTGCGTCCGATCTCATATTCTGTGAAATATGCATCAGGATAATGCAGCTTCACATAATCCTTTATCTGCACAGGAATCAGATCGACAGGGACACCTGTCCTGCACTCGATCTTCTCGAGAGCTCCGTCATGTTCGAACTGGATCTTCACACCGCTTACCAGAACGACATTATAGTCCGGACGTATGAGGTCATCGTCTATGGTTGCATATGATATGCCGTCACCTGGGAAGTTTGTGTTAAGGAACGACTGAGCCGGGGCAGGCAGCTGGTTGAATGAGACAGGCTTGTCGCCTGCGTAAGCCACTGAAAGAGATGCAATCGCGATTGCCAATACTGTAATGATTCTTTTCATAGTTGTATCTTTTTTAATTTAACCTATTCATTGTCTTTTTGACAATACAAAAGTCAGACACAATTCTGAAAAGAAACTGAAATAATATGAATTTTTGGAAATTATTTTGATTTTTTCAAAATAACCGAAAAAACATGATGGTTTTCCTTGAAATCATATGACAATTCCATGCCGTTTCTTTCACATACGGCATAGGCAAGGGCAAGTCCAAGTCCGGTAGCTCCTTCCTTGCGTCCCTCCGGCTGATAGAAACGGGTAAACAACTTGGAACGGTCAAGAGGAGCGGTTCCTGAATTGCTTACAGAGAATCCCCGCCGGTTTACAACAATCTCCACATCGCCATTATAGTCAGAATGCGCATATGCATTCTTCAGAAGATTGTTGACGAGCACCGATGCCATCTGTTCATTCATCCGGCAGACCAGCTCATCCTCTTTCTCAAATGTCACGTTTAGATATCTCTGGGAATATATGTCATCATACATGAGAGAAGCGTCATCGAGCATTGCTCCAAGATCGACATCCACCGTTTCAGGGAACTGACCGTTCTCTATCTTCGCAAGAAGAAGCAATGTCTTGTTGAGACGGATCATGTGCTGGAGACTCCGGTGAAGCTTCACGAGTTCACCGGCCATTTCTTCATCAAGGTCCGGTCTGTCAAGGAGCAGTTCCACCCTGTTGGCACATACGGCAAGCGGAGTCTGAAGTTCATGAGAGACATTTCCTATGAATATCTTACGTTCCGCGTATTCGTGTTCGAAACGGTCAACCGCCTTCTGCACGGTTGCCGCAAGCTTGCGGAATTCAAGAACATCCGTATTGTCCGGTACAGATTCATGAACCTGTCCCGGAACATATCCGTCCATCCAGTCCATCAGGGCCTTGAACGGCCTGAGGTTGTAATTTATGACAAGGATTCCTATTATAAGCAGAGCTATAAGAAGCACCACGAAGAGGATTCCTGTCCACCAGAGCACATGCTCGACCAAGGTATCCTGCTCGAATGTAGGAAGCGACACGCTTATCTCATAATATCTGCCTTCCTTATCCATGAATATCTGACGGCGGATTCGCGAACTGGCAAAATCTTCCTGAGTCTTGAGACTGACTTCAGCCTCCATATATTCTACAGCCGGATTTTCTGCTGCATATTCAGGAGTGACTTCCTTAATATAATAGGTATTATATGCTCCGTTGAATCTTTCCGGCAGCTCAAATCCGGAAAGCTTGCGTGTGATTATGGCATCGGAATACTCCTTGAGGATCATATCCGTATCGGCATGGATCTTCCTTTCCATGGTACGATATGAAAGCCATCCCCACAGCGCCAGAGTGACGACAAGCGGGGCAATGAAAGTCAGAGTTATCTTATATATAAGCTTCATATCACTCTGGAAGAATAAGTCTGTATCCGAATCCGTAGATCGATTTTATCTCTATGTCGGCACCTGCATCCTGCAGTTTCCTGCGAAGATTCTTCACCTGGGCATATACGAACTGGAAATCATCTGTCTGATCGATATGGTCTCCCCAGACAGCTTCCGCTAATGCCGCCTTGTCAACAGTATATCCCTGCCTCATCAGGAAGTATTTCAATATGTCGAATTCCTTTTTCAGAAGCGTCAAGGGCTTTCCCCCGACAATCACCTTTTTAGACACATCATCCATCGAGACGTTACCGGCCTTGTATGTCATGTCACCGTCATTCCTGCTCCTGCGTGCGACGCTTCTTATACGGGCAACAAGCTCTGCCATATGGAAAGGCTTCGCCAGATAATCATCCGCACCCAGCTCCAGTCCGCGTACCTTGTCGTCAATCGAATCACGGGCAGAAGTTATTATGACATCCGCCCTGCATCCGATCTTTTTCACGTGCTCAAGTATATCCAGCCCACAACCGCCCGGGAGATTGATATCCAGAAGGATACAGTCATACGAATATCCGGCTATCTTGTCCATGGCGGCATGGAAATCCTCTGCACTCTCCACGACATAACCTTCTTTCCTCAAGGAAAGGGTCATCATTTCCTGAAGAGAAACCTCATCTTCTATTATAAGTATTTTCATAGTCCGTATCTTATCTGTCCTTGCTGAAGCAGAAGCGGTATTCTGCACCAAAACGTAACTGATGATATGGCCAGTCTGCAAATCCGGCCTGATGCTGCAGCTTCATGACAAGATTGCCGAAACTGCAGGAAAGACATGTCTTCAATGTCATAGGGGCATCACCATGCCTTTCCCATCCGACATATCCGCCATATTCTGCTGACAGTTCCCACCTTCCCGACGATACAGAGGCATGGGCTCCGTACATCACAGCATCATTCTGTCTTCTGACATCAGTCTGCCAGCACAGGAAGCCTGTACTTACCGCCAATCTTGCCATGGCCCTGCCGTCGGCAATGGGAAATGACCGACCTGCCGAGGCATCGAAGAAATATCCCGGACTGTCATAATACCTTGCATAATGGAATCTGTGTCCGGAGGCTGTCTTCAAGGCCATTCTTGCAGACACATCCAGGCCGCATTCCTCCTGCGTCAATATCATGGCATCCGCCGATATATAGAAATCACCTGCGTAACAGTCCTTCAATGTCCCGTCGTATCCCACTCCCCTGAATGAATTCGCTTCCGGGCCTGTCCTGCAATATTCCGCAAGATATCCCCACATCACGAAATTCACCCTCGGGGTGAAGCATGGGATCACGAGCCTCATGAAAAAGTCCGACGTATAGTCTTCTCCCTCGACCGCATTTCCCCAATAGCTGTCCGCATATGCCTCGAGTCTGAAAACAGAAGACGTGCGTCCGTCAAGCATGTCAGGCACAGGAAAGGCATTGGGACCGAAGAAAGCCGGAGCCACCCCTGTCGGAGTATAATAATCCACAGGAGGGGTTTCGGAACGGGCAGCCACACATGAAATCGCAGCCAGAAAGACAGTGATCAGGAACCTTTTCATCCAAGGCTATCTGTTTTCACCTGAAGCATTCACGACAGGCTGAGCGGATTCGTCAGCGCAGAGAACAACGAGAAGGTTCGATACCATCCTGGCCTTCTGGTCGTTATCAAGTTCTACGACGCCATCATCCGAAAGCTTGTCAAGAGCCATCTTGACCATCGACACAGCGCCCTCGACGATCTTCTCCCTTGCAGAGATTATGGCTGTCGCCTGCTGTCTTCTGAGCATCACGGCAGCGATCTCAGGAGTATATGCGAGATAATTGATCCTCGCTTCAACGACACTGAGACCGGCCATTTCAAGGCGCTCGTTAAGCTTGTCGAGAAGAACCTGATTAACCTCATCCGCTCCCCCTCTCAATGTAGCCTCATCTGTATTGCCGTCGTTGTCGTCATATGAATAGAGAGCTGCGACAGAACGGAGTGCGGCATCGGACTGCACCTTCACGAAATTCTCGAAAGCACGCATGCGTGATGCCACCTGGCTTGTTCCCACCTGACCTGCAGCGGCAGCAGAGGCAGCGGCAAGAGTCTGTGAATCGATCTCGAACATCGCCTTGTACGAATCCTTCAGTTTCCATACGAGCACGAGACCGATTAGGATAGGATTACCTTCCTTGTCATTGACCTTTATAGGATCGACATTGAGGTTCCTGGCCCTGAGAGATACCGCCTTCTTGGAAAGGAACGGATTGGCCCAATAGTATCCTGTCTGAGAGAATGTACCCTCATATTTTCCGAAAAACACCATTACGGATGCCTCATTAGGCTCAAGCTTCACGAATCCGGGCATCAGGAAGAAAGATACGATGAAAGCGGTAATGCTGAGAGCAAGAGTCCACAACGGAATCATCTCCAGACCAGCAAGTACAAACATAGCGATACTTCCGAAACACATGATGAGTACCACAAAAAGCATCAGAAAGCCGTTAAGGACGGTGCCTTTGAATTCCTTTTCCATATTCAAATTGTTTTCAGTCAAATGATCAGATTTCAAATATAATGATTTTATCGAAACTTTTTATAACTTTGGGGTTCAATTTTGCGTATATGAACAAAAGACTATTCCTGATAGACGGCCACGCACTGATTTTCAAGATGTACTACGCATTCCTGCGTCATCCGATGATAAATTCCAAAGGTGCGGACATGTCCATCCTCTTCGGATTCACCAAATATATACTCGAACTTATCGAGCGTGAAAAGCCTACGCATCTCGCCATTGCGTTCGATCCTCCGGGAGGCACATTCAGGCATGAAATGTATCCGGAATACAAGGGCACACGTCAGGAAACCCCGCAGCTCATCATCGACTCCCTCGAACCGCTCTGCAACCTTTGCAAGGCCATGTGCATACCGGTACTGATGGTAAAGGGATTCGAGGCTGATGACGTCATAGGCTCAATGGCAAAACGTGCCGAGAAAGAAGGCTTCGACGTTTTCATGGTCACTCCTGACAAGGATTACGGCCAGCTGATTTCCGAACATATAACGCAATACAAGCCGGGCAAGTCCGGAAGCGACAACGAACTGATCGATGTCAGGAAAGTCTGCGAAAAATACGGTATCTCAAGGCCTGAACAGGTGATAGAGATACTCACCATCTGCGGTGATTCATCCGACAACGTACCTGGAGTAAAAGGTGTTGGAGAAGTGGGAGCAGGAAAGCTCATCGCGAAATATGACAATGTGGAAAACATCTACAGACATATTGACGAACTGACTCCGAAGCAGAGGGAGGCATTCGCGAATGCCCGTGAACATATCGGCCTCAGCCATGATCTGGTGACGATCAAGACAGACATAGTACTTGATGTGAAGAGCGAAGACATGGCGGTAAACCTGTCATATGACCCGGAAGTGGCGGATCTTTTCGAACTGTATGAGTTCGGATCATTAAGACGGTTCATCGGCAATGTGAAGCCGACAGCGGCCAAGGTCGAAAAGAAGCTCTGCTTTACAGAATCGGATCCTGCAACCGTCTGCAAAGCCGCAAGGACAAGCGGAAGATGTTCGATCATTACAGAGGGAGAACAGACGGGATCATTTACACCTGTAAAGCTCATCACTGTTGCGACTGAGTACGGGGGCACATGCATGGTCTCATCCGGCAGGCTCGACGACTTCAGGGACATCATCACCGATCCTGCAATAGCCAAGTACGGATATGACCTCAAGCAGCAATGCAACATACTGAGCTTCAACGGATCAGAGATTGCCGGACGTCTCTTCGACATTGAGCTGATGCATTATCTGATCAATCCTGAGAAAAGTCATAAGATAGACATCCTCACAAGAACATATCTCGGTGTCAACATAGAGGAGTGTGTACAGCCTTCAGAGGCGGAAGCACCGTTATCCCTGTTTGACGAAATTCCGGAAGATGACAATGAGACCAAGGGGCATCCGGCTGAGGCTGCCGCAACGTTGCAGCTTGGAGCCAAGGTTCTGGAAGAGATGGAGAGCTTGAGCCTCTGCGGCCTGTATGAGACGATGGAGGAGCCGCTTATGAGGGTTCTGTCAGGAATGGAACTGGAAGGAGTCAAGATAGACCTGCAGCAGCTTCGGAGATATGCCTCATCTCTCGCCACCGAGATGAATGAGACGCAGGAGAGGATAAGGACAATGGCTGACGAGCCGAATCTGAACATCCTTTCTCCGAAACAGGTCGGAATACTGCTGTTCGAGAAATTGAATCTCGACCCTAAGATAAAGCCGAAGTCAGGAGTACGGTACAACTACCCTACCGATGAGGAGACTTTGAACGGACTCGCCGACAGGCATCCTATCATCAACGAGATCCTCGAATACAGAGGATTGAGGAAGCTTCTGTCAACTTATATAGAGCCGCTTCCGACCTTCATATCACCGGTCACAGGAAGAATACATACCACTTTCAATCAAGCACTTACAGCCACCGGAAGGTTAAGTTCCTCAAAACCGAATCTGCAGAACATCCCGATCAGGACGGAAAGGGGCAAGGAGATCAGGAAGGCATTCGTTTCCAGCCGTCCGGACGGAGTGATGGTTTCAGCCGACTATTCACAGATCGAGCTGAGGATCATGGCTCATCTGAGCTGCGACCAGCACCTTATTTCCGCGTTCAGAGAAGGACAGGATGTGCATGCCTCCACAGCTGCGAAGATATTCGGAATAAGCATTGACGAAGTCACTCCGGAGCAGAGAAGGATCGCCAAGACCGCCAATTTCGGAATCATGTACGGAATCTCCACATTCGGTCTTGCACAGCGTCTGGGCATTTCAAGAGGAGAGGCCAAGAAGATCATAGAAGATTATTTCGCAAACTTCCCGGCCATTTCATCATATATCGATGACACACTGGCCGCCGCTCGCGAAAACGGTTATGTAGAGACTGTATTCGGCAGGCGCCGCTATCTGCCCGACATCAATTCCAAGAACGGTACAGTCCGCTCGCTGGCAGAAAGAAATGCAGTCAATGCACCTATCCAGGGCACTGCGGCTGACATAATCAAGATCGCCATGATCAATGTTGACAGGCGCCTTGCAGCCGAAGGACTGCAAAGCCGCATGGTCCTCCAGATCCATGACGAACTTCTTTTCGACGCGATTCCGTCGGAAGTGGAGCATCTGAAGAAGATCGTGACGGAAGAAATGGAGAACGTAATGAAACTATCAGTACCACTAACAGTAGAATGCAACCATGGAAACAACTGGCTCGAAGCTCACTAATCTGCCTGACACAGACCTTGTCAGACTCGCCCTTGAACAGAATCAGGCCGCGTTCATCGTACTTTACACAAGGTACAATGCCGGTGTCAGAAGTCATATTTCCAGATATGTCATCCAGAAGGAGGACATCGAGGACATCTGCCTGGAGAGTTTCCAGAAGGCATTCAGTCAGATAGGTTCATACAATCCGGAGTATAAGTTCTCCACCTGGCTTTACAGGATAGCGCGCAACACTGCCTTTGACCACCTCAGCAAGCATGACCGCGAAAAGACGAACATGCCTACGACTTCCATAAACGAGGATATCGCTGAGCTCAAGGAGATTCCTGCGACAATGCATAATCCGGAGGAGGACATAATCAATCAGCAGGAATATGACAAATGGCTGACGAATATCGAAAAACTGAAGGACGATTACAGGACCGTTGCAAAGATGAACCTCATCGACAATTTCGGATATAAGGAGATCGCTGATGCACTTGACATGCCCATCAACACGGTCAAGACCAAGATCAGACGTGCCAAAGCCCAGCTTCTCAAGATGATGGACTATTCAGATGAATTATTATAATTATGATATTTGAAGAATTCAAGACAATAGTAGAAGACAAGTTCCCGGAAACGACTGCGGACCAGATGGAGCAGTTCAGGAGGATGGAAGGCCTCTACCGTGAGTGGAACTCGAAGATAAACGTAGTCTCAAGAAAAGATATCGACGAACTGTACAGGCATCATGTCCTGCATTCGCTCGGCATAGCCGCATATCTCAAGAGCGAGATGCCGGATGTATATGACCGTATGCGTGGAGACGGTCCGTTTGCCCTTTCCGAACCGCTGAAAATACTTGACCTTGGAACAGGAGGAGGTTTTCCGGGAATTCCTCTGGCTGTATTGTTTCCTCATGCATCCTTCACATTATGTGACTCCATAGGAAAGAAGATAACGGTAGCTACAGAGGTCAGCAAGGGCTTGGAGCTCAGGAATGTAAAGACCGTGAACGCCCGCGCCGAATCCCTGCCGGAGACATTCGACTACATCGTTTCCCGCGCGGTGACATCACTCGAGAACTTCATGCCATGGGTCAAGGGTAAATATGCGGAAGGAATCCTCTATCTCAAAGGCGGTGATCTCGCTGAAGAGATATCCACAGCAATGGCAAAATTCAGGATGCGCAAGGGTTCCGTGCATGTATGGCCGATATCAAGCTGGACTTCAGACCCGTTTTTTGAGACAAAACAGGTCATTTACATTGAAAAATAACCTGTCATTCTGAGCAAAAGTAACCTGTCATTCTGAGCGAATGCGAAGAATCTTCAAAAATATTTTGCAATTCAATTGAAAAAGACTACCTTTGCACTCCCAATTTTATAGGAATATATAAAAATATCTAGATATGAAAAGAACATTCCAACCATCAGAGCGCAAGCGTCGCAACAAACATGGCTTCCGCGAGCGCATGTCGACTCCTAACGGACGTCGTGTATTGGCAGCTCGCCGTCGTCGCGGCCGCAAGAAACTGACTGTATCATCTGAGGACAGATGGTAAGAAAAAGAACCCGACCACGAGGCCGGGTTCTTTTCTTTTAATGACAAACGATATGGAACAGGACGAAAGATATATGAGAGATGCCCTGCGCGAGGCAATGGCGGCCGCCGGTGAGGATGAGATCCCTATCGGAGCTGTGATCGTGTGCAAGGGACGCATCATAGCCAAGGGGCATAACATGACCGAGAGGCTGAACGATCCGACCGCACATGCCGAGATGATAGCCATCACTGCTGCGACAGAAGCTGTCGGAGGCAAATACCTCAACGACTGCACATTATATGTCACGGTAGAGCCTTGCCCGATGTGCGCCGGTGCACTTGCCTGGGCTCAGATAGGCAAGGTCGTATATGGATCATCCGATCCCAAGCGCGGATATTCGTTGTTCTCCCCTTCCCTGCTGCATCCCAAGACAGAGGTTGTCTCCGGTGTCCTGGCTGATGAATGCGGAAACATGGTCACTGAATTCTTCAGGAACAAAAGGAAATAAACATGGAATGGCTTGAAGGACTTGGCCTGTTCGGCCTTTTCATAGGAACTTTTCTGGCAGCGACGATCTTCCCGTTCAGTTCCGACGCATTGTATCTTGCGATACTGGCGGCAACGGCAAATCCTGTAGGCTGTCTTCTTGTCGGAACCTTGGGCAACTGGCTCGGAAGCGTCGTGACATACTGGATCGGCTGGATAGGGAAATGGGAGTGGATCGAGAAATGGTTCAAGGTCAAGCCGGAAACTCTTCAGAAACAGAAAGAGAAGATCGACAGATACGGAGTATGGCTCGCACTGACAGCATGGATTCCTTTCATCGGTGACGTAATCGCCATAGCATTAGGTTTCTACAAGACCCGTCCTGGCTGGACCATGGTTCTTCTGCTAATCGGAAAATTCGCCCGTTTCCTAGTCTGGAACCTGATATACGGGCTGTTTTAAACTATTTGCAGATAATTAAAAATAGTAATATCTTTGCAGACGGAATTGAGGTATGGTGTAATGGTAGCACTAGGGATTTTGGTTCCCTCTGTCCAGGTTCGAATCCTGGTATCTCAACCTGAAAAAAGCCGGTCGTCTGACCGGCTTTTCCTCTTTTATTTGCTTTCGTACCACTTCTTCATCACATAGAAGGCTTTCTTCTTGCCTCCCTGTTCCGAAATGAGGCCCTTTCTGTTGAAATCGTCCTGAATACCGACAATCTGACGACGCGGCGAACGGAAATCCTTCAATATCCAAGGAGTCGTTCCTGCCAGTCCCTCAATGCGGTCGAACATATTGACATTCCTCTGATACAGATCCTCCTGATATTCTTCGGTAAAGCGCTCCTTCACGTCACCATGTCTTCCATAAACGGCACCGCCTCCGAATTCCGAGATGAACACAGGTTTCTTGATATCGAACACCCAGTTCATCCTGTCGCATTTCTCCGTAGAGCCATCATACCATCCGAGGTACTGATTGAAACTGATAAGATCCACATGATCAACAAGTTCATCCTTTACAGTCACAGTCGTTGCATCGATATTATCCTTCTCCATCGCTGCGCTGACGAGCCTTGTCGGATCCATTTCACGAGTCTTGGCAATGAGCTTCTTGAGGAACTCGAGGCGAGGCTTGCCATGAGGGGTCTCGTTGGCCACAGACCATATGATCACATTCGCCCTGTTCCTGTCTCTGGTGATCATGTCAACGAGCTGTGATTCCGCATTTGCATATGTCTCCGGATTCTCGAACTGGATGGTCCAATATACAGGTATCTCCGACCACACCATGATTCCCATCTCCTCTGCGACGCGGACCATGTACTCGTTATGAGGATAATGCGCCAGACGGACGAAATTGCATCCCATTTCCTTCGCCCATCCGAGAAGGATACGTGCATGATCTTCAGAATATGCACGCCCGCTGCTTGAGTAAGGCATTTCCTCATGGACGCTTACACCCTTGCAGAATATCGGTTCGCCATTGAGAAGTATCTCCGTTCCACGTGTCTCGATGGTTCTGAAGCCGATCCTGTCAGTAATGCTGTCAGTTTCCGATGTTATCGTGACGTCGTATAGCTTAGGGTTGTCCGGGCACCAGTATTCCGGCTTCGCCTTCATCTCGAATGTGGCACGTCCCTCAGCATCAGTACGTACCTTGACTGCAGCCTTCAGCTCCGGAATATTCACTGTCACATCCTGCTCGGCCTGCTCTCCGTCCAGCTGTATCCATCCCTCGATCTTCTTCGGATCACCTTTCTTCAGCTGCACGCAATAGTCACGGATGAATGTCATCGGAGTCTCAACTATCATCACGCTGCGGGTCAGGCCGCCATAGTTCCACCAGTCTGAGTTCAGAGTCGGCACGGCATCTGCATGCCTCTTGTTATCCACCTTGACTATCAGAGAGTTACCGCTCTCCTTCAGTTTTCCGGTAACCTCCACATTGAAAGGCGTATAACCGCCTATGTGCTTCGCGATCTTACTTCCGTTCAGACCTACGATGGCCTCATAGTTTGCCGCACCGAAATAGATAAAGGTACGCTTGTCAGGCTTCGGCTGCCAGTCGAAGATATTCCTGTACCATACGGTTCCCTCATAATAATAGAGCTCGTCCCTCTGCGTGTTCCAGTCTCCAGGCACCAGCAATGTGCGGTCCGTATTGAAATTATATTCATACAGAACAGTACGATCTGCATCGAAATCCCTGTCCGCGAAATATGACGAAGCATCTCCATGCGGATGCATCCTGTAATTGTAATATCCGTTCTCATACGGATCCACGATCGTCTTCCACATTCCGTCAAGCGAAACCGTCTGACGTCCAAGCACATTCACGATCTGCGGTGCAGGTGCATCCTCACCGGCATAAGCCAGGAAAGCACCAGTCAAAAGACATAAGGTAAGGATAAGTCTTTTCATATCATTCTTGTTTAGTTGCTACCAGCTTCTCTCCACGTCTTGCCGACAACGACAGGCGGATGAAGAGGTTCATACTGTTTCTCCACATAGTTCGCACGTCGCTTCTGAGGCCCGCCCGCCGCCGCTGCACGGTTTATTGCATCATATTCCACGAACTTCTCATAATCATATTCCCAATCTTCTCCGTACGCAAGTTTATGGATTCTATAGTAAATCGCCTCGCGCGAAGGAGCGTTGAAGCCGCCAGTGTTGTAACGCATGATGCTGTTTTCGGTAGGACGCCATACGCCGCTCCAGTAGGTCAGGCCACCTTCGTATGCACCAAGGCCCTCATTTGCATATCGTTCATCCTCGATGAAGTTCGCCCAACGAACCTGAGTCACATCGCTTGTGAAATCTACATTCTTCCACCAGCCCCAGTCATTCTGCTGACGACGATGATCATCCGCCACAGAAGACGGGATTTCGCCCATATCCTCATATGCATATTCGTCAGCCAGCTTCGCAAAACCATGGCCGTTTGCTTCATGATGCAGCAGTTGTGCAAACATATCCTCATCTGTACCCTTAGGGAAATATGCAACCGCCGCTCCTGACCCATAGTCCTTTGTCGTACCTATAGGATGATACATGAAGCAGGTACCGGCATAGGCATCCGAATTCATCAGCACTACGACCAAGGCTTCATCCATATCTTCCTCAGCGACAGCATTCTGTGCATATTTAAAGCACAAGGCATCATTTCCATACACATAAGTTCCTCCTCCGAACTGACATCCCAAGGCATTACCGCCGTACTCATAACCTTCTGTCATAGAAACAACATTCACATAGCTTACATTGAACATATCCTGATGCGACTTGTAAGGCTCTTCTGTAAAAAGATTACGATATGCGAACTCCATATCTGCCTTATATGTTCCGTCCGCAATCTGACGGTCGCTGTAGCCGTCGCCGAGAAGAACTATTTTTATTCCATTGCCCTTTGTCGCAGTCTGAAGAGTCTCGACCACTCCGTCAGAGGAGTAATCTGAAGACACATAGTAATCATAATCAGGTTGATACCCAACAATATGATTAGAATAAAGACTCCAAGGGAAAGTGTCCTTATATAAGCTTACCGATGACTCTGGCACATATATCTTAAGATCTCCTAATCTTCCCACCTCATCAAAAATATCATCCACATTTGTACCATATCTTTCTAATTCCGGAGGAAGGATAGAACGCAGATATACAGATTTAATATTTGGGCAAGCAGTAAAAGCATTTATACCAATATATTTCAACTGCGCAGGGAGAGTGACTTCTTCCAACTTTTGACATTCTCTGAACACGTCACTTCCTAATCGAATGATACTATCATCAAATTTAACTTTTTTCAAATCCGGCTGATAAGCAAACACACAAGATCCAATCTCCTGACAGTAATCTCCAACTTCATATTCAGAAATACCTTTTCCCGCAAATATAAGGAACTTGAGATTTTCCGAACTATCCGGCAGGATTGAAGGAAAACCGATTCCCACATAACCACGTCCATCTGCTGTAGCACCGGGGCCCTTTATACACTCCAGATTATAGCACTCATCAAAGGTGTCTCCTGAAATATAAACGTTTTGGCTATTAATTGTCAATGTCTTAAGGTCATACGCACGACAAAAAGACTCTGGATCAAGGCCACCGATATCATCATCAACAATAAACTCTGTCAATCCGGCTTTTGCAACATTGGAAATGAATTTCTCTTCCTTATCAATCCAGAACACATTTCGATATGTAAACCTTCCATCGTTAGAAACATATTCTTCCGGGCCATAAAACTGACGGATATTATCGCAATAATCAAAAACAGAATTTTGTAAATCTATTAAGCTGTTTGGCAGATAGACTTCCTCAAGAGACTTACATCCAGAAAACGCATATGGTTCAATTATTTCAACCCCTTCTTCTATCAATATTTTTGTAACATTCGGATTGACCGACCATATTGCATGACGTCCTATCACTCTGATTGACCCTGGAATAACCAACTCTTTTTCCTGTAATGTTGCAACCGCTTTAAGTGTATCTCCCGTTATGATAAATCTGCCATTGCCCTGCACAATAGAATCGCCGACGAAACGCCCTATTTTGCATGCCGAAAAAGCATAACCGGTAAAATTACTTAAATTCGATGAAACATATAATGAATCTAAGTCCAAACCAAAAAAAGCCTGATCCTCCAGAGTTTCAACACTCTCAGGAAGTACCAGATACTTTAACTGCCAGCTATTAGAAAAAGCAAAACTCTTGATAGTATGCAATTTCCCTGATAATTTAATTACACCTTTACCATCAGAATATGTATTAGAAATCACTCTCTGATCAAATGCATCAGATAATGGGTGGCGTAGGACATCATTATCTGAAGTGATATACCAAATCTCATCGTCCGGAATCGCTTCCGGGATAATTGCAGGTACGTCTGTTGCCAATTCAAGCCCCTTTACCGTACGTATCTGTGAACGTTCAAACACAAGATCAGCATCAATGACCTTCGTTATGGTATCCGTATAGGCATCGATCTCTAAAGTCAGACCTCTCTTGTATGTCTGTGAAGGTATGACGATATGGAAATCCGGCGTTTCCTCAATCTTCGCACCTTTACATTCAAGGACTACGGTATTTGAAGCTCCTTCAGTCATGGTAAGATAATCCATAGATGCAGCTGCATTTACCAATGCCGGACCCGAGAGATATGTATCCTTATCATTGGCCGAAACTGTTATCGAACGTATCGCAGCCCTTCCTGTCAAAGAGATCTTCAGCACAGAACAGAGGTTCATGAACTTCAGACTACCATCTGAACCTCCTGTTGCAATCATCGGGAATGAGCCCTGGCCGAATGAATCCGGAACATACGTCTGAGTCTGAGGGAGGGTCAGCGAGACCTTGCCGTCAGACATACTGCCTGCCATATCATATGGGTATATCGCAACATACTCGTCACCCTTGACAGTTCCAGAAAAGGAAGCCACTGTCGAACCTTCTCCAAACTGCAATGTGAACTTTGAAGGCTCTGATGCACCATCCACGAACACAGCGATTTCATCTCCTGCCGACCAGAGAGGATAGTACATGCCGTTCTCAAGGCCGGAAAGTGTAGTCTTTGTATCAGTATCAGTATCAGTCTCATATTCCATCCTGGCAGTCAGCTCAACTGCAGCATATTCGACATGTTCCTCTCTTACGCATGCCGATGATAAGGCAAGCGCCAGAAACAAGACACATAATCTGACTATTGTTTTCATAACATTCATTTTACTGCTTCCCTCCAAGTCTTGCCGACAACGACAGGAGGATGGAGAGGTTCATACTGTTTCTCCACATAGTTCGCACGTCGCTTCTGAGGCCCTCCCGCCGCCGCTGCAAGGTTTATAGCATCATATTCCACGAACTTCTCATAATCATATTCCCAATCATCACCATATGCAAGCTTATGGATACGATAATATATCGCCTCGCGCGAAGGAGCGTTGAAGCCGCCGGTGTTGTAACGCATGATGCTGTTTTCGGTAGGACGCCATACGCCTGTCCAATATGTCAAGCCACCCTCATATGCGCCAAGGCCCTCATTTGCATAGCGTTCATCCTCGATGAAATTCGCCCAACGCACCTGAGTCACATCACTTGTAAAGTCCACATTCTTCCACCAGCCCCAATCATTCTGCTGACGACGGTTCTCATCAGCTACAGGAGACGGGATTTCTTCCATATAATCATATGCATATTCGTCGGCAAGTTTCGCAAAGCCGTGGCCATTTGCTTCATGGTGAAGAAGCTGGGCGAACGTAGCTGGATTATCACCCTTAGGAAAGTATGCTACAGATGATCCACTTCCATAATCATTATTATGTTCCGGATAATACATATAGCAGGTTCCTGCATATTCATTAGAATTCATTACAACTACAACTACCGCATTATCCATACGTGAAGCCGATATCGCATTTTGAGCATACGCAAAGGAAGCATAATCATAGCCACCCACTTCCGTTCCTCCTTTAAAGCCACATCTTAATGCAGTATCTTTATATTCGAATCCTTCTGTTCTGGATACGACATTAACCATATACACATTGAACAGGTTCGCAAATGACCTATATGGTTCTACATCAAACAAATGATCATATACATATTTCATATCTGAGGAATATGTACCATCAGCAATCTGACGATCAGAGTAACCATCTCCCATCAATACTATGTCAATACCATTACCCAAAGAAGCACTCTGAAGGCACTCAACCATTCCGTCAGCAGAGTAATCTACCGACCTATAATGATCCAAGCTTTCGCCTAACTCAGTCTCAACATAGTCCTTTAAGTGCAATGAATTAAATGGATCAGAGCCAACGGAGCCAACGAAGTCCGACTGAAAATAGCCAATCTCCTTGTCTGAATTTACAGCGAATATAGCAGGAGCAGCATTAAATGGATACTCCCATGCATTTGCTCCTTCAAAGAAATTGTCACTGTCAATTATAAATGTACTCCATTTAATATCATATTCTGAGATTACTTGCTTGACATCATTGATATTACAGTACGATTCGCAATATCCTATAACGTCAAATCCTCTATCATGATATAGTTCATATAACCTGTTCAGCTCAACAAGATATCCGTCTTTTCCCGTCGAAGAAATGCTTTCATCATACCTGACTATATCGGGATCCCATTTGATAAAGGCTATACATTTATTATTTTCATAAACTTCTGAAGAAGACAATTCTTTCCCATTGATATCAACGACATCAAAATCCAATGCCGGAATAGAAACTGAACTGTAATTAAGAAAGTTCGAATACAAAATCTTTCCCCACATATAAGGCCATATCTCCATATCTTGGAATTCCACCGGCAATTGTCCGGAGAACCGATTATTACACAAAGCAAGCTCTCTTAATTTTAATGTGGCAATCCACGACGGAACATGCCCGGACAGTTGGTTCCAAGACAAATCTAATTGTTCTAATTTTAACAAATTTGAGAGGGCTTCCGGAATCTCGGATGTTAACTGGTTATTACGAAGATTTAAAGATCTGAGTTCTGAAAGGTTTCCTAACGAAGATGGTATCTTGCCTGACAAGCCACAAAAGCACAACTCCAAATCTTTTAATTTCGAAAGATTACCTATACTTTCTGGTATATTACCAGATAAATTTTTATTATCGCCAACCCTTAAATACTCTAATTTCTGAAGATTTCCAATATAACTTGGAATACCTCCCCTTATATCATTATAATGCAGTGACAAAATATACAGATCCGTAAGATCACATAACTCTTCCGGGAAATCACATGATATGTTACATTGGTCAAGAGCAAGGATTTCCAACCCTTTAATTTTACTGACCGTTAACAACGGATTGCCAGACAATCTGGCATAACTGATGCTCAGTTCCTTCAATCCCGACAAATCCAGTATTTCATCCGGAATATACCCCACAGTATGAATATCATTCAGGTTTCCACTGGCATCTCCTAATGAAAGACCCGTTACAAAACCATCTGTATCCACATTAACACCATACCACTCATTGAGAGGTCTATCTGAACACCAATTCTCATTATTTAGCCATTCATCACCATTCAGCGCCTCATAAATTGAAATCAAAGCCGCCTTTTCTCTTGTCAGACGCATCTGCTTTTCATCAAGATCCTGATTTAACTCAAGATTCTTTAAATGGCGAATATGAGAACGCTCAAATATAAGGTCAGAGTCAATCTTCCTTGTTATTACTTCAGAATATGTATCAATCTCTATTATCAACCCATTCATATAAGTCTGAGCCGGGACAACTATATGAAAATCCTCCTCACCACTAACCTCGACTCCTTCGCACTCTAATGTAACTGAATGCGAGCCTCCTTCCGTCATAATCATAAAAGGAGCTCCACCATATTCAGCAATCACTGTTACCAAGCCTGAAAGGAATATATCCTCATCGTTTGCAGTAACAGTAATTGAGCGTATCATGGTCTTACCGTTCAAAGTAATCTTCAATACAGAACAGAGATTCATGAACTTCAGGCTTCCGTCTGAACCTCCGGTTGCGATCATCGGGAATGAACCCTGGCCGAATGATCCTTCGGTATATTGCTGAGTATGTGGCAGTGTCAGCGAGATTGTACCTTCAGACATACTGCCTGCCATATCATATGGGTATATCGCGACATACTCGTCACCCTTGACAGTTCCAGAAAACGAAGCCACCGTCGTACCTTCTCCAGACTGCAATGTGAATCTTGAAGGCTCTGATGCGCCGTCCACAAACACAGCGATTTCATCGTCTGCCGACCAGAGAGGATAGTACATACCGTTCTCAAGGCCGGAAAGTATAGTCTTGGTCTCTGCATCATATTCCATTACAGCGGTAAGCTCGACAGGAGACGTATCTTCCGGCAATACGGCCTTGACGCATCCGGAAACAAGAAGGATCATTATCAATATGATGATTCTGAAAATGGTCTTCATGACATCGTGTTTTAAAGGATTATATCGTCACCAGGGGTGATTCCCTCATTTCCGCTGCCCCAGTTTCCTGATTTGACAGCGAGCATCTTTGTCTCTCCTACTGCCGCAGAGGCTGCGTTATCGATATAATATGTACTTCCGTCATGTTTCTGCACATATACGACGATCTTCAGATTGTCCTCATTACATCCGTAAGGGATACTCATTGAATAGTTGAAGTCCTTCTTCTGTCCGTCTTCAAGCTGGGTGAATTCATCTCCGGCCGCCTCGGTAAATGCAGAACGGATGACTCCGTTATGCTCATAATTTTCCGAAGAGCCGTTAGTGTAGTCTGCCTGATATCCGATGATTCCATCTTCTACCAGCAATGCCGTAACCTTATAGGAACCTGATTTCTTCATATACAGAGACAGGTTCAGAACGATCTGACTTCCGTCCACTGATGAAGTCCAGCTTGCTCCAGTAAGCGTTTCATATTTGGCCTCTGTTTCATTTACAGCATTGATAATCCTTTCAGCTGTTACCGATGGCTCATTATTCTGAATCTGAGTCATACCATTTATCAGCCCTGTAGGGAAAGCTTCTATTCCATAATGTCTTGTAAGGGCTTCTGAAGCTTTGGAGGCAAGTCCGCTTCCGCCACCGTGAACACTTAGAGCTTCAATCTTATCTGGAAGTGACTCCTGTGCCATATGGACGGCTGTCGCCATGATCGGACAATAGCCGCACCAGTCTGCAGTAAACCTCATGACAAGAGATCTGTGGACGAATTCTTCCTTTACCCAGCTGTCATCATCAGTCTCTGATGAGACAGGAGCCTGAATGACTGAGATTTCACGTGAAACTACTTCATTTGAAGAAGAAACTGTGATATTGGCCATTCTGGGTGAAGAAGATGTGCTTTCTGAGATGCTTACTTCGAAAGTGCCTTCATTTTCTCCAGATGTCGGCGTCACGACACACCAGTCAGCATCACTCTCCACTCTCCAGCGTACATTAGATGTGACATTCACCTTTATAGGAGTATCTGTTCCTGTGAACTCTACTGATATTGATTTCATATCGACCTCCAGCCACTCATCTATCTGCTTTCCTTTCTGAATGATGGTGAACGGCAGACAATTGTCGTTTCCACAGAAAGAAATGACAGTACGTCTCTCTTCAGAAGTCTCATTTGGCATGACTTCAAATGTATGCACATATTCATCTGCAGCCTTGGTCGTCACCTCCTTGATCCAATCGACAGTGAGTTCATACTTATATTCCACATTCGATGTCACAGTCACTTCAGCCTTGCCTCCTTCCGCCTCTACCTCCACGGACTGAGCTGAAAGCTTAAAGACATCTTCTTCAGGTTCTAAAGGTACATCAGTTCCTTGATTAACAGAGAATCTATATGATTGATACCCATCTGTCGTTCCGATTGTAAATGAACCTTCCCTATATTCTGCAGTATCATTTTCAGCGACATTGACCATAAAGTATCCGTCTCCGTTTCCTGACATAGGATCGACGGTCAACCAGTCAATATTATTTTCAACACACCATGATACATTTGAAGATACAATTACTTTAAGCGAAACACTTGATCCATCCTCTATCGTCAATCCGTGAGTGCTCAAATTAAGATAAGGTTCTGGGGCATATCCGTTCTGATTGACTCTGAAGTCTATGGTTTCTCCGTCACTTATGAAAGAAATCAATCCTGAACGTGGTTCTTCGCTCTCATTTGGCAGGATTTCAAAGGTATGAACCTTTTCACTGACAGTTTTAGATGTGACTTCCCTGATCCAGCCGACACTGACATCACACCTATAGTCCACATTATAACGGACCGTGATATTTATAGTCCCCGCTTCCGGTCCTACATCGGCATAACCGTCTGACAATTCGAACACCTTCGGTGCAGCTTCCTGCAAAATCACCAATGTGCGTGAAATGTTTCCGTCTGCACTCGCGACCTTTACGGATGCACTTCGTGATCCGGTATTGTCATTCTCTCCCACATTGATTATTACAGTTCCGTCCCCTTCTCCTGATGCTGGATCTATTGAAATCCAGTCAGAAGCACATTCTACGGACCATGCCACATTTGAAGTGACATTAAGACTCAACGGCTCGGCTGTTCCTTCAGCAGATACTGAAAAACTCTCAGATTCTATCTCAAGATAAGGCTTAGGCGGACATCCGGTCTGTTCAATCATGAACGGTATGCATGTGCCGTTGCCGCAGAAAGAAATGGTTGTATTTCTTGGTTCTTCGCTATCGTTTGGCTGGACTTCGAAGACATGAACCTTTTGGTCATATGATCTGGATTCTACCTCCCTGATCCAGTCAACTGCAACCTTGCATTCATAATCGACATTGTATTCGACTGTCACCTTTACAGTACCTCCTTCTGCCGGCACTTCTGCAGACTTTTCCGTGAGTCTGAACACGAGATCCTTATCCGGTCCCGGGAGAAGTCCCTTATGGCCCTCCTGAGTGAACGAGACAGTCGCTTTCTTTGTTTCTGAAGTTATAACCACTTTTGCCGAACGGGGCTCCGATTCACTGTTCTTCTGTACATTGACCTTCAGACGGGCAATGGAATAACCACCTTTTCCGCTTGTAAGATTCATGCTTGCCCAGCCTTCTCCACCTGAGATATAGACAATCTCGGCTGTCCAATCCAGAGCAGATGTAAAACACACATCAAATGTTTCGCCATCAGACGGAATTGAAATATCAGTCTGCTGCTCTGAATCAAAGGTGATCATCGCCTCCGGGGCAGGCTGAACCTCCTCGCATCCGAATATCAGGAGCAAGGTCATAAAGAAAGTGAACAACTTTTTCATAACACTTTAAGTTATAGAATCAACGGGATTCTTGATTTACAAAGAGACTTTCGCAAATATAATGATTTATAATGAATTAATATACGCCCAAGCATTGATTACAACATAAAAGCAGTACTGCACTTTCTGAAACCATGGCCGCCCGTAGCCTTGTGAACGGTCGCGAAGGCCTTTAGAGAATGTCCTGTGGACATTCGTGCCTGAGCAGCAGGGCTTTAGCCCGCCGGGCTGGGCCCGCTCCGCAAGAGTGGGAGGGATACAGTTTCAGAAAGTGCAGTACTGCTTTTATGTCAGGATCGGTTAGAGCCCGAGCTTCTTGAAGAAGTCGTTACCCTTGTCATCAACGAGGATGAATGCAGGGAAGTCCTCGACGCGGATCTTCCAGATAGCCTCCATTCCGAGCTCAGGGTACTCTACGCACTCGATGCTCTTGATGTTGTTCTGAGCAAGGATTGCTGCAGGACCGCCGATAGAGCCGAGGTAGAATCCGCCATACTTGTGGCATGCGTCAGTCACCTGCTGGCTTCTGTTACCCTTAGCGAGCATAATCATGCTGCCGCCATGGCTCTGGAAAAGATCGACATATGAGTCCATACGGCCTGCTGTTGTAGGGCCCATAGAGCCGCAAGGCATACCTGCAGGAGTCTTTGCAGGACCGGCATAGTAGATAGGATGATCCTTGAGATACTGAGGCATCTCCTCTCCCCTGTCAAGACGCTCCTTGATCTTTGCATGAGCGATGTCACGGCCTACGATGATTGTTCCGTTAAGGCTGAGACGTGTTGACACAGGGTATTTTGTAAGTTCTGCAAGGATATCCGCCATAGGCTGGTCAAGGTTGATCTTCACAGCCTCGCCCTCGCCTGCCTGACGGAGTTCCTCAGGAATGAGACGTGCAGGATTGTCGTCGAGCTTCTCAATCCAGATACCGTCCTTGTTGATCTTTGCCTTGATGTTACGGTCAGCCGAGCAGCTTACACCGAGACCTACAGGGCAGCTTGCACCGTGGCGTGGAAGTCTGATGATGCGCACGTCATGAGCGAAATACTTACCGCCGAACTGAGCACCGAGGCCGATCTTGTGAGCCTCCTCGAGAACGAGTTTCTCGAGCTCGATGTCGCGGAATGCGCGTCCTGTCTCGTCACCTGTTGTAGGAAGGTTATCGTAGTATTTGCATGAAGCGAGCTTCACTGTGAGAAGGTTTCTCTCAGCTGAAGTACCACCGATCACGAATGCGATATGATATGGAGGACATGCAGCAGTTCCGAGAGTCTTCATCTTTGCTACGAGGAACGGAACGAGGGTCTGAGGATTGAGGATAGCCTTTGTCTCCTGATAGAGATATGTCTTATTTGCAGATCCGCCGCCCTTTGTAACGCAAAGGAAATGATATTCTGCACCATGAGTCGCCTCGATGTCGATCTGTGCAGGAAGGTTGCACTTTGTATTGACCTCATCATACATTGTAAGAGGAGCGTTCTGCGAATAACGGAGATTCTCCTCGGTATATGTCTTATAGACTCCGAGAGAAAGAGCTTCTTCGTCATCGTAACCGGTCCATACCTGCTGACCCTTCTCGCCATGGATGATGGCTGTACCTGTATCCTGGCAGAAAGGAAGCTTGCCCTTGCATGCCACCTCTGCATTCCTCAGGAAAGTAAGAGCCACATACTTGTCGTTCTCTGAAGCTTCAGGATCGTGGAGAATCTTCGCCACCATCTCATTGTGCTCCGGACGAAGCATGAATGAAACATCACGGAAAGCAGTGTTTGACAGCACTGTAAGGCCTTCCTTAGCCACTTTGAGAATCTCATGTCCCTCGAATTCGCCAGTGCTTACATACTGCTCTGATCCAGGGATCTTGTAGTATTCAGTCTTGTCCTCGCCAAGCTGAAACATCGGTGCGTATTTGAATTCCATTATAATTATGATAATTAGTTGTTTCCCATAAGAAATACCTTCATGAAGTCGTTGAGATCACCGTCAAGGACGCCCTGGGTGTCGGAGGTCTCATGTCCTGTGCGAAGATCCTTGACCATCTTGTACGGATGCAGGACATAGCTTCGGATCTGCGAGCCCCATTCGATCTTCTTCTTCTGCCCCTCAAGCTCTGCCTGCTTCTCCTGACGCTTCTTGAGTTCTATGTCATAGAGACGAGACTTCAGAATTCGGAGAGCGTTCTGCCTGTTGTCCAGCTGTGAACGTGTCTCCGTGTTCTCTACAACGATTCCCGAAGGAATATGCCTTACACGTACTCCGGTCTCTACTTTGTTCACATTCTGTCCGCCGGCACCGCTTGAACGGTATGTGTCCCATTCCAGATCGCCAGGGTTTATCTCTATCTCGATCGAATCATCCACCAGAGGATATACGAAAACTGAAGAAAAGGTGGTCTGGCGCTTTCCCTGGGCATTAAAAGGAGATATGCGCACGAGACGATGCACACCGCTTTCAGCCTTGAGATATCCGAAGGCATAGTCGCCCTCGACCTGCATTGTCACAGACTTTATTCCGGCATCCTCACCTTCAAGTTCATCTGTGATCGTCACCTTATATCCGTTACGTTCAGCCCAGCGCACATACATACGCATAAGCATGGCAGACCAGTCATTCGCCTCAGTTCCTCCTGCTCCGGAATTTATGGTAAGGACAGCTCCGAGATTGTCACCTTCCTCTCCGAGCATGTTACGAAGTTCCAGAGCTTCCAGCTCTTCCATCGCATCTTTATATGCCTGAGCAAGCTCCTCAACTTCTGCTGTCTCCTCATTCTCAGCTCCATCGACGCTTTCCTTAGCAAAGTCATACAGAACATTCAGGTCTTCCGCAGAAGCTGCGACCTTATCGAATCCGGTCACCCAGAACTTCACTCCCGCCATTTCCTTCAGGAACTTTTCCGCCTCCTTAGGATCATCCCAGAAATCAGCTGCCAGCGTCCTTTCCTGCCTCTGTGCGACATCAGCACGTTTCTCATCCACATTTATGCATCTTCCCAGCGTTTCGACACGCTGCTGCAAAGCCTTTATCTGTTCTAAACTTATCATCCGTAAAGCAAATTCTTAAATCACGCAAATATAATGATTTTTTATAACCTCGACAACATAAACAGTTTACCTCAGACAAGGTCAATTCCGGCCTCATGGCATCGTCGGCACATTTCATCCGGCCAGATGCTGCTCTGTATCTCACCGATATGGGCTTTCCTCAGAAGGAACATGCACAGACGTGACTGTCCTATTCCGCCTCCGATCGTATATGGAAGCCTTCCCTCCAAGAGCATCCTGTGATACAGAAGGCCTGCCTTGTGGTTCTCTCCTTTAAGTTCAAGCTGCCTGCGAAGCGCTTCCTCATCGACACGTATGCCCATGCTGGACACCTCAAAAGCCATTTCGAGCACCGGATTCCACAAAAGAAGATCTCCGTTAAGGCCGGCATAACCGTCCTCGTTCATTGTAGTCCAGTCGTCATAGTCAGCAGATCTTCCGTCATGAGGCACACCGTCCGACAGCTCTCCGCCTATTCCTATGATAAAGACTGCCTTATGTTCCTTCGTCACGGCATTTTCACGCTCCTTTGGAGACATCTCCGGATACATCCGAAGAAGATCCTCCGAATGAATGAAGAATATTTCATCCGGAAGCATCGGCTCTATCTGAGGGAATTCCACATACAGCTTGTTCTCAGTGACCTTGATCGCTTCATATATCCTCCTGACCGTCCTCTTGAGGAAATCGAGATTACGCTGATCCCTTGTGATGACCTTCTCCCAGTCCCACTGATCCACATAAATGGAATGTATGTTATCCAGGTCCTCCTCCGGACGGAGAGCGTTCATATCAGTATATATTCCTCGTCCAGGCTCCACGGCCATCTGGGCAAGCTTCATCCTTTTCCATTTCGCAAGCGAATGCACGACTTCTGCATGACGTCCGGACATATCCTTCACAGCAAACGAAACAGGGCTCTCGACACCGTTCAGATCATCATTCAATCCCATGCCGCTCATGACAACCATCGGAGCCGTCACCCTGAGCAGGGCCAGCTGAGCAGACAGGTTGTCCTGAAACATATCCTTGACGGCCTTGATCGCCTTTTCCGTATTTTCCACGCCACCCAGGACATTGCGGTAGCCTTCCGGTATAATCAATGACATAGCTTACATATTAATCAAAACACAAAATTAAGCAAAAAAGAGTATATTTGTAGGAATAATCATTCAAAGCCATGATCAATCCAATATTCTCAGCCGCGGATGACCGTTATGAAAGCGGCATGAAATACCGCAGATGCGGAAAAAGCGGCATAATGCTGCCGGAAATTTCATTAGGTCTCTGGCAGAATTTCGGAGACACTTCCCCATTGTCACGCAGCAGGGACATGATTCTTCATGCCTTTGACAAGGGCATATGCCATTTCGACCTCGCCAACAACTACGGTCCCTCATATGGAAGTGCGGAATCCACATTCGGAAAAATAATGCAGAGCGACCTCCGCCCGTACAGGGACGAGCTGTTCATCTCGACCAAAGCCGGATATGACATGTGGCCTGGTCCGTATGGAGACCGCGGTTCACGGAAATATCTCATCAGCAGTCTTGACCAGAGCCTCAGGAGGATGAACCTCGAATATGTGGATATATTCTATTCGCATAGGTTCGATCCAGAAACACCTCTCGACGAGACCATGCAGGCACTCGTGGATATCGTACGTAGCGGCAAGGCATTATATGCCGGCATCTCGAATTATCCGGCAGAAGCAGCGGAATATGCCTACAGATACCTCAGGGATCATGACGTACCGTGTCTGCTCCACCAGTTGAAGTACAATATGCTGCACCGCATACCTGAAGATGAAGGACTTCTGGAACAGGCCGATGCCAACGGATCCGGATTCATAGCATTCTCGCCATTGGCACAGGGGCTTCTTACCGACAGGTATCTCAACGGAATTCCGGATGATTCAAGAGCTGCCCGTAACTTCACCCTCAGGAAGGACACGCTGACCGATGAAATGATCGGAAATCTGCGCAGGCTTGACCAGCTGGCTTCGGACAGAGGACAGAGTCTGGCCCAGATGGCCCTCGCGTGGGTTCTCAGGGACAAGAGGGTTACATCTGTGATCGTAGGTGCAAGCAGCGTAGGACAGCTGGAGGGTAACATCCAGGCAATCGGAAACACATGCTTCAGTGCCGAGGAAGAGGCGTTGATAAATGAATTGACCAGATAATGATCGGAATCTTTGATTCAGGCGTAGGAGGCCTGTCTGTCTTGAAAGAAATACGCAAGGTACTTCCGGAAGAGAAATACATTTATTTCTCGGACAGTGCCTATTGTCCTTATGGAGAAAAGACAAAAGACCAGATAATCGACAGGGCAAGGGAGATAACCAGTTTTCTTCTTGATGCCGGTGCGGATATAATCACTGTAGCTTGCAATACAGCCACCGCTGCCGCCATATCAGTTCTCCGCGAGGAATTCCAGGTCAGCTTCATCGGTATGGAACCGGCAGTAAAACCGGCCGCCATGAGCACCAGGACTGGAGTTGTAGGGGTTCTTGCAACAGCGGGAACACTCAAGGCCGACAAGTATATCAACACAAGGGGAAGATTCTCGGAAGGAGTAAAGATTGTTGAGCATGTCGGACAGGGATTCGTGGAAGCTGTCGAGAAGGGTATCACGACCGGTCCTGAAGCAGAAGATATAGTAAGGGCAAGCCTGAAACCTCTGCTGGACGAAGGAGCTGACAGGATCGTGCTCGGATGTACGCATTATCCGTTCCTCATGGAGACCATCAAGAAGGTGTCCGACGAACTTTACCCGGAAAGGGATGTAGAGATAATAGATCCTGCGCCTGCCGTGGCAAGGCATCTTCTCGAAGTGATGGAAGATAAGGGATTGATCAGACATGACGGATACAGCATGGTGCTGGAGACCTCCGGAGACAAGGGACAACTTGAAAGAATGTATAAGAAACTCATTATAGAATGAAAAGGACAATCATGATCACAGCTGCTGCAATGGCAATCGGCTGCTCGGCTGACATCAATCCTGAAGATGTGAATGTAGCCGCTTACAAGGACGGAAAGGAGTGTGCCGTCAGCTTCACTTTTGACGACGGGATGAAGGAGCATTATACGATTGTGGCTCCGGAACTTGAAAAAAGAGGGTTCAGAGGTACATTCTGGCTCTGCTGCGCATGGATTCATGATGACCCGCAGATCGACACCACCCATATAACCTGGGATGAGGCGAGGGAAATGGCAAGGAACGGACATGAGATGTCGAACCACAGCTGGTCTCATCCGAACCTGACGGAACTTTCCGATGAAGATGCATTGCTGGAAATGACGCGAAACGATGAAGCCATTGCCGGTCAGATCGGCGAAAGGCCCGTAACATTCTGTTTCCCATACAATGCCTATAACGAGGAAAGAGTGGCTATGGCTATGGAGGGCAGGATAGGAGCACGTCTGAAGGAATTCTGGTTCGGTGGCCAGCATTCTCCTGACGAATACCTTCACAAGCAGATCGAAGATGCGCTTGCATCAGGATCATGGATTGCAGGAATGACCCATGGAATCAATTACGGATATGACTGCTACGAGACAGACCCTTCCGGTTTCACCCGTTTCCTCGACTATGTAAAGGAGCGTGAGGATCGCATCTGGGTCGGTACATTCCGCGATGTTGCAGGATACACGAAGGCTGCAGAGGCTGTCTGCCTCAATACTGAAAAGAAAGGCAACGGCCTTGTAATCAGTCCGGCAATGCCTGAAAACGCCCTTCTTAAGGATGTTGTTCTTACAATGGAAGTCGCTTCAGAGGAAGGCTTTACAGCTGAGCAGGACGGCAGGAAGCTCGACGTGACTGTCAGAAACGGAAAATCATATTTCGATTTCAACCCATTCGGAGGCAACATAATCCTCAGATAACGAGTCTGTTAAAAAGTATAAGGACACCCGGATTTTCAGAATCCGGGTGTCCTTCTGCTTTTCAATACCGACTCTTAGCTGTAAAGCTGGCCAAGAACTTCGAAATAAGGTTTTCCTTCACTGATAGTTACCTTATATACAGTATCATCAACCTTGTAATACTCATTATCATTGAGGGTGATCATATCGTAGTCCTCAGGAAGAATCTCTACCATTGCTCCTGCAGGAGGAACGATGACCTTGTATTCACCGTTTGCATCCATTACATAGAACACACCGTCCTGATAATAGTAGTCGCTTCCTGCTGCCGCAAAGCTCTGGACAAGTCCGAGTTCGTTTGCAAGAGTATATGCCTGAGAAGCAAGCTGCTGGTTCATCGCTATGGTCTGATTCTGCGCTGCAATAGTCGCATTGTTCTGAGCGATGATCGCATTCTGCTCTGCAATGTATTCATTGTTCTCGTTTATCTTGCTGTAGGTGTTGGCTACAGTATAGTAATACGACATTCTGACTGCAGTCCATGCCATGTCGGCGATGAGGTTCGCTGCAAGCACTGTTCCGAACGGAGGTCTGCATACTACATAATATCCGCCGTATGGACGATACCATATGTCATCATAGCAGTAATATGTCACTCCGAAATGGATATGTCTTCTTGCATGCGAAGGAAGTATCCTTACCCTGTGTCCGAAACAATGGTTGTGTCCGGCCCAGAAGTGTGAAGGGTGGTGATAGTCAACAAATGCCCTGTCTCTCGGATGTACCCTATGTACATCTGGTCTGTGGTCAGGACGGATATGTGCCGGTCTTTCCGGACGGTCTCTGTCGGGTCTTACATTTGCATTTCCTCTGCCTGCATCAGGTCTGACTGACGGCCTCTTGTCATCAGGCTTGTTTGCAGGACGGTCTGTCCTGTTACCCGGACGTGTTACATTTATCGGTTTGTTGACCGTACCGCCAGATGGCTTTGCTGCAGGCTTTGACGAAGCAGAAGGACGAGTTACAGCCGGGCGTCTTACAGTAGTACTCGGTTTGCGCTCGTTCTTATCGATCTTCGGTGCAGCCGCGTTGTTTGAAGGACGAGTTGCAGCAGAAGGTCTGGTCTGGGTTGCAGGTCTGGCAGTCTGTGAAGAAGGCCTTGTTGTCTGTGAGGAAGGCTTTGTGACACCGACTTTCCTGTCCTGTGAGACAGTTGAGCGTGTAACGCTTTTGCCTGACGATCTGGTTCCTGATGGTGTGGTTCTAGTAACGCTTGTTGCTCTGGAAGTGCCTGTTGTGCGGTTGGCTTCCCTGCGCGCCTGTGCATCTGCATCAGACTGATAAGCCGTAAATGCCAATATTGTCAGCATCGCGGCCATTGTTGCTCTGATCTTTCCCATAATCGTGCAGTTTTAAGTTAATAGATGTGGTACCTTTGCGACAATGTACGGAAAGCTTCTTCATCTTTCCGCCAATGTTCCTTGATGTCGGCATGTTTATACCGTTTCTGAAATTCTGTTCTAACATAATCCGTGCCACAGACTTTATCGAACAATCCGTAGCCGCTTATGATCTCGAATGCCTTCTTGTCCGGATACAGTTCTGCAACAGCCTGCATGACATAGAACTGAGTATCCGTGACACGTGCATTCTCATAATCCGTAAAGAAATACTGGAGTCCTTTGACCAGCTGTCCTTTCTGACTTCCGGAGAAAGGCTTGTACCATATCGTACGGAACGATATGCCCGGCAGGCCATATGAATCCAGACGGGCCTTCAGAAGATCCGGATCCAGCCATGTGGCACCGAACACCTGGAACGGGAGAGTATAGCCGATGCCGATATTCATGAATCCATATAGTTCTCCGCATATTCCTGCAGCTGCATAATACATCGGAGTATCCTTGAAAGGAATGTTCGGAGACGGGAGCACCCACGGAAGTCCGGTATCTTCATAAAGCATGTCACGGGTCCATCCTTTCATCGGAATTACCGTAAGGTCGCATTTCGCAGGTTCCTGGTTTCCTTTCTGGCCCCTGTTCATTCCTTCTTCATTTATCATCACAGCAAGCTCACCTACCGTCAAACCGTAAATGTACGGAATCTCATACTGACTGACAAAAGAGAAGAAGCCCGGTTCGACCACACAGCCTTCTATCTTGTTGCCGCCCAAAGGGTTAGGCCTGTCAAGAACCATCACCTCTATACCCAGTTCCGCACATGCTTCCATGACAAGTCCGAGAGAACTGATGAAGGTATATGAACGGACACCGACATCCTGGATGTCATATACCATGACATCGATGCCTTGAAGCATTTCCTTTGTAGGCTTGCGTGTCGCTCCGTAAATTGAATAAACAGGAAGTCCTGTAGCCTCATCTCTGGCATCTGCGACCTTGTCACCGGCATACATGTCGCCCCTCACTCCATGCTCAGGGCCATATAATGCCACGAGCTCCACTCCGGGAGCATTGTAGAGGATGTCTATAGTTGAGTTCAGCTTGCTGTCAACGCCGCTGGGATTCGTAACCAGACCGACCCTTTTGCCGATCAGCCCTCTGAAGCCTCTGTCACGAAGCACTTCTATACCGGTCTTTACGACAGGTTCTGCGGCATATGCTGAAGATACACAAACGGCTGCCGTAATAGACAGCATAAAATATACAAACAGTCTTTTCATAGTCATTGAATCATCATAAGTTCACTACTTTGCCGGCAAAAAGAATATCCTTTCCTTCCCTGTCGGCAATCATGAATATAAATGGTCTGTCAACTGTCATTTCGGTAACAGGCCTTACAGAAGTGAGACGCATCTGTGCGCTGGTCACGGCTGCAGCTTCCGTACCCTTTTCACTGACTTCGATATAGCATTTCTGCTTTACCACATCCAGCTGGAGAGGTCCTGAAAGAGATATTCCCTTGAAATCAGCCGCAGATGAAAAAGCAGTCTTCATTCCCATCCGTTCCAATGTCTTGTTCAGAACAAGAGAAGCAGTCAACCTGTATTTAGGCATTGTCAGAGAAACCTTTCTTGGCACTATCGTACTCATGGCTGTATCATATACGGTTTCTCCGATATATGGTATGGCAGATCCCACATCCATTCCTTCCGGCGGCAGGACGATATACATCGCATATCTGTCTCCTTCATAAGGGATCTCGACCAGCTTGAATCCCTGATACTCGGTATATCCGAAATCAGACTTGACCGACATCATCGGAACAGTCACATCACCGTTGCGACCATGGAAAACACCGTCACGGGTGAACTCCGGATCGAACGCATTTGCCCATGGAGCATTGAAATACAGTGCATTTACAAGTACCATGACCATCTCTGGGCCGAGCTTGTCGATTATCTTCGTGATCTTGCCCGAAGTGTGGTCGGAACACCAGTCGTTGATTTCATGCACAGCTACAGGATCCGAAAAGTCGGGAGTATCTACAAATGCATCGAATTCCTTCTCAAGCGTGCTCACATATCTGTTTCTCACACTGAAATTGCTGCTGATCCATACGGAACTTGAAGACTGCACAGTAATATTGCCGCCGCTTCCGAGATCTTCTGCCTTGAAGAGTGTACCGTTGAGCGCATTGTCTATTTCCACCTTAGTCTCCCCTTCCGCTCCGGCTTCAAGCATGGAAAGCGCCACACCGGCACTGTAAGGAGAGATGACGATATTCTCGTCTGCCGGAGAAACGGCATTCACATTCCTGAAAAACGAGAGGGCGAACCCCGTTCTCGAGCCTTGCTCAGGCTTTTCGTTCTGCTGTCCGCAGGATGTGGCTGTGCCAAGCACAGCTGCGATGACTGTCATAATGAAGATTCTTTTCATAACAACTCACTTATTTCTTTCCATACTCGGGATCGACCTTAAGCATGAATGTCACACCTACGGTAACAAGGCAGCAGATCATGACGAAGATGAAGAAGTCCGTATAGCCCAGACTCTCCTGGATGTAGCCTGCAACCATGCCTGGCAGCATCATGCTCAAGGCCATGAATGCCGTACACAGCGAATAATGTGCCGTCTTGAATTCTCCGTCCGAGAAATAGATGAGGTAAAGCATATACGCGGTGAAGCCGAAGCCATAGCCGAACTGGTCGAGTGCGACACAGGCACTGATCAGTCCTACATTCTGCGGCTGGAAAGCGGCCAGAAACACAAAAGACAGACATGGAAGAGTCAGTGCCATTGCCATCGGCCAGAGTGATTTCTTGAGGCCCCATTTCGAAGCTGCAATTCCGCCAAGAATTCCTCCCACCGTGAGTGCAGCCACGCCTATAGTTCCATATACAAGTCCGACAGTCTCGGTTGAAAGTCCCATACCTCCGTTTTCGACCGGATCAAGCAGAAAAGGATTCATCATCTTGACAAGGAAGGCCTCAGGAAGACGGTACAGAAGCATGAAAGCCATTGCCAGCCACACATGCTTCTTACGGAAGAATGTCGCGAACGTCCTCGCGAATTCCTTGAATATGCCCTTCGCGGTAGAGCCGTTTTCTCTGACGGAATCCTCCGAAGGTCTTGGCAGACGGAACGTATGCCATAATGTAACTGCGGCGAAAAGCACGGCACTTGCAATCAGCGTCATCGACCATGCTTCTGGCACATCCCCAAGCCTTCTCTCAAGTATTCCGGCGATCACGACCAGGACACCCTGTCCGAATATGGATGAAAGACGGTAGAAAGTGCTTCTGATTCCTACAAAAAGCGACTGATCCTTCGGCTTGAGGGCAAGCATATAGAAGCCGTCTGCCGCTATATCATGGGTCGCGGATGCAAATGCAGTAATCCAGAATATGACAAGAGTCACGGTAAAAAGTGACACCGGTGTTCCTCCGGCTGATATGACTTCCGGTGACGGATGAGGAAGGGTGAATGCCAGGAGGGCAAATGCGACAGACATGACTATCTGCATGGCCGTTATCCACCATCTCTTTGTCTTTATGATGTCAACGAACGGGCTCCACAAGGGCTTGATCACCCAAGGAAGATACAGCAGGCTCGTGTACATCGCCATATCACCCTTGGACATACCCATATTGTTGAACATTATCACAGATATGTTGTTTACTATGAAATACGGGATTCCTTCCGCGAAATAAAGCGTAGGAACCCACCACCATGGATTATTCCTCATAATGCTTATCTTTCAATATTTCCGTACCTGGATAATAATGCTCCAGTATCTGTCTGTAATCATAACCTTCGGAAGCCATCACAGCGGCTCCTATCTGGCAAAGTCCGACACCGTGGCCCCATCCCGAGCCATGAAGGATGATCTTGTCAGGAGTCATCTCCACTTCAAAGGCGGAACTCTTAAGATGACTCTCTGAAAGAATACGTCTGATCTCCAGTTCCTTGCCTACGATCATGGTCCTTTCCTCCCCTTCTATCTTCAGGAGAGATATCCTGCCGGACTCACCTCGTTCCAAAGGTATCATGTTAACGATCCTTCCGAGCTTCACTCCGCATCTTCTTTCGATAAGATCTGCAAGTCCGCCTTTATCATATGCTACGGTCCAGCGGTAGAAGTCTGTCGTTTCCTGGTCATAATTGTTGAGAACCTGAGAAAGTATCTCCTTATCCGATGTATTGCAGAAGCATGGAGATCCATCGGAATGATCCGGTGTATCGGCAAGAGGCTGGAGATAAGGGTAGTCCTTGTCCTCCCAGCAGGTGCTGAACCTCTCCATCCTTCCTCCGCAGCATTTGGAGAAACGGGCGTCACATAGCTCTCCGTCATATTTGAGAACCTGGCCCCAGGTGCTGTCTATGACCCTGCGAACCTTCTTTCCTGTGGCTCTGGTCAGTCCCTGATACCTCTGGCAATGATCGTCGGCGCATACATCAAAATTCCGGTGGTCTTCATGATCATACCATCTGACGATTTCATGAACACCGGATTCCGTCTCTCCCTCGGCATCACGATTCATGAGACCGTCAAGATGCAGTATCAGTGACGGCAGATCCCTGACACAATCAGGAACACTGGTCTTATGGCTGTGCTTCGGGGCCGTCGTCTGTGCCAGCAGCCATGAACGGGAAATCACGGCATGGGCCTTGAGGAATTCCTCAGTAGCAGAAGAACTCATCTCCGAGGATATGACACTGAGAAGATAGTCCTCTACTCCGACAACATTCACAGCCGTAAGGCAGTCCTTTTCAACGATGATCTTCAATGCTCCGGCAAACTTCTGATCTTCCTTCCTCTCCCAATGGAAATTTATGCCTATCGTGACTCCGTATAATACGAACGAGGGTTCTGCAAACATTGTAGATGGGGTCGCAGCTTCAAAGAAAAGTTCATCATACAGTGCTCCGTCATATTCTATCTTGCCCTCACGACAGACAGCCTTTCTGACTCCGGCACCGTCGGAAAGGATCTCGAAGACAAGTTCCTTGGAAGACATGATTCCCACTTCCACATGAGGCTGGGTACGTACAAGACGGTCCACCAGCCTGGCTTCCTCGCCTTCTGAAATAGAAACCTCCCTTATCATTTCAAGAAGAAGCTCCTCCGTAATCTTCTCGAATTCCTCTTCAACAGGAACAATGAACATTCCTCCCATATCTGCACAGCCCGGACTCATTGTCAGATGATCGGGACCATCACTGAAATAATGATGAGACCTGTGTCTGCTGCGGAACACTATTATCGAGCGGAATTCCCCATCCCTGTAATAAGAAAAGAGATTGAACATCGGTTCCGTTTCCCCTTCCGGTATCTCCGCACAGTCAAGGAGCCTGTAGAACAGCTTCGCCGCCGACTTGGATGTTTCCGCCCTAAGGACAAACACACCTGTAGTAAACTTCTGATAATGATACAGATCCGCATCCTGAAAGGATATCACATGACGCAGCGTCTGGTCACTGTCATAAGCGAGTGCCTTGTCCACATCCATCTCCAGAGGGATCAGTTCTTTCGGGCAAGCCTGGAAATGATGATGATCCGGAGCTGAGGCTCCGCTTTTCGGACCGTTATAAAAGAATGTGAATCCCTGATATTTTCTCGCCATATCAAGCATGTCAACATATCTCTTCCATATGGTCTGATCCGTATGTCTGTCAGCAGCGATCACGAGATGGTCAGGAAATATCGGATAAGGATTCACCAGTATATGATATCGCTTTCCCTTCCTGCCTTCGAACTTCATCATGATCTGCTCCGGAGGACGGTTCTCACGACAGAGGAAACATCTGCGCTTCGCTATGTCGGACTTGTCGAGCTTTGCAGCTGAAGAAACCATCCTCGCGGGATTGAACTGGAGCCTCACCCTCAGTCCTGCGGCATCCATTTCCCTGACACGGACATTCTTCAATGCTCTGAAGTTCCCGCAGGCCAGAGGCCAGCGCGACAGCTGATCTCCAACGAATTTATATATGGAACCGTTATTCATCGTTTGTTCTTCCTTATCCTGGCCTCAAGCTCCCATGTCCTGATGCGGTCCTTGTACATGTTATTCGCATTGATACGGTCTATATCCAATGCAGCATCCGAATTGCCCTCCCACCTGCGGCAGCAGTACAGGACATCATATATACGGCCTATGCGGTAATCACGGCTTATCCTCAGTCCCAGGGCATAGTCCTCGCCATAACTTGTATTCGGAAGATTGATCGTTCTCAAGAGAGGAGTCCAGAAAGCCCTCGGAGCCCCAAGACCATTGATTCTCAATGCATTGTTACGTCCGTTATCCGCAGTCCACTCGCGATGATCTATGATTCCCGGAGGAATCGGATTCATTCTGAAGTCGGTCATCTGATATGTTCCTACAACCATCGCGCACTTCTGCTCCCTGAACGCATCCACGATCTTCTGAAGGGTGTCAGGCCCGCTGTAAACGTCATCACTGTCAAGCTGGACCGCATACTCTCCGCACAGCTCATTATGGACAGCCATATTCCAGCATCCGCCGATACCGAGATCATTCCTGCCCGGAATGACATGCCTGAGCCGCGGATCTTCAAACGCCATCGCGCTCAGAAGCTCGGAAGTTCCGTCTGTGGAATGATTATCCACCACTATGACATTGTAAGGAAAATCCGTTTTCTGTCCGAGCGCACTGGTTACGGCATCCATTATGGTCTTTACCCTGTTATAGACAGGTATCACGACCGTTGCAGTCACAGGGAACATCCCGCTATCGAAATCCGCAGGATCGGGATCCTTGAAATCCGGAGCCAGCCATGCACCGATGCGTTTGAGATGGGCGGTACAAACCTTTTCCATCTCGATCTGAACCTCCCTATTGCGTGGATCCACATAGTCAAACTGCTTTTCGCCTGACTTGCGGGTATCCGTTTCTATTTCGGTATAAAGATATTCGTTGATATGGACAATGTTCTTCATGCGGAGACGCAGATCATACAATGCGGCATATTCATAATCTGCATCCATCGCCCTGACCGCCTTCCTGAACGAACTGCTCCTGAATACAAGGACACTGCCGAAGTCGAAATCATCCCTCAATGCACCGTTCTGGCACTCGATGAGCGGATGCTTCTTTCTGTGCTGCACGCCTTCCGCATCACAGACAAGCTTGTAATGATCGGCATACAGCATATCCGCCTTCGTATCTTCAGCAATGCTGAGAATACGGTCAAGAGCGAACATACCCATCTCCAAAGGATAGTCCTTCGTATAAATAAGAATGAATTTCTCTGAAACGGCCTCGGCAAGGCTTCTCAATGTCTCTGTTGACCTCAACGACACGCCGCTCAATATCGTAACGCCTGAAAAGGCATCGCTGCAGCTGAAGGATTCTACCGTCATGGATATGTCGTCACCTGACATCGACGGCATAAAACATTCAATATTCGACATGGCTACATTTGTTTTATCATATCAAAGACAAATGTAATCAATTGTCTAAAGCAATGCAAGCAAAGATTTTCGTATCATCTGGAATTCGCTTTCGAAATTCGGAGTAAAAACGCCCTTTCCGATATTGGCATCAATGTCCTCCAGGATCCACCAGCGTCCTTCGTCAACCTCATCAAGATCAGGGTGAAGGTCATATGACCCTACGACAGCAAAGACATTGACCATTTCCCTCTCTATCTGAGATTCGAATTCATATGTTTCAAGATGAACCGGATTGAAATCAGTGAAATGAAGTTCCTCATAAGCCTCGCGATATACAGCCTCCATCAACGATTCCCCGTAAGACACATGGCCTCCGACAGCTGTATCCCACTTGCCCGGCTGTATGTCCTTCTTCATCGACCTTTTCTGAAGATATATCCGGGAATACCTGTCGATTATGTGTATGTGTATCACAGGATGCAGAGGTTTGGCTCCGCTGTGGCAGTATTCGCGGGTAGAGCGTCCTACAACAAGACCGCTTGGAAGAACGACAGGAAACCATTCACCGCCTTTCGGTCTCGAAGCAGTGGATTCGGCCGTCGGTGCGGGAACCACCGGCGCTATGTCATATGGGTATATCAGTTCGACCATCTCATCAGAAAACTATTTCGACACAGAAGGATGAGGCATCACCGACACGTCCCTCAACGAATACATGAAGGCTATCTTCCTTCTCCACGACAGCCCTATAGATATCGACAACGTCCCCTGCCTTTGTCTCATGATTGAAATTTATCGTAAATTCCTTAACCGGACGAGATGACGTGATATCGTAGCCTACTGAATTCATAGACCATTGCATGTACATTGCATTGTTCGTGTGTCCGTTCGTATCGATATCAGAATATGAGACTGTATGTCTTCTTACAAGTTCGGCTTCGACGTCCTTAGGCATCTGAACCTTGTCAGCAGGAGTCTCGATGACATCTTCATGGCAGACAGTGCCTTCTTCCATAAGCTTCGGATCACGTACCAGTCTGCGTGTCTCGAGATTGAGGACGAGCCACGAAGTCGTAGCCTTGACCCTTGTATTGCCATCGTCATCAGTCAGGAGGAAATCTCTCAGGAAGAAGATGCGGTTCAGACCCTTGTGCCATGTGTTGAGAGTTATATTCTCCCTCCATTTCGGAGTGTCAACAAACTCCACATGCACCCTGGAGAGTATCCAGGCAGTATTTGTCTTTATCAGGTCATCATATCCGAATCCGAGATATACGGCATGGCGGCCGGCTGCTTCCTGAGCAAGATTCATGAATGATGTCGGTTTCAAACGCCAGGATGCATCCGTATCATAGCAAGGTATGGTATGTTTTTCTGTGTATTTTATCATCTCACAAAATATGGTTTAGAATCTTAAGTTCCTCCGGAGTATAAAGGAATCTGTCAACAAAGTCCGGATTTACTCTTCCGACTATGGCCAATGCAACCAGAAGAAGAAGTACGACAGCAGCTATGACGCAGACGATTGTGATCAATATCTTTCTGACATTCCTGCCTGCAGACTCCGTATCCTTTTCCACGACCGTCGTTTCCGGATCGGCCTCAGGCTCTGCTGTCGGCTCTGTAACGACTTCCGGTTCTGATTCTATTGCCGGTTCCGGTCTGATTTCCTGACATGTCCCGTGTTCCGGTTCAGCCACTGCTGACGGTTTTTCATCTGCCACCGGTTCTGCTTCGGGCATTGCTTCAGGCTCTGCTTCAGGCTCCGGCATCGGATGTGCGAGCACGGACTTCAGCCCCTCTACAGCGGCCTTTACCTCCTCCCTCGTTTCCTGATGGGTCTTCAATGAAACAGGTTCAAGTCCGAATCCTGCAGGATAAATGTCGAGATCCTCATCCGCGACAAAGAATATATTATTCTCTTTCGTTGCCCTCAATCGGCCCAGACCAGGGAAAACCACATTCTTTCTGGAAAAGAGAAGAGACTTGAGTTCAGTCACAAAATCCCTGATGATGCGGTCTGCAAGATGCATTTCCACATTATTGCTCTCTGCATAGAAACGGATCAGTATCTCTCCTTCGTCCGGCTTGGATCTGAAGTACAGTCGCCTGTACGGAGGATTTATGGTGTATCCTTTATCGGAAAATGTCGAAGGAACGATCTCAGCCACGAATGAGCCAAGACCGGGCAGAACAACTCTGTCATTGTCAAGAATGAGTTCCTTGACCATCTTTGATAAGAGATCTATATCCATAGAAGCAGATTTTGGAGGGCAAAAAGCCGTTTATTTCATGAAATCGATACAAAGATATTAATTTTTTCAAATTTTTCGCGAAAAAGTTTGGAGGTTTAAAAAAATTGCCTACCTTTGCAATCCCAAACGATAAGAACAGCGTTTGAGACAACAAATTCCCGAATAGCTCAGTTGGTTAGAGCATCTGACTGTTAATCAGAGGGTCCTTGGTTCAAGTCCAAGTTCGGGAGCCACGGAGGACAAATCTTCAAAATTGAGGGTTTGTCCTTTTTTTCCTTATAACCCACTGATTTTAAGTCAAATATAAACAGAAAATCGTTCATCGACAGAGTCATTAAATAACCAAAAACTCAACCTTGATAAGTGGTAGAGTCGCCACTTGTTGATGTTGGTCTTGATGGGAATGATTGCCAATACTTGGTCATCCCCTGCGATATATGCTGACGATGTTGGAATGACTTAGGCTTATTCTTTGACGACTGACTGATTTTATCTTTGATTTCTTGGTCTAACTCTCTGTATTGTCTCTTGTATTCCATATTATTTATGCTCTTTACTTATAAATAGTTGGTAAGTACGAAAAGTACAGAAAGAGTAGTAAAAAATATTGACCTCAACCAATCAAAGAAACTTCACGTACGACACTGACGTATGGGTTTCTATGCTTACCATATGGGGAAGAAACTAAGGGAGTTCACAGATTTGAAACATAGCCCCAATGCGGTCATGTGCAGATATTATTCCCTACGCTATACATGAATCGCCTGCCGGCGCTTAAATTTCAGACGTACTAATAATTTATAGTTTCGTTATTGCAGATATGAAAAAACTTCATACCTTTGCAGTGTTCATAGGGTTCATTAGTCGCAACCCATTAAGATTAGACATCACCCCAATGATGTCTTTTCTTTTACCCCAAACCTAACAGAGGGGCGTAACATACGGTATTCCCACCAATCTCTCAGAATCATTCTTACAGCGACTAATTTATGAACACTATGAACAAAAGAATGCATTCCTCAGAGATTAGGGTAGTCGTAAAGGTGGTTTACCCTATCCTTGTCCGCGTAAGAGCCTATTGGCGATTCCGCCTTGGCAAGTGGGAGCATGTCTGCGCACATTACAGAAGATATTGGGGTATCAAGAAGTAATGTAGTCAAGACCTGCCTGTCCTAATGGACAGAACTATCTAACCCCCTCTGTTTTTATCTGATTGAATCCTCGCCAACATAGGCTTGACCCAAGGGTTTTCATCGATGAATTTAACAACCTTACGGAAATCATTCCACAGGTTCAATAGTTCGACACTTACGGGAGCAAAAATAAACTTATCCAGCTGATAGAACTCTTCAACCACAGTTCCGTAGCCATTACCAAGAGATACTTGGGTCTGAGACAGGTGAAGATATTACAGACTTTTGAATGTCTGACGTTCTGATTTAAGGTTTGGTAGATTTTTCGGAAATTTTTCTCTTATACAGGGTGACCTTGAAAATCTACCAGCCATTTCAGAAAATTAAAATTGGGAATTTATACAATATCACATCTTTTTGTTACCTTTGTCACAATTCCGATCCAGCAATGGCAAGGAAGAACATTTTGAACACAAAGGTGTTATTGAAATCATCCTCATTGATGAAATTCTCGCAAAATTTCTCTGCTGTGAAGATGGTAGCAATAGCATCACATCTTTGGTTTGTACAGCCCGTAGTGGGTTCATACATATCCATTGGTGTGGGCTATTGCTTTATCCAACAGCAAGGGCAATGCGAGAAGCCTCATCAATTGGGTAAAGCAATAAGTTCCCACACCTTCTTTTTTATCCGCTACTCTCAGGGAACTGGATGGCATAGCTTTAAAATAATTATGAGGGAGAATCTTTCTGTGGTTTATGAAACTCCACAAGCAGAAGTTATCAATCTAGAACTAGAACAAGCTGTTTTGCAAGGATCTGAAAAAGACGATCCAGATATAACGATTCCTGGTATGGGCTGGGATGACTAAGTTGTTAAACCAATATTATACATAAATCCATGAAAACAATTTGTCATTTTATAGCTCCATTGTTAGTAATAATAACAATGGTTGCTTGTGCTGAATTGGAGGTTTCAGAAAACGCTCAAAGCTCTAATAACGAACTACTTCAAGAACTTAGCATTACAGGTAAAGATTTCATATTTGATGGTGAGACTCGTTCAGCTGTAACAATAGGAGATGGTGGAGCATCCTTCACATGGGATGAAGATGATGTAATCGGAATCTTCCCTGACAAAGGTGATCAGGTTTCATTTGCAATGGATGAGGGAGCAGGAACTCAGACTGCAACATTCTCAGGCGGAGGATGGGCTCTTAAGTCATCTGCAAAATATGCAGCATATTATCCGCATGTTTATGATAATAGAGATCTGACTGCAATTCCTGTAAGCTATGTTGGTCAGGCTCAGAATGGTAATGCTAATACAGACCATATAGGAGCATATGACTTCATGGCTGCCGGAGTTTCTACACCTGAAAACGGTGCAGTTGCATTTGATATGCAGCATTTGGGCGCTTTGGTACAGCTGACAATCACTGTTCCTGAACCTTCTGCATTAACTAAGGTTGTTCTGAGTAGCTCAACTGAATTCACAGAAACAGGAACGATTGATTTAACAGCTGATACACCTGCGATAACTGCTGTTACACAGTCAAATACCCTCGAGATTGCTCTTAATAACGTTACAACAACAGAAGCAAATGAAAAAGTAATAGTCTATTTTATGATGGCTCCTGTTGATTTGACTGATAGCGAACTTACTGCTACTATTTATTTTGATGACGAAACGACTAGTAACGCCAGTCTTATTGGTAAAAAAATAGATGCTGGAAATGCTTACAGACTGATTGCAGAAGTTAATTTATTACGAAACTATATTGATGAATATGATGTTAATCGTGGTCCGGGTGTTGAGATAGACGGAGTTGTTTGGGCTCCAGTAAACTGTGGTTACCATGAAACTGATTATAAGTACGGTAAACTTTATCAGTGGGGTAGAAGGTATGGTCAGGGATATAATGGTTTCTTCTATGGTGGTGCCTTAGGCCAGACATATTCGGACATTTCATCTCCTACAATTGTCTCAGGTCCTGTCTCTCTATCTATTTATCAGTCTGAGTCAAATTCAGATAAGTTTTATAAATCTGATTATGTCTCGGTTAATCCACAGAATGACGCATTATGGAACAGTGGTACAGAATCTACGCCAGTAAAGACTGAATATGATCCTTGTCCTAAGGGTTGGCGCGTACCCACTTATTCAGAGATGAACAATCTGATATCAAATTATTCCTCTTGGACTACAAATGAAGGTCAGCACGGTTATTGGTTCAGTGGAAGTAAGGCTTATTCGACTTCAGTTTCGCGCGTTTTCTTTCCTGCTTCCGGTAATATTCGTGGCTATGATGCCTATGCAGATAGTAGAGATGGAAGTGGTAGTTATTGGTCTTCAAGACCGGATAAAAAATACGCATATCTTCTCTACTTCCTTGATACAAACGTATTAATTTGCAGTGATAACTACCAGGCGTCCGGCTTATCTATCCGCTGTGTTCAGGAATAAAATCTAAATTACACAAAATAATTAAGCCAACCTACCCAATCAACGGTAAGTTGGCTTAATTAGTTCTAGAACCATCCCTTAGGTAAAAAATAGGTCTTTAAGACATTGTAAGGGATAGCTTTGTAGGTATTTTCTGTGATAATCGTTTCCTTTACATCATCGAGAATGTAAGTGACAGGTCTGTTCAATTCCTCGAAAATCCTCATTGGCCTGCTTGCCAGCTTCTTTCTTTTCTTTAATTTCTTGCTATCCATAATTCAATAATTTTTGAGTGAAACATAAATTCATATTCCACATTATATGAAGTACAGAAGGTCAAGCAAAATGGAATTGAGAAAAGATTGGATGGCAAAGATCAGGCTTTTCTAATCATCAGATTTGGCATACATAGTGCATCACTATCACAAAGTCATCGCAATGAAATGTTGCTTGGTAACAACAGAATAGTTATTTTTGTATCAGAGGTACATTAAAACACTTTGATTATGGCAACTTATACAATTACAGTAAATGAAAGAACCAAGGCTGGAAGAGGTCTTGTAGAGTACCTGCGTAGTCTTGGTGTTATCAATGAAGCTAATGACAGCACGCTCAATGCTATTGATGAGCTGAAAACAGGCAAGGTAACAAGGTGCAAATCATTCGAGGATTACTTAGCAAGCGTCAAGTAATATGAGAAAGATAATATTTACGCATCAGTTCAAGAAAGATCTGAAACTTGCAAGGAGAAGAAAACTTCCGGAAGACAAACTCAATGAAGTGATCTTCAACCTTGCTAATGACATTCCTTTGCCAGCTGAACGAAAAGATCATAACCTTACAGGCAAACTTGCAGGATTCAGGTAATGCTATATTCAACCTGATTGGCTATTGATATATAGTAAGGAAGATGAGGGAGAACTTCATATTCTTAATTTGGTAAGAACTGGCACTCACTCGGATTTATTTAAGAAATAGATGGTTCAAGTCCGTCTCTACCATCCTTTGGCAATGTTCTCGGCCATTATGCCGATCAGGCGGTCGCGGGCCTCGATGCTTGCCCAGGCGATGTGAGGAGAGAACCTCATCCGCTCGGGATGTGCCATATTGAGATATGGATGGTTCTCAGGAAGAGGTTCCGTGACGAAGACATCGATGCCTGCACCGGCTATGACGCCTTCATCCACAGCCTGAGCGAGGTCTTCCTCAACGATGATCGCTCCCCTTCCGACATTGACCAGATATGCAGAAGGCTTCATCATTGCAAGCTGTTCCTTGCCGATCAGATTCTTTGTACGCTCGTTCAGAGGAGCATGAACAGAAACGATATCGGAAGTCCTCAGGAGCTCCTCAAGAGAGAGACACGGATACTCCTTGCAATGGCCTGTGCCGGAAGTAGAATAATAGCATACATTCATGCCGAATGCCTCGGCGATCTTCGCGACCTTGCTTCCGATATTACCCATTCCGATTATTCCGATCGTCTTTCCTGCGAGTTCCCACCAGTTCCAGTTCGGGTCGGTGAACATGCCGCTTCTGGAATAGCTTCCGGACTTGACACTGCTGTCAAAATACGGTGCACCTCCCACAAGCGAGAGTATATGCATGAATGTGGTCTGAACGACAGAATCAGTCGAATAGCCAACTGCATTGCGCACAGGTATCCCCTTTGATGCAGCATATTCTACATCTATATTGTTGACACCCGTTGCGGCGATGCAGATCAGCTTGAGGTTCGGAGCAGAATCGATGAGATCCTTGTCAACCATCACCTTATTTATAAGCAGGACATCCAGATCGCGCACTCTTTCACGTGCTTCTTCCGGAGTCGAGCTCTCATAAAGGACAAAATCGCCTAATCGTTCAAACGGCTCGAAGGAAACATTGCCCATCGTTGCCGCATCAAGAAATGCTATCTTCATATATTCTTATTTTACTGTCACTTCCGAGAAATAATACTCCCTCAACGGCTTGCTCTCATGCATTCCTTCCAATGTGACGAACCCGTTCAGTCTTATGTCGGCCGAAGAAGCTCCGACCTTGACCTCGAACCTGCCTGGAGAGATATTCCATTGGCGTACGCCGTCATTGGTATAATATCCGAACTGCTCGGTATTGATTCTTGCATTTACAGTCCTGGTCTCTCCAGGTGCAAGCGGAACACGGGCAAATCCCTGCAGCTGGATCGGACGGATCAGCTGTCCCTCCTCAGCTGGAGAGATATAGATCTGGACTATCTCGTCAGATGCGACAGAACCGGTATTCTTCACATTGAACGAAAGCTCAACGTATCTGTCTGATGTAGAAGCGGAAGGGTTCATCTTCAGACCGGAATATTCGAACGAAGTATAACTCAGACCATATCCGAAAGGCCACTGGACGCGATGATCCTGCTCTGACGAATAATTATAGCAAAGCGGTTCATAGACCTCGACAGCCGGATAGCTGACAGAAAGCTTGGCAGACGGAGATACGTTTCCATAGAGGATGTCAGCGACAGCGTTTCCACCTTCTTCTCCCGGATACCATGCCTGTATTACAGCCGCACAGCGCTCAGCAAGGCCTGAAATGACCTGCGCACGTCCTCCGAAGACCACGAGAACCACAGGTTTTCCTGTAGCTATGAGTTCTTCGACGAAATCTTCCTGCTTTCCTGGCAGACGGAGTCCCTGACGGTCACGATTCTCGCCGCATAACATCACATTCTCTCCCACGGCTGCGATTATGACATCACTTTCCTTTGCCATATTCAGAGCCTCCTCCTTGTCGGCAATCTCGCCTGAGTCAACCTTGCGATGCAGAAGGGCATATTCCCATGCACGCTCGTCGCCTATCTCAGAATACTTGGTCTCGATCTCTTCAGTCCAGTCACATCCGCGTGAATAAAGTATCTCGGTTCCTTCCTGCCTTCGTCCCTTCATTCCCTCAAGAAGTCCTACGATATGAGGATGGTCAAGATCCTCGGTCTCATGCTTCCAGAAATATGCCATTGCCGGATAAGAATAGTCACCGCACATAGCCCACATCGAATTGGCATTCGGTCCTGTCACCAGGATCCTTGCAGGCTCCTTCAGAGGAAGGATTCCGTTGTTCTCAAGAAGCACAACCGACTGGGTCGCAATATCATACGCCGTCTGACGTTCTTCCGGTGTGTCAAGCACGATATGCTCGTTGCTGTACAGATAAGGTTCGCTGTCAAAGAGGCCTGAGCGGAACTTATGTCTGAGAACATTCTTAACGGCACGTTCAAACGTCTCCTGAGACACCAGACCCTGATCAATCGCCTCCTGAAGATGCCTGTAGTTCGATCCGGTAGGGAAATCCACATCATTGCCTGCATTTATCGCAGCCGCAGCTTTCTGAACAGGAGTTTCCAATCCCGGTATCTGATCGATGGCAGTATAGTCACTTACCACCATACCGTCAAATCCCACATAATCACGGAGGATTTCCTGCAGGATATAGCTGTTTTCGACACAATTGGTTCCATGTACGGCATGATAGCCAGGCATCACCACCTTGCTGCCGGTAAGACGGATCATCGTTTCATGAGGAAGAAGAATCTCTTCAAGCATTTCCTTTTCATCAGTGTCTCCGCCTCCACCATATCCGAGATAATGCTTAGAGCATGTTCCCACACCCTTCCTGAGGTCGCCCTGCTGAAGGCCACGTGCAAACGCAGTACCCAGTACGGCAGAAAGATATGCATCTTCACCATATGACTCCTCCAGGCGGTTGAAACTTGGAACACGACACACATCCACCATAGGAGAAAGCGAAAGGATTCCTCCCATCTTCCTCATCGCGACACCTGTCTGATAAGTCTTGAGCTCGGCAAGTTCCTGATTGAACGAGCAGGCCTGTCCGATCTGCTGAGGATAAATCGTGGCTCCTCTGGTATTCACGCCGGTCAGTACCTCTTCATGATAAAGAGCAGGTATTCCGTTCGGAGTGTTGTTCATAAGCCAGTCCTGGACAGCCGCCACGCGATCCCTCAACACATTGGGATCCATAGGTTTCTGACTTGCATACTGAGAAAAATGACCTATGCCGTAAGGTATCAGTTCACGGCATTTATCCTGGTCAAGATTACCCTCTTCATCAAAGAGTTCATCCATGTATCCGCTCCTGAGCTGAGCGATACGTTCCTCCTGTGACATCCTGTCATAGAGGTCATCTACATACTTTTCCATATCAACTTCAGTACAGCCTGCAAGAAGAAATGCAAGGCCTATTGCAGAGAGACTTTTCCGAATTTCCGGTTTCATAATCAAAGGTTTTGGTTCTTGTCCGGTAAATATAGCAACTTCCTGACACAAAAAAAAGCCCGGCTGTATGCCGGGCCTTGTTGTGCGGATGATAGGAGTCGAACCTACACGCCGTGAAGCACTCGCACCTGAAACGAGCGTGTCTACCATTTCACCACATCCGCTTTCAGAAAAGTGGGACAAAGATACAAAATGTTTTTTAAATACGAACTATATTTTTCCTTTTATATGACTATATCAAACCTATGGCTTGTATCCCACCCCTGAATCACCAAAGTAACCTGCAGAAAGGCTATATCCAGTTCTACAGTTATGTCTTTCAAATCCTGTTCCGTCCAGTCATATCCGCTGCGGGCAATGTACTCTCCTATGGAAAAACGTCTGACCGCGCCGGATCTGTCGCTTACCTCCATTATCAGGGAATCATCAATCTGACGCGGCAGGACGACCCTGAAATCACCTTCATCGACATTGTCCATCCTGAAAAGGAAATCACCCTCCGAAGGAGATCCGTCCGGCCCGTATCCGTTCACATTACCTGTCATGACGATATCTTCAAGATCAATATCAGTCCAGTTGAGCTGTACGGTCATGATACAGTGGTTCTTGCGCATCCTGACGACTTCACGAACAGCTTCCGCTCCCGCCTCCATCTTTGACAAATGGAAGCGGACAGGAGGGCACTCTTCTCCATATGGTATGACAAGACCGTCCTTCGGATCGATCTCCGGCGCTCCGCTCCATATCGCAAGATCCAGAGGTTTCCGTGGGACCTCCACAACATGATCCTCGCGGAAATCCTCCGGTCCGAGCACTTCCTCATAAAGAAAGCCATCATCATCCGTAACAAACAGATCTGCAGACTTCACCTGAAGCGTATCCACTTCACTCATATCCAGGACAAGGATGCACGGGCACATAGTCCTGTCTTCCTTGACCGTACAGCCGGCCCAGAGCAATATGCCGGCAACCATGACCGGCAGTATAGAATATCTTTTATTCATGATCAGACACAATATGTTTCATTATTCGTTTTCATATCCGTCCTGCCTGACGAGCAGATGCATTTCCGGATCCAGATTGGCTCTGTGCCTCATATAAGGGTCATAAGCCAGACACAACCTGTAATATTTCATTGCCTCCTCATGCTGCTCCAGGCGGGACAGGACCATCGCCATTAGATAGCACACCTTCGGATCAGCATCATCAAGACGGTTCAGGACATCAAGAGCTGAATGGTTATAGTCGGCAGACATGAATGCAAGGGCCGCATTATAATCGTCATATGGCCTCAATATGGTCACAGCCTTCTTATAATCCATTTCTCTCATAGCCTCAATTCCTGACATATACACGGTATCAAGCTCGGTAGTATGTACGGTATCCTTCTGCATTCCGACCCTGTGCATGAAGAAGTCGAAACGCACGCTCCTCAGCTGAGGATAGAGCTTTTCGCGCATATGACGGTATTCCGGCATATGCGACAGCCGCAATTCAGTCATATCGGGATCGCTCCTGTCACTCATGACATCCAGAATCCTCTTCTTCGCATCAGCTCCGATGACACTGTCATTTGCCACCAGCTTTTCCAGCTGCTGCCAGTTCTCCGGCAGTTCGGAAGCCTTGAGCCTGCCCTGCCATTCATCCGGAACATCTTCACTGATGAACTTCCTTACAGACTCAGACCTTTCAGCCGACAGCCTGCGATTGGCCACGTATGTTCCTTCAGGGGAACACGAGGCGACAATGACAAGCGAATCAAGTTCGAACTCCTCTCTCGAGACCACATCACCGATGCATCTGCGTATTCTCTGAAGCTCCGACGCATTGTCTCCAAGGGTAGTGTCAACCTCTGCGCTCCCCTGATGGAAGTCAATCAATGCCTTGGTATTGTCATATACCACTCTTTCAAGCACATACATCCTGTATTTCGGCCTGTCATCCATAAGGCCGGACAGAGAGCTTATATAGAATGTCAGATCTTCCGGGAAAGGGAATTCATGTATGCATTCCCCTCTTTCATAAAGCTTTCCGTCCAATGACACAGTCACCCTCTTCAATCCGGGACGGCTCCGGAACGTATGTATGTAGCGATATATGAAATCACCGTCAGATGATGCCATCACCGTATCCAGGCGTATTCCTTCCGAGATTATAGGATCCTTCACATATTTATCGAACATCATGTCCTTACGGCTTTTACGTCTCTCGTTCATCTTCCATTTCAGATGCTTGGAATAATGGATCAGGGCTTCTCTCTGGGTCACTCCAAATACATTCTCAGCCATTGGAGCCGGCACAAAGGACGAATCCGTCTTCATCGCATAGGTCTCGGGATAATGCCTTTCCAGGAATATCTCCAGCTGCCTTATCCTGATGAAATCCGTCGTATCCGTTATGATGGAGGCAAGGAAAGCCTTGTAGCGTTCGTAACCTCGGATCTGATCCGCACGGTATTTCTCTCCTGTCACATACAAGGCATCAAGAGGCAATGTATCCTGCTGTATCATCATCAGAGGCAGGATCTTCAGCTGCCATTCGGAATCAGACATCGATGCCGGTACAGTCACATCAAAGCTTACCGATACATATCCTGCCCTTTCGGCCACATTCCTGAAGCGAGCAGTCACCTTCGAAGCATTGATGACATCTGTAGCCACCATTTCCCCTGTTTCAGAGTCCTTTATGGCATTCATTATTATCGGCTCACCGGAAAGAGTACCACGGATGCTGTCAATCACGAGTTCTTCATCCTCATCATCTTCTTCAAGAGGCTTTTCATCTGCGACAGAAAGCGTCATAGCCACTTCTCCCGAGCGTATTCGGCTCATCTTCCTGTAAGGGGAGCAAGACACCACGGCTGCACATATAAGCAGCAAAATGATTTTTGTTTCAGAACACATATACCAGAGCAATCATTACATCATCAGGCAGGATGAAGGTTTTCCTGCCTTCTCCGACAGTAATACCGCAGTCCTGACATGAATACGTTCTGTAGTCATCCAGACCAGCCCATGCTCCCAACCCGAATTCCATATTGAGGTGAGGAGCAAGCATATGGGTGTAGCCAGCATATATTCCCATGCCGTAGCGGTCTCCTTCATCCGTACGTGAGGATATCAGTCCTCCGAAATTATATTCCTGATAGCGTCCCTTCGCAGCAAACCACCATCCGGACCATGTATGCCACGGCCATATCCTGCAGCCGAGGCTGAAGGAACGCTGACGAAGCTGCATCTGCTCCGGAGAATCTTCACGGAAAGTGAAAGGATTATAGATGGCTCCTGCCGTCAGGCTGAATCGTCTGGACAGGGAATATGATCCTTCTACATTCATGGTTCCCAGCGCCGCATAGCCAAGCAGATTTGTTGATACTGAGAAACGTTGCGCCATACAGCTGGGCGAAGGCAGGGCAAGGATCAGGAACAATATGATTATCAATGATTTCTTCATGCTGTCAATATCTGCTGAATATCTGTTCTATTACCGCCCTGTCTTCCGGGAAAGAAGTGGTGAGCGCCGCCTTCAATCCGGAAAGGGATGTCACGTCCTTCTCCAGGACGGAGAAGATTTCCGATGTCTCTATACCTCTGTCATCAAGATAGCGGAAGATCTGGGGAAAGAACCAGTAGCTTGTACCGAAGCTCGGGAATCCACCGCCATACCTTTCCTTGAATATCTTGCTTTCAAGATAATATGCCCACATTTCCCCTATCTCGCAGTGTCCGGAGAATGCGCCGTCCCCATTCCCGTACGTCATGCCTCCTGTCGCAATGAACGATTCCAGGATATACCGTATGTAATTGTCCCAATATGAAGTCCCAACGTTTGCAAAATGGCTCGCATGTGCCAGTTCATGGCAGGTGGAGGAATACAGGACCTTGTAATTGTCAATATGCTTTGTACCGATGGTAAGGTCTGGAAGGAAGAACTCGAGAAGGCTGGAGAACCTGCCAAGGAAACCTTCTATGATATTGCTCCGGACGACTGCACCGTGATGCATCATCACCGCACTGCTCGCCGACATGGCGTCAAACAGCCAGATCCTGAGATCCGAAGGCGGAAGAGAGATGTCAAGATCTTCAGGGCTGCACCGGCTTATGTAGTCGTAGGCGGCATTGTTCACCACGCACCTCCTGAAGAGCTTTTCATCTGAATCTTTAGTCACGGTCATGTCAACTCCTTCAGGGCTGCTTTTGCCTAAAGTCGAGACAGAAGCAGGGACAAGTACCAGATTGAGGCCGATGGAAAACCCCTTTTCATTTCTGAATACTATTCTGTAACGCGGGTCTGAGGAAAAGGTCTTATCCATCTCATAATACCCGTCCCTGTCTGTCGTTGCATGAGCGAATTTTACGAACGAATTGCAGGAAACCGTCACTCCGGACACTCCCAGAGGCTTTCCTTCACAATAATCCTCGTCAACTATGGTGATACGGCCCGAAGGGCTGGCCTTTTCGGCCTTGGTTTCCGGCTTCAGCATATCCGAATTGCCTGTCAGCCTGTATGATTCCTTCTCCACGGCCTCCCAGTCGATTCCGTCAGCCCTCGTTCCCGGATCATTTTCAGCAATGAAGCATTCATCTATCATTTCGTGACTTATGTCAGGAAACACGAAATCGCGTGGCACGACGGCATACTGCCATGTGACATTTCCCTCCGGGACCTCAGGATCATGATACCAGTCACCTTCCACAACTATATCATAATCAAGTGGATGATCCATCAGGAACGGTGTCATCTCTTTAAGCATCTCATACTCCACATCATCCTTGGGAAGAAATCTGACATACAGATTGGTGGTCTTGACATCAATCCTGTCAGCCTTCGTAGGATAAAGCGAATTCAGAGCCTTCGTCATGTTCTCCGTCGTATATGGATTCTCCAGACGGTCTCCGAGAACAATCATGTCATGAGGGATGTTACGGCCATACTCAAAATCCAGATCACGGTCCGATCTCATCCCCTCTCTGCTGCAGGACATCATAGCCAATGTCATCAGCACCAATGTAACTTTATCTCTCATAATGCAATCTTTTATTTACGGAGACAAAGTTCCCGACAAATAGCCGTTTACTCAAAAAGTATTCGGCTATTTACAGAAACCGGCCTCTCAGACATCTGAGAGGCCGGTTTCTATCTGAAAATTAGTTTAATATTTATAAAAAATCAAACTAATTGTTCCACAAGGTTCCACGATATGACTTAGAAGAAGCTCACGGTCTTCTGCTCTACGGCAGAAAGGATGCTGTTGGCAACACGGCTTACACCGAAACGGAAATATTCCTTGTTGAGCCACTCCTTTCCGAGAACGGATGATACGATGGAATAGTAGCAAAGTGCGTCCATTGCTGAAGATATGCCGCCTGCCGGCTTGAATCCGATCTTCTTGCCTGTCACTTCCTTAAATCTTGCTATACATTCGCACATCACATAAGCAGCTACAGGTGTGGCATTCACATCAACCTTACCGGTAGATGTCTTGATGAAGTCTGCACCGGCTTCCATAGCAAGGAACGAGGCATTGGCAATAGCCTCAGGAGTTCTGAGAAGGCCTGTCTCAAGAATCACCTTGAGATGTACGTTCCTTCCCTGTCTTGCAGCTACTGCGTCGATCGTCTTTCTTACCTGACGGATCTCCTCAGCCGCAGCCTCATGGTTTCCGGCAAGGAATGAATTGAGTGCAAGGACGATATCCACCTCATCAGCGCCCTGTTCCACAGCCATTTCGCACTCCTTCAGCTTCACTTCAAGGAAACTCTGGGAAGTAGGGAAACAAGCTGATACGACAGTAATGTTGAAGTCGCAGGCTCTTGCTTCCTTAACTACCGATGCAAAGTTCGAATATACACAAACCGATGCAGGCAGAGGCCACTCAGGGTATGACTCACGGAATGAGTTCACCTTGTTCACAAGTCTGGTAACGGAAGCAGGGGTATCGTCTGTCTTCAAAGTGGTGAGGTCCATCATTGAGAAGCAGTCCTTCAATACCTGTTCAGATGACACATTGTCAAGATTTGCAGCAATGATGTCAAGGGCTCTTCCTATCGCCTCCTGATTAGGAGAATAGCCATATTTGCTTAAATAATCCATATATCTTAAAATTTCAATTTTGAATCCACAATTATAGTCACCGGGCCGTCATTCAGAAGCGACACTTTCATGTCGGCTCCGAATATGCCCCTTCCAGGTCTTTTACCCAGATGTTCTTCAAGCTTCAACAGAAACTTTTCATAGAGAGGGATCGCTATGTCCGGCTTGGCCGCCTTTATATATGACGGACGATTTCCTTTGACAGTTGACGCATACAGAGTGAACTGACTTACAGCCAGAATCTCTCCATCCACATCCTTCACTGAAAGGTTCATGACACCATCGGCATCATCGAAGATACGCATTGCCGCAATCTTTTTCGCAGTCCATTCAATATCCTCGTCAGTATCTTCATCAATGAATGCCGCAAGGACAAGAAGGCCCTTTCCTATCTCCGATACATATCCTTCCTCAGGTACCGAGACCGAAGCCTCAGACACTCTCTGAATCACTGTTCTCATTATCCTCTCACCTGTATCTTGAAGCCTTCATCCATCAGCGGGCGGACGAAAGCCGTCATTTCTTCAACTGTATATTTCTGCAGACTCTTGTCAGGAGTCTCCCTGTCTATGGTATATACCATTATCTCGCGAGGCTTCAGTTCCCTGACGATATCCATCCAATTCTCCAGTGCCTCCGGGGCAGCCGTATCAAAATCAGGTGATCTGAGGAACATGGTCTGGAGAATGAAGTTACCGTTGAACTTCTTCATCGCCTCTATGACCTCTGCCAGTCTGTAGCTTCCTACCGGCTTGTTGATCATGGATATCAGAGCATCGGATGAAGCATCTATCTTAAGGATCGGATTATCGATCTTCATCAGAGCCTCAGCGACAGCCGACCTTCCGATAAGCGTAGCATTAGAAAGTACGGAAACCTTTGCCTGAGGGAAATATCTGTCCCTGCATCTCAAGGTAGCATCGATTATCTCTGGGAAATCCGGATGCATGGTAGGCTCACCATTACCTGAGAATGTTATGGAGTCAACTGGAACTCCTTCTGCCGATGCCTTGGACATCTTCTCCTCAAGTGCAGCCTCGACCTCCTCGAGAGAAGGGAAACGCCTCTCGGCGATACCGTCCTTGTTCCATCCGCACTCACAATAAACGCAGTCGAAATTACACAGCTTCCCTTTTGAGGGCAGTACGTTCACGCCAAGAGAAGATCCAAGCCTGCGGCTGAATATCGGTCCGAATACTATGTCATCAAAATGAAGCATACTCTATATTATTCTTGATGAACGGCTTTCAGCTGTAACGAAGCCATCCTGATCAATATCCTTCACAAGTACGATGCCCGGACGCTTGCCTGGAGCAAAGCTTCCAAGTTCATCTTCCTTTCCAAGGAAACGCGCACCGTTCATACATGCCCACTCAAGCATTTCCGACATAGGTACTTCAGGGAATGCTTCATGAAGGCAGGCAAGTTCCTTCACCATATCAAGGTCATCATTGCTTGAAAGCGAATCCGTACCGACTGCAATTGCAAGTCCGTTCTTCCTCATCAGTTCCACAGGAGGCAAGGCATTGTGAATGAAGATGTTCGAAAGCGGACAGATGGCAAAGTAAGGATTCTTCATGACCTTCTTCAAGGCATCTATATCATCCTGTTTAAGACAGACATTGTGAACCAGAAGAATGTTCTGGTCATATGGTGCAGGACATGCCGCAGCAAGTCTGTCGAGGAAATACTTGAGAGAGGACTCTCCGGTAACAGTAGGAGTGCTCATTCCCGACCTTTTCCTGTTTTCGTACATTGCTCCCGTGCCTGTCATCAGAAGATCCTCTTCTTCCTGACTCTCCTGAGAATGATATGAGAGGAATCCTGACTTCAGTCCTGCGGCAGCAGAAGCACTCAGAAGCTGAGGGCTCATGGTATAGCAGGAATGAGGTGTAGGTGCAGCATCTATTCCATATGCAGAAGCCGTTTCGTTGAGCTTCATCACATCAGACATGACTCCCTCGCACATTTCCGGTTCACTGCCGAATACCTCCAGAAAAGTCCTTGTATATAGCGGATGGGACTTCTTGACTTCAAATGACGAATCATCATTGCTGATGTCAGCCATCGCCGACACTCCGTCATTCCACATCTTGTCCATCCATCTGCGTGTAAGCTCTATCTTGGTCTCACGGCCGGCCCAGTCACGGAGCTCGTTGATCTGGTCTATGAAGCCGGCCATACCCGTACCCTTGCGGAATTTTCCATGAAGATGGGATAGCTCCACATGACAGTGAGCATTTACGAAACCAGGAACGAGAGCACCAGAAATGATGTCATCGCCTTCGGAACATTCACCTGTTGAAATGATTGTTCCGTCAGCATCATCATACTCCACAAAGCCGTTCTTTATCGTCCCCGCATCCAGAGTATATACATAGGATGCCGCTATTCTTCTGATACTCATTATTATAAATCCTTTTTCATGATTCTCGCCTTCCTGACAGGCTTTATATCAAGCACTGCAGTATCAGCCTTGATGTCAAGCTCCGCATTATCAGCCTTGACCTCTACTTTTACGGTATCAAGCCTGAGCTTTCTCAATGAATCCGCACCGATTTCCGTCAACAGTCTGTCAGAAGCAAGTATCGAGTCCAGTCTCGGAATGCTGTCATTCATATAGAGCGAATCCACTATGATCATGCGAAGTCTGTCATATATCGTATCCGCCCTTTCCAATGACACCAGACGGTACATCATGGCCGTATCAAGCTCGACAACGAGGCTGTCGTAGAAATGCACATAAGGCTCGTCGCCAAGGTAAGGGACAAAGTCAGTCGGCCTGAAATCCGTCTTGATCTTAGGCAGTTTGGCTCTGGCTTCCATGATACGCTGCTCATGTTTAAGTTCCTCGATCTTCTTGTCAATTATTTCTGCAGACGTCCTCAGGATGCGGGAGAAACGCTCAGGGTCATTCATGTAATGATCCACGCTCTTGCGGTAATCATCCGAATCATATCCGTATTTCTGCAGAATAGGCTCATATACAAGCGATGTATCGGCAATCATCCTGATACCAGGAGTCGTAGTGATCCATTGATCAGTCACCAGCATCTCGGCATATATCTTTGACAGCTTGGCACGTGGTATGACCTCAGCCTCATCCTTCCGGCATGAAGAAAATACCGAAAGGATGACTACCATAAGCAGTACGATATGCCTGTGACACTTTTTCATATTATCTCAATGTCGCTCCGAACTCGTTCTGGAATGTAGAGAGCAATTTGCTCATCACTCCCTCCACATCATTGTCTGTCAGGGTCTTGTCAAGATCCTGAAGTACAAAGCTGAGAGCATACTGCTTCTTGCCCTCTGCAATCTTGTCGCCTCTGTAAACGTCGAACAGACCGACCTGCTTAAGAAGCTTCTTGCCTGCACGGAACGCACTCTTACGAAGATCTGCATAGCTTACAGACTCGTCAAGAAGGATTGCAAGGTCACGTCTTACTTCAGGGAACTTAGGAAGCTCCGAGTACTTGATCTTGTTTCTCTTGATAAGGGCGAACAATGCCGGCCAGCTGATCTCGGCAGCAAATACAGGCTGCTTGATGCCGAACTGCTTGAGTCTTGCAGGAGCGATGGTTCCCATCACTGCGAGAGGCTGGTGCGAACCAGGAAGGTTGTACGCAAGTCCCTCCGAGAAGAGATCTGCAGGAGCGGCCTCTGTCTCAAGAGAATAGATATCGCACCCGAAACGCTTCAGGAGAAGTTCGAGATATCCCTTGAGCTGGAAATAGCTTCCCTTGCCAGGATCTACTCTCCATGACTTGTCCGGCTGACCGCTCATGAAAAGTGCATAGCATGTATGCTCCTCATATGAATCAAGGGTCTTTCCGTCCTTTTCCGGATCGAATGAATATACCGAACCGTACTCGAATGTCTTGATGTTCGTGATCTGGCGGTTGATATTATAAGCGATCACCTCAAGTCCGTTAAGAAGAAGAGTCTGCCTCATGACATTAAGGTCTGAGCTGAGAGGGTTCATTATCCTCACGCACTTCTCTTCAGGGAAGGTCTTGAGCTTTGCATAATAGTCTGACTTTGTCAGAGAGTTGTTCATCGTCTCCACGAATCCGTTGGCAGCAAGGAAGTCTGCGATAGACTTTCTTACCTGCTCAGGCTCAGGCTTCTGAGGTGCATTCACTGACATTCTCATAGCCTGCGGGAGTTCGATATTGTTATATCCGTATATTCTGAGGATCTCCTCCAAGACGTCACACTCACGATATACATCGATCATATATGACGGAACCGCCACCTTGGCACCATTTTCGGTCTTCTCAAGGAATTCATAAGCAAGGGCCTCAAGAATGCTTTCAATGACATCATGTCCGATCTTCTTTCCGACAAAGTTCTCGATACGGTCATAATCAAGCTCCACGGTCTTCTTTTCAATCTTCTCAGGATAAACTTCCTGAACCTTGCCACAGATCTGTCCTCCGGCAAGTTCCTGGATAAGAAGGGCAGCTCGCTTAGCAGCATAGTCAACGATCAGAGGATCGGCTCCACGCTCGTAACGGAATGAAGCGTCCGTCTTGAGGCCATGTCTCTTCGAACTCTTTCTTACAGATACAGGATTGAAATATGCGCTTTCGAGGAAGACATCCACAGTTGACTCAGTAACACCAGACTCCTCGCCTCCGAATACACCGGCAAGGCACATCGGCTTCTCGGCATTTGCAATCATAAGGTCTGCTGAGCTAAGCGTACGCTCCACACCGTCAAGGGTAACGAACTTCTCACCCTCTTCAGCCCAGCGCACAACAACCTTTCCACCACAGATCTTGGATGCGTCGAATGCATGGAGAGGCTGACCGGTCTCATGAAGCACGAAATTGGTTATGTCAACGATATTGTTTATCGGTCTGAGTCCGATGGCAAGGAGCTTCTTCTGGAGCCACTCCGGAGAAGCAGCCACCTTCACGCCCTTGATGGTTGTTCCTGTATATCTTGGAGATCCTTCAGTCGCCGGCACTTCAACAGGGATGGCCTCGCCCTCACCTTCAGCAAAGGCAGACACATCAGGAATATTCAGTCTGCAAGGAATACCGTTATGCTTGAGATATGCATAGAGGTCACGCGCAACTCCTATATGAGAAGCAGCATCGACACGATTGGCAGTGAGTCCTATCTCGATGAGTGCATCTGTCGCCAGTCCGAGATAATCCTTTGCAGGTGTGCCGACTACAGTCTCAGGCTCGAGAACCATGATGCCGTCATGAGACTCACCTATTCCGAGTTCATCCTCCGCACAGATCATTCCGAATGATTCCACACCACGGATCTTCGACTTCTTGATCTTGAAATCCTCGCCAAGAACAGTTCCTACTGTAGCGAGAAGCACCTTCTGGCCTGCTGCGACATTAGGAGCACCGCAGACAACCTGAAGAAGCTCAGGATCTCCCGTATTAAGCTTTGTAACATGGAGATGATCTGAATCAGGATGATCCACACACTCGACTACCTCTGCAACTATCACTCCTGCCAGTCCGCCAGGAATCTCCTCGATCTGTTCAAGAGAATCCACTTCAAGTCCTATTGAAGTCAAAGCCTCTGCAACGGCTTCCGGAGAAAGATCACACTCAAGATAATCCTTGAGCCAGTTATAAGAAATCTTCATATATTATTGTCTTTTGATTATTCTCTGATTACCCGACTATTGATATCGACCGTCAGGAAGGTCTTCCTTTGAAAAGAGAGACTTGACGAATTCCCTCTTATCAAACACTTTAAGATCATCTATGCCCTCACCGATTCCCACGAACTTGATAGGGACACGGAACTGATCGACTATACCTACCACAACACCGCCTTTAGCAGTACCGTCAAGCTTCGTTATAGCCAGAGCTGTGATGTCAGTTGCCCGGGCGAACTCCTTTGCCTGCTGGAAGGCATTCTGGCCTGTGGATCCGTCAAGAACGAGAAGGACTTCATGCGGAGCATCCGGAATCACCTTCCTCATGACATTACGGATCTTTGTAAGCTCGTTCATAAGGTCAATCCTGTTATGAAGGCGACCGGCTGTGTCAATGAGCACGACATCTGCATTCTTGGCAACAGCTGACTTCACGGTATCGAAAGCGACAGAAGCCGGATCCGAACCCATATCCTGTTTCACGATATCGACTCCCGCACGCTCTGCCCAGATGGTAAGCTGGTCAACCGCTGCAGCCCTGAAGGTATCTGCTGCACCTACCACAACCTTCTTTCCCTGAGTCTGAAGCCTGCTGGCAAGCTTGCCGATGGTCGTGGTCTTGCCGACTCCGTTCACACCGACAACCATGATGACATACGGTTTTTTAGAGAAGTCGAACGGCTCGACCATATCGTCAACAGTCTCGCCATCCTTAACATTAAGAAGCTTCGCGATCTCGTCACGAAGCATATCTATAAGCTCGTCCATGGTCACATACTTGTCACGGCTCACCCTTTCCTCAAGGTTCTCGATGATCTTGAGCGTAGTATCTACACCCATATCAGTAGCCACAAGCGCTTCCTCTATAGCATCCAGCAGATCATCATCAACCTTTGCCTTGCCGACAATGGCATGTGAAAGCCTCTGGAAGAAGCCCATGTTAGTCTTTTTTACTCCTTTGTCAAAAATACCCATAAAACCCTATGTTTAACTTGCAAATATAAGGTTTTTATGGCGCATAAAAAAGTGGCACAGCTGAATATTTTCAACTGCGCCACTATTTATATTCTATTCGGAAAGAATTATTTCTTTGCGAAGAAATCCTTTGTCTCAGACTCCTCTACGAGCTGCTCAGTGAATACATAAGCACCTGTCTTTGGAGACTTGTCCATACGGATACACTTAACCATCTTCTTGAGTGTACCGGTCTTGAAGGTTGCGACTGCTTTCTTTGCCATTTTTTAATCCTCCTAATTATTTGATCTCGCGATGAAGAGTAACCTTCTTGAGGAACGGATTATACTTTCTACGCTCCAAACGCTGAGTCGTGTTCTTCTTATTCTTTGTTGTGATGTATCTTGAGATACCTGGTACACCGCTCTCTCTCTGCTCAGTGCACTCAAGGATGACCTGCACCCTGTTACCTTTAGCTTTCTTTGCCATAATCTGAAAAATTAAACAAGGTTAATAAATCCTTTCTTCTGAGCGTCCTTGATCGTAGCGTCGAGACCATTCTTCTCGATTGTCCTCATACCCTTGCAAGACACCTTAAGTGTGATGAACCTCTGCTCCTCCTCTGACCAGAACTTCTTGGTCTTGAGGTTGAGAGCGAAGACGCGCTTTGTACGTCTCTTAGAATGGGAAACGTTGTTTCCTACCATTCTCTTTCTACCTGTAACTTGACAAACCTTTGCCATTGTATATAACTTTTTTAATTAATTCATTATTAGCGGGCTGCAAATATCGCATAAAAAAATCGCAATTGCAAAATTTCTATACAAATTTGAAGAACCTGCGCCACCTTATATTCTTCGGGAACTTCTTGTTCCCATCGATTGAGAGCCAGATCAATGCGGGCTTTCCGACTATATGATCTTCAGGTACGAAACCCCAATATCTTGAGTCGAGGGAATTGTGCCTGTTGTCTCCCATCATAAAGTAATAATCCTGTGCGAAAGTATAGCTTTGAGCTTCTTCTCCGTTGATGAAGATCTTTCCATCCCTGACTGAAAGTTCATTTCCCTCATATGAAGTTATGATTCTCTCGTAAAGAGGAAGATTTTCAAGTGTCAGTTCGACTTCTGCACCCTTTTCAGGGATCCAAAGAGGACCGAAATTGTCACGGGTCCATCTGTAATCAGGAGAGAACGGGAAGATGGTCTTTTCTGAATCCGGATAATCGGCCGGCCATCTGTCAATATTCTCAGTTACAGATACAACATTCGAAAGTGAACGGACCGCTTCAAGCATTTCTGCCGTGAGTGGCATCGAAGGATATCCCGGAAGCTTCTGGTCGTACCAGAGTTCTGAAATATTCAGTCCGATCTTATCAAGATTTACAGGGTTGATCCTCTGTCCGTTAGTTACGACCGTATAAGAGTTCTGAACTCCTGGCCAGACTTCCTGAGGCTTTGAATCTATATATACCCTTCCATCAATGATTTCCAGTGTATCACCGGCTACCGCTACGCATCTTTTCACATAATGATCCTTCTTGTCAGAAGGCCTCACTTTTACAGGTCCATACAGCTTATGAGCATAATCATGTCCGTATGTCCTTGTGATGGTATAGTAGTCCGCTGCAGGATCACTTACAAACACTGTGTCACCGTGCGGGAATCCGAATACCACATAATCTCCTGTCTCTACTTCACCGAATCCTTTCAACCTCTTGTAATCGCTCTGGATAAGCGTCGAGTATGACTCTTTTCCACCGATCACATTATGAGTGAATGGAATGGTAAGAGGTGTCTGCGGCATCTTCGGACCATATGCAAGCTTGCTTACGAACAGGTGGTCACCTGTATAAAGCGAGCTTTCCATCGAAGATGAAGGAATCTTGAATGCCTGGAAAAAGAAAGTATTGATGAATGTGACTACGACAACCGCAAATATGATGGCATCAAGCCAGTCAAGCAGAGCGTTTCTCTTTTCTCCTTCCTTGTATTCCTTCTTCCAGAACAGCCAGTTAACCTTGCGGGTTATATGGTGATCGAAGATAGGGACAAGTCCGAAAAGCCACCAATAATTTCCGAGCCAGATTACCCACAAGATGTAAAGGACAGCCCAAAAGCCGAACCTCGCCCATTTATTGTGGTATAATTCCTTCAAGCTCATCAGCTCAAACTATTTTACAGAATTGATGATAGCCTCAAATGCCTGAGGGTTGTTCATGGCAAGGTCTGCGAGCACCTTACGGTTGAGACCGATGTTCTGCTTAGCGATACGACCCATGAGCTGAGAATATGTCATGCCGTACTGACGTGCAGCAGCATTGATTCTCTGGATCCAGAGTGCGCGGAATGAGCGCTTCTTGTTCTTACGATCACGGTAAGCATACGAGAGACCCTTCTCGTAGGTGTTCTTTGCTACCGTCCAAACGTTCTTTCTTGAAAGAAAATTACCGCGGGTTCTTTTAAGAATCTTCTTGCGGCGTGCCCTTGAGGCAACTGAATTTACCGATCTTGGCATAAATTTAACTGTTTTATGGAGGCAGTGTCCGTC